>DATLVC010000338.1:0-4416 GCA_035577685.1 Micropepsaceae bacterium | reverse complement strand
GCAGCGATGCCGAGCGTCAAGGCGGTCCAGGCAGCGGTCGCGAAGGGCCTCGCCCGGCGCACCCAGGCGGCGTCGTTGCGCTTATCGAGCAGCGCTGCCGCGGCGAAAGAAAACGACGCGGACAACCCGACATAGCCCAGGTAAAGCAGCGGCGGATGGAAGGCGAGCCCGGGATCCTGCAACAGGGGATTGAGCCCGTTCCCTTCAAAGGGTGGCGGATAGAGCCGCCCGAAGGGATCGGAGGTCAGGAGTACAAAAATGAGAAACGCAATCGCGATGAGCGCCTGTACACCCAGCGCGCGCGAGCCCAGCTCCGCGTTCGCGGCATTGTCCGTTGGCTGCGTCATGGCGATCGCGGCGGAATAGATGCCGAGGATCAAGAGCCACAGGATCATCGACCCTTCATGGTTTCCCCAGACGCCGGAGATTTTGTAGATCATCGGCTTGGCGGTGTGGGAATTCTCGGCCACCACCATGACGGAGAAATCCGACGTCACATAGGCGTACATCAGCGTGAAGAATGCGAGCGCGACGAACACGAAGCTGCCCATCGCCGCGCCCCGCCCCATCGCCATCAGGCCGGCACTGCTACGCGAGGCTCCGGCAAAACCCGTGAAGGCCTGCACCAGCGACAACGCAAGCGCGAGACATAATGCGAGTTGACCGAGTTCGCCGGTCATGAGGAGCCCGGCCCACCCTGGCCTTCTTGCCAGTGTCCGGATCGTTTCAGCGCATCCACCACTTCGGGGGGCATGTATTTTTCGTCGTGCTTGGCCAGCACCTCGCGGGCGAGGAAGACCCCGTTGCTGCTGCGCGTGCCCATGGCGACCACGCCCTGGCCCTCGCGGAAGAGGTCGGGCAGAACGCCGGAATAGTCGACCGGCACCGCATTCTTGCCGTCGGTGACCACAAAATGCACCTCAAGGCCCCGGTCGCGCTTGACGCTGCCCTTTTCGACCAGGCCGCCTATGCGGAACGCACGCCCTTCCGGCACCTTTTCGGGATGGGCTGCAATGTCGCTCGGGCTATAGAAGAAAAGAATATTGTCCTGAAGCGCGTAGACGGCGAGCGCCGCCGCGCCACCGCCTGCCAGCAGCAGGGTGATCGCAAAGGCCAGGCGTCTTTGTTTCTTGGGGGTCATCTTCCAATCCGGGGCCAGAACGGCAGTAATTTACATCCTATCGCTAAAACGGGTCCAGCGGAGAGAAAAGGCACTTTCCCGCGAGGCTTTTTCGCCAGCCTTGCCCTGGCCCCTGCCCAGTCCTATCAGTGGCGGGCGGTATTCGCGGGCGCTCCCTGATGATCCTGCGCGGGCTTGTTGTGTTTTTGGTGCTCGTCGCGTTCGTCGTGCTGGCGTTCTTCAGCTTTTTCTGGGCGCATGAGGAGCGGCTGACCTGGTTCGACGCGCGCCCGGTGCTGGCCGCAGCCGCCAAATATGACGCCACCATCATTCGCGACCGTTTCGGTGTCCCCCATATTTTCGGCCGCCGCGACGCGGATGCGGCATTCGGCCTGGGCTATGCCCATGCAGAAGACGATTTTCCCACCCTCCAGCGCGCCTTCCTGGCCGCCCGCGGGCGCCTGGCCACGGTTGACGGCGTGGAGGCCGCGGAAAACGATTATTTCGTCCAGCTCCTGGGCATTTGGGATGCGGTTCACCAGCGCTATCCGACCGATCTCTCGGCGGATACGCGGGCTTTGCTCGACGGCTACAGCGCCGGATTCAACCTGTTCGCCGCCCAGCACAGGGGCCGGGTGTTGCCGGGATTCGAGCCGGTCCGCGGCGAAGACATCGTCGCGCTCTTCATGCTGCGGCTGCCGTTCTCTTATGGGCTCGACAAACAGCTGCACGCGCTCTTAGCCGGGGGGACCAGCAAGATCGCGCCCGATACCTCCGAAGCGCGCGGCGTCGCCATCGCGGTGGCCCCGTCGCGCTCGGCCGATGGCGCGACACGGCTGCTGATCAATCCCCAGGGGCCGTTCGAAGGTCCCCTCTCCTGGTATGAAGCACGGGTCACCTCCGGCGAGGGGTGGAATCTCGCGGGTGGGCTGATTCCCGGCTCACCAGTGATGCTAGCGGGGGCTGGTCCCAATTTCGGCTGGGGCATCACGCCGAACCACCCCGACCTTGCCGACGTCTATGCGCTCGAGGCCAATCCCAACGATCGCTATTTCTATCGTTTCGATGGGGAATGGCGGCGGCTGGAAACGCGCGAGTCGCGGGTGGTGGCGCGGCTTTGGGGACCGATTCGCGTCACCTTTCGCCGGGAAATATCGCGTTCGGCCCAGGGGCCGGTGATCCGCAACGCCAATGGGCTGTTCGCGGTGCACTATGCGGGGCAGGACGATCTCAAAGCAGTCGAGGCTTTCTTCCGCCTCAACAAGGCGGCGAATTTCGAGGCCTTCACGGCGGCGCTGGCGGGCGCTGGAATTCCCGGCCTCGAATTCGTCTATGCCGACAGGACCGGCCGCATCGCATCGCTTTATCAGGGCGCGTTTCCGGACCGCCCCGCCGGCTACGATTGGACCCGCGCGGTGCCCGGCAACGTCCCGGACGATATGTGGAACAGCTATCTGCCCGCGGACGCTTCGCCCCGGACCATCGCGCCGCCCAGCGGATTTGTCGTTGCCGCGGACGCGACACCCTTCCGCACCACGGCCGATCCGTACAATCCCAAGCCCGAAAGTTTCGCGCCGAACCAGGGCATCGAGACGGGTTTGAACAACCGAACGAGACGCGCTTTGGCACTGTTCTCAAGCGATCGCTCCATCACGGCCGATGAATTCCGCAAGTACAAGTTCGACAATTGCTACACGCCCGATTCCGATTTCGCGGTGCTGGTGAAAGGAATCGGCGCGCGCAATTATGCCGGCGATCCGCTGCTCGAAGAAGCCGGCGAGCTGCTGCGCCGCTATAATCTGTGTACGAACAAAGAGAACCGCGGCACGGCGCTGGCGATGCTGACGGCGGAGCCGCTGCTGCGGGCATCCGCACGCGCAGAGCCCCGTCCGGACCCGACCCAGACATTGCGGGCGACCGCGAACCGGTTGCTCTCGCAATTCGGGCGGATCGATCCCAGTTGGGCGGAGGTCAGCCGCCTCAGACGCGACGATCTCGATCTGCCCCTGAGCGGGGGGCCCGACACCCTGCGCAGCGTGGATGTTCCGCCCAGGATCAAACGAGACGGAACCTTCGCCGCAGCCGGCGGCGACTCCTTGACCCTGATCTCGACGTGGCTGAAGGACGGCCGCTGGCAGGTGGAAAGTATCGCGCCGTTCGGCAGTTCCCAATTGGCGGGAGCAAAACACTACGCGGACCAAGCCCCGCTGTTCGCCGCCGAAAAACTGAAAACGCTTCCCGTGACAGCGCCGGCATTGGCGGCGGAGGCAACCGAGATCGAACGCCCCGGCAAACCCACGCCCAAAGGCCCCATCGTGGTGCCGGCCACACCGTTTGCCCCCAATCCACCGGCCATTGGGATTACCCGTCCTGCGAACGCGGCCGAACGTAGAGCAGCCGCTGCCCCACTCGGTTCACGGCCTCCTGTTGCGTCGGAGGCCGGCGTTGCACGGTGAAAGGTGAAGCGTAACGGGCTCTAATGCCCGGAGCGGTGCAGGATGGCGTCCGCCAAGCCCGTCTCGTACGAAATCCCCTCCGGCGTCAACGTGATCGCATTGGGCCAATCGGCGCGGGCAAGTCCTTTGCGCATTAGCGCGTTCCAGACCGCCTGATTGAACAGTCCGGTCGCATCAGAGCCGCTGACCACCGCCTCGCCGAGATGGAAATGATCGGCGTGGGCGCGTGGAAACGCATTGATCGTCACCTCGCCCTCGCCCGGGCCTTGCTCGGACGCATCGGGCAATGCGGCCAGCGCCTGCAACAGAGTGAGCGTGCGCAGTTGCAGCGGGTTCAATTTAAGGGGATTTGTCTTAGGTGCCATGGCGCCTTGTGGCACGAAGAAAACACGCCGTCGAGATGGCCCGCGCCTGGCGTCCGTTAGCTAAGCGCTTGCCGGGACCCGGGCGCGCCGGCGCAGGAGTTCGGTCTCTTCCTCGCCCAGCACCAGCGTGCAGAGCGCCAGAAACAGCGCCCAATAGGATTCGACATTGCTGCGCGCTTCGGGCGGGGCGGCGCGCAGCTCGCGCAGGATGTCCTCACTATAGGTGCGCAGCACATTGGTGGTTTCGTCGACGATTTCATTGAGCTTGGCATTGAACGCCGCGGCGACGGCAAAGGGTCTGCTGTGCCGGATCAGCTTGGCGTAACGCGTGGCCTTCGCCGCCTTTTCGGGATCGGGCATGCGCGTGAGATCGAGCGGCTTGGGGCTTTTGCCGAACCCGCCCATTTTGCCGGGCGGCAGTGCGCCGACAATCTCTTTCGGCGCGCGCTCCAGAAGCCCTTCCATGACTTCCGCC
>DATLVC010000337.1:0-2869 GCA_035577685.1 Micropepsaceae bacterium | reverse complement strand
TTCCCGACCAGATGGATTTCTTTCAAGTGCTGCCGAGCGGTCCCGGCAGGTGCACCATTCGCGGCGCCGTGTTCGGCCTGCCCGATGAGCGCCGCGAAATGCGCGCCGTTCGCTATTTGGGCTCGCGCATCAATACTCAGGTGAACGAGGAAGACAAGTGGCTTTGCGGGCGCGTGCAGCGCGGTCTTGCTTCAGGCAGCTACAAGCCGGGGCCTCTGTCCCAGCTCGAGCGCTGGATGTTCGAATTCCACAATCTGCTGCGCGCGCGGATCCCGGAATTTGCCCTGCCGAACGCGCCGAAGCAGTTCGCCTAGGAGCCTGCAGAGGCGGTCCCGCGAGCGGCGATCCCGCGATCGCCACGCCGCAGTGCTACCCCAGGTTGATCCACGCGGACTTCGTCTGCGTATAGGAGATCAGGCTCTCCACGCACTTGTCGCGGCCCTGACCCGATTGCTTATAGCCGCCGAAGGGCTGCGTCATGTCGCCGTGGTCGAAGCAGTTCACCCAGATGACGCCGGCTTCGAGATCGCGCACAGTCTTGTGAGCAACGCTCAAGTCACGCGTCCATACCGCTGCCGCAAGGCCATAGATCGAATCGTTGGCCACCTTCAGCGCCTCGCCCAGGCCATCGACCTCGATGGCGGCCGCCACCGGCCCGAAAATCTCCTCTTGGGCGATGGTCATGCGATTGTTGACGCCGGTGAACAGCGTCGGATTGACGAAGGCTCCCGGCAGATCCGGCGATCCCCCGCCGAATTCCAGACGCGCCCCTTCGGACTTGCCGCGATTGATATAGCTCAGGACGCGCGAGCGGTGCGATGCGGTCACCAGCGGGCCCAGATTGGTGGTCGGATCGAGCGGATCGCCCGCCCGATAGGCGTCCTTCCCGCGCTCGATGAAGCGGGCGAGGAATTCCTTGGCGATGGGCTTGTCCAGCAGCAGGCGCGAACCCGCATTGCATACCTCGCCCATGTTGCCGTAGATGCCATTGATGGCGTACGTCACTGCGGTGTCCAGATCGGGCAAATCGGCGAGGAAAATCTGCGGAGTCTTGCCGCCGCATTCCAAGCTGACGCGCTTCATATTCGACTGGCCGGCATAAATCAGCATCTGTTTGCCGATCTCGGTCGAGCCGGTGAACGCGATCTTGGCCACATCGTTGTGCAGCGCCAGCGCGGCGCCCGCCGCCTCGCCCAGACCGTTCACGACATTGAATACTCCGGGCGGGCCGCCCGCTTCCACGAACAGTTGCGCCATCAGCAATCCGGACAAGGGCGACTGTTCCGCCGGCTTCAAGACCACCGAATTGCCCGCGGCGAGGGCCGGGGCGACCTTCCAGGCGGCCATCAGCAGAGGATAATTCCACGGTACGATGCAGCCGACCACACCGAGCGGCTCGCGCAAAATGTAGTGAAAAGCATCGGCGGCGGTGGACGTCACCGCGCCGTCGATCTTGTCGATCAACTCGCCGAAATAGGCGAAATTGCGCGCCGCCGAAGGCACATCGATGGTCACCATGTCGGTGATCGGCTTGCCCATGCACAATGTATCGAGAATCGAAAATTTCTCGACGTTCTGCTCCAGAAGCCGGCTATAGGTCTGCATGACCGCCATGCGCTCGCGCGGCGCCTTGCGGCTCCAGACCCGCGAGTAGAAGCTGCGCTTGGCGGCTGCGACGGCCGCGTCGATGTCGGCGGCAGCGCCGGCGCTGACTTCGCACAGCGGTGCGCCGGTGGCGGGATTCACCACGGTAAACCGGCCGCGCGCGACCGAATCCACATACTGACCGTCGATGAAATGCCGGGTTTCATAGCGCACGCCCGCGGCGCGCGCGTGCCAATCTTTGGTGGTCAGGGACGTCAAATTCATCGTGTACTCCGATAATGCGCGGCGCGAGCCGGATTGAATTGAATCTCGCCGCGGGTGCGGCGGCCAGCCCCGTATTATAGTCCTAAAGCTCGTGCGGCGGTCTGCTCCGCGCCATCATGGGAACGAGTGCAATCAACTCGCGCCGAAACGCCGCGACTGCCGGCGCGGCCTGTGCCCCATCCGCCGCGGCGTGTCCGAAGGTGACAATGCCCTTCTGGGTCGACTCCGCCACCGCGAGCGCCGCGGATCGCGTGTAGGGATTCAACCTCGATGCCAGGTACGCCGCGGCTCGCGCCGCGCGCTCCATCTCGCATGAAGTAAAGTCATAGCGGCGCATCAGGCAGCGGCCGGGGCCGATCGGCGACACCTGAAGAATGCTGAATCCATCGGGCCGCACCTCCACCCGGTGATTCGGCGTCAGGAAGCGCCGCTGCCAGCTGA
Source organism: Micropepsaceae bacterium (assembly GCA_035577685.1). Lineage (GTDB taxonomy): Bacteria > Pseudomonadota > Alphaproteobacteria > Micropepsales > Micropepsaceae > CAIYRG01. Next base: position 559 of record DATLVC010000337.1, on the reverse strand, counting down.
AATTCGCGGTGGAGCCCAAGATTCGCCGATATGACCGCGCGCTCCAGCCATGCTCATCTGCGTCGCGCGATCCGCTGCTGCTGGTCAGTTCCAGCCATTGCTCGATCACGAGCTTCCAGTCCGCCGCGATCGGTGTCTCGGTCGGCGTCCCCAACAAGCGCGACGGCGATGCCGGCGAGAACTCCACCCATGGATCGACGCTGCCCGCGGCGGTCCGGCGCCGTTCGGCCGCACGCACCAGAATGAAATCGCCGATCATCCGCAGCTCCAAAGGCATCAAGTCCGCCGCACCGCGAGCGCCGCGCCGGCGGCCGTCGAGTGCGAACTCCAGCCCGTGAACGGCGCACTGGATGGAGCCGGGGAGGTGCCCGGCGCGCGCCGCGTTCAGTACATGCGGCGACTCGCTGCAACTATTGCGGAACGCGCGAATCCTGCCCTCGGCATCGCGCACCACGAGCGCCCGTTCTATGCCGAGATCGACCCCGAGAAAATCCCCCGCGCGCGGGATCTGAGCCTGGTGGCCGATGAACTGCCAAGCATCCGGAAACAGCGTCTCGCG
>DATLVC010000336.1:0-5423 GCA_035577685.1 Micropepsaceae bacterium | reverse complement strand
ACATTGGCCGAAGCGCGCTTGCGGTTGTGGTAGTGGATCGCGAGGCCGAAGGCGCGGGACCGCATTCCCATCGCTTCGCCGATGCGCCCCATGCCGACGATGCCGAGCTTCTTGCCCCGGAGGCTCACCCCCATCAACCAGGTGGGACACCAGCCGGGGAAGCGGCCGGATTCCAGAATCTTCACCCCTTCGACCGCGCGCCGCGTCACCATCAGCATCAACGTCATGGCGATGTCGGCGGTGGCATCGGTCAGGACACCCGGCGTGTTGGTCACCGAAATGCCGCGCGCGGCGGCAGCCTTCACGTCGATATGGTTGAAGCCGACGCCAAAATTCGCGATCAGCTTGAGCTGCGGCCCTGCCGCGGCGATGATCTCCCCCGTAATGCGGTCAGTCACGGTCGGCACCAGCACGTCAGCATGCGCCACCGCTGTCTTAAGCGCGGCTGCATCCATCGGCGTGTCGGCATCGTTGAGCCGGGCGCCGAAACGCTCCGCGAGTTCCTGTTCGATGGCCGGGGGCAGTTTCCGGGTGACAATGATCTGCGGCTTGCTGGTGACCATGATGGGTTCGATTTTACTCTGTATCCCGCGTTTTTCCCTTATCAGAACGACTCCTGCGGGGCAAAGATAGCGCTCATGATTCGCATGCTCTCTGCGGTTGCGTTGTTGCTGCTGTTGTCCGGGGAATCGCCGGCCGGCGCGGCGGAAGACGCGAAAGCCCCTTATTTCGCCAGCATGAAGGGCGAGACCACGAACATGCGCGAAGGTCCCGGCGAGGATTATCGCGTCAAATGGGTCTATCACCGCAAAGGTCTGCCGGTGGAGGTGATCGCGTCCTATGAGGTCTGGCGGCGCGTCCGCGACATGGATGGCGAGATCGGCTGGATCCATGTGGCGCTCTTGTCGCGCGAACGCGGCGCGGTGGTGCGGGGTGCCGGCGAGGCGCCGGTGCGGGGCAGCACCGATGCGCAATCGAAATTGGTCGCGGATGCCAAGCCTGGCGCCGTCGGACGGCTGGAACATTGCGACGCGCACGCGTGCGAAGTGAAATTCGACGGCGCCAAAGGGTGGATCGACCGCACACGGCTCTGGGGCATGCATGACGGCGAACGCTTCTAGCGAGGCCGGTGGCACTCGCGGACGGATCGCCTGGGTGCTGTTCGAATGGGGGCGCAATCCCTACGTCACTGTCATCACGGTTTTCATCTACGCGACCTATTTCACGCGCGACATCGTCGGCGACCCCGTGCGGGGACAGGCCCTGTGGGCGGCCATTCAGGGCTATGCGGGGCTCGTGGTTGCGGTGTTGGCCCCGTTCCTCGGGGCCATCGCGGATGCGGGCGGGCGGCGCAAACCGTGGGTCGCGGGTTTCTCGGTGCTGTTCGCGCTCGCCACTGCGGCGCTGTGGTTTGGCCGACCCGGCGGCGAGGGGCTGGGCCTTGCCGGCATCGGCGTGTTAGTCGCCTTGGCCAATCTCGCCTATGACGGATCGCTCGTCTTTCACGGCGCCATGCTGCCCTCGCTGGTGCCCGCGCCGAAAATCGGCCGCTGGTCCGGCCTCGGCTACGCGCTCGGCAATCTCGCCGGCATTGTGCTGCTGCTGTTCGTACTGGTGTTCATCTATCTGCCGGCCCAGCCGCTGTTCGGCCTTGACCGTGCCACCCATGAGCATGAACGCATTTCCGGACCGCTTTGCGCGTTGTGGTTCGCGGTCTTCAGTCTGCCGTTCTTTCTATGGACGCCGGACAGGCAGTCGACGCGCCTGCCTTTGGGCGAAGCGGTCTGGCGGGGCCTCTCATCGGTGTCGCGCACGGTGAAAAGCCTCAACCATTACCGCAATGTCGCTGCCTATCTGGGTGCGCGCATGATCTACAATGATGCGCTGAACGTGATGCTGTCCTTCGGCGGGGTTTATGCGGCCGGCGTGTTCCATTGGGGACCGGTGGAGAGCGCGTTGTACGGGATCATCCTTCTGGTGTGCGCCGCGGCCGGTGGGTTGCTCGGCGGGCGTTTGGCGGACCGCATCGGCACGAAACGCGCGTTGCAGCTTTCCATCGGCGGCACCATGGCGGCGGCGCTTTTATCGCTCGGCTTTGCTCCTGATCGCCTGTTCTTCGTGCTCCCCTATCGTCCGGGCACGCGCGTGGCGGCGCTGCCGGTGTTCGGCACCGCGCCCGAGCTTTTCTACATCGGATGCGTGATGGGCATCGCGCTGTGCCTCGTCGCAACCTACGCCAACAGCCGCGCCATGATGGCCCGCATCGCGCCCGAGGCCCGGATGACCGAATTCTTCGGGCTTTACGCGCTGTCGGGTGAGGCAACCGCGTTCATGGCCCCTCTGGCCGTCGCCTATGCGACGCAAGCGACCGGCAGCCAGCAATGGGGCATGGCGGTCATTGTCGCATTTCTGGCGGTCGGCTTTGTCGGGCTCAGTTTCGTGCGTGAAACCCGCGCCGCGCCGGTTTAGTGCCGGAAATGGCGAATGCCGGTGAACGCCATGGCAAGGCCTGCTTCGTCCGCGGCTTTGATCACCTCGTCATCCCTGACGGAGCCGCCCGGCTGGATGACCGCCATTGCACCTGCTTCGGCCACGGCCATCAGCCCATCGGCGAACGGAAAGAACGCATCGGATGCCGCCGCCGACCCGACCGTCCGCGGCGTCGGCCAACCGGCCGCCTCGGCGGCTTCACGCGCCTTGATCGCGGCAATGCGCGCCGCATCGACGCGGCTCATCTGTCCGGCCCCAATCCCCGCGGTCGCGCCATCCTTGGCATAGACGATGGTGTTCGACTTCACATGCTTGGCAACGATGAAGGCGAACATCATATCCGCGCGTTCGGATTGGGTCGGCTGGCGCTTGGTGACGATCTTCATTTCGGACAGGATTGCCGTCGCCGCATCGCGTGTTTGCACGAGCAGCCCGCCCGCCACCGAGCGGACCAGCCAGCCCTGGCCCCGCGGGTCGGGCAAACCGCCCGCGACCAGAAGGCGCAAATTCTTTTTCGCGCCCAGGATGCGCCGCGCATCGGCATCGGCGCCCGGCGCGATGATCACTTCGGTGAACAGCTTGGCGATTTCCTCTGCCGTCGGGCCATCAAGCGCTGCATTGAACGCGAGGACGCCGCCGAAGGCGCTGACGGGATCGCAGGCGAGCGCCTTTTGATAGGCATCGGTTAGGGACGAACCCAGCGCGACCCCGCACGGATTGGCGTGTTTGATAATGGCGCAGGCCGGTGTTGTGGGCTCGAACTCGGCCACCAGCTCATAGGCGGCGTCCGTATCGTTGATGTTGTTGTAAGAGAGTTCCTTGCCCTGGAGCTGCACCGCCGTGGCGACCCCGAAACGGTTTTCGCCGGTCGCGTAAAACGCGGCTTGCTGGTGGGGATTTTCGCCATAACGCAGCTTCTGCCGCAACAGCCCGGCAAAACTCCGCCGGCGCGGCGGCTCGCAATCGCCCGTTTTGGCGCGCTCATCCGCAAACCAATTTGCCACCGCCGAATCGTAAGCGGCGGCGCGCGCAAATGCGATGCCCGCGAGCTCGCGGCGCGTTTCCGCGCTGACGCCAGCGTCTGCGATTTCAGCAAGCACGCGGGGATAATCTTCAGGATCGACGATCACCGTGACCCATTCGTGGTTCTTGGCCGCGGCGCGGATCATTGCCGGGCCGCCGACATCGATATTTTCGATAACTTCATCGAAAGCAGCGCCTTTGGCGACCGTCGCTTCGAAGGGATAGAGGTTGGAGACCAGAAGATCGATTCCTTCGATCCCATGGGTCTGCATGGCACCCGCATGTTTGTCGCGCTGTCCCAAAAGACCGCCATGGATTTTGGGATGCAGCGTCTTGACGCGCCCGTCCATGATCTCCGGGAACCCGGTAATTTCGGACACGTCGGTCACGGCAAGCCCCGCGTCACGCAGCGCTTTGGCTGTGCCGCCCGTCGAAATGAGCTGTACCCCGTGCCGGGCCAGCGCCCGCGCAAAGTCGGAAAGGCCGTTCTTATCGGAAACGGAAAGAAGGGCGCGGCGGATGGGACGCCTGGTCATGATCGGCTCGAAAAGACACGTCCGCTCTTAGCGCCGGAACAGCCAAAAGAGAAGGGTGAGCGCGACGCTAACCACAAGAGAGCTGACAAGCGGAAAGTAGAACCGGAAGTTCTGGCGCTCGATCACGATATCGCCGGGAAGACGGCCGAGGCCCAGGCGGCTCAGAAAAGGCCACAATAACCCCACGACCAGCAGGATCGCGCCAGCAACGATCAGAAGGCGGCGAATGTCCATTGCCCAAGCCTCTACTCCGCGGCGAGGCGGTGCACCGCGCATTCCTCCTCGATCTCAGACCACAGGCTCCGGAACCGGACCGCCTCAAACTCGCGAAAAAGAGCAATCCGGCTGTCCGCCGACCGATCGATCTCGCGCAATCGCGCGACCATGGCGTTGAGGTGCAATTCTTCCTCGGCAAGGATGCTTTTCAGCGTTACACCGATTTTCCGCTCCATCAGGACGAGCTGGTAGATGCCGTACAGCCATACGGCACGCAGTTCGACAATCAGCGACATATAAAGATAGGAAAGCACGGGCGTATATCCGGCGAGATTGCGCGAAATCTCCACGTCGAGCCGGCCCATATAGAATCGCGCTGCTGCTGCGGCGATTGTGTTCTTCGTAGAGTAGTCGAGGGGCTGCATGGCCGTCCGTTCCGCGGCCCGCTTGAAGAACAAAGCGTGCCGCGCCTCCTCGGCGAGATGTTTCAGGCCATCCAGATCCGGCTCGCGCATTGCGCGGCTGGTCATGATCTTGCGGCTGCCGATGTGCTCGAGCAGCGACAGCATATTCAGAAAGCGCGCATGGAGCGGCCGCTCGGCGCAGAATTCGTGCAATTGCGCACGCACCCCCGCGACCAAAGGATGATTGGTTTCCTTAAAGGAGAAGAGCAGCGAGGGAGTCATCGATAACATGATATATCCTGTCGAGTTCGGCCGCTCTTACGCAATATGGGGGAAGTACGTAAACCACGTTCCCGAGGGCCCGCAGCAGCACATCGTGTTCAAGATAGAACGCGTTCAATTTCGGGCCAAGCGCCGCGAGGTAGCCGGCATCGGGAACCTGCAACTCGATTGCGGCAATTGTCCCCATTTGGCGAACATCGGCGATTCCCCGCCGGCCGCGGAAGGCAGCAAGCGCGTTGCTGTGATAGCCGGCAATCTCCTGGATTCGGGCGCGTACCGGCTCCCGCTCCCAGATTTCCAGATTGGCCACCGCGGCAGCGCAGGCGATGGCGTTGCCGGTAAACGACGAGCTGTGAAAGAAGGTCTTGCTCCGGTCGGTGGAATAGAAGGAATCGTAGATCTCGGCTGTCGCCAGAGTCACGCCCATCGGCATGAATCCGCCGGTCAGGCCCTTGGAGAGACACATCAGATC
>DATLVC010000335.1:0-3600 GCA_035577685.1 Micropepsaceae bacterium | reverse complement strand
CGCGCTTACCCAATGCGAAGGCGTGAAGCGCGTCATTGTGGTCAGGCGCACCGGCGCCAAGGAACTCATGCACCACGGCCGCGACGTCTGGTATCACGACGAGGCGGCCAAGGTTTCAGACGATTGCCCGCCGGCCGAGATGCACGCCGAAGACCCGCTGTTTATCCTTTACACCTCTGGCTCGACAGGCAAACCCAAGGGCGTGCTGCACACATCCGCGGGCTATCTTTGCTATGCCGCCTTCACCCACAAATATGTCTTCGATTACCATGACGGCGATATCTATTGGTGCACCGCCGATGTCGGCTGGGTGACCGGCCACAGCTATATCGTCTATGGGCCGCTTGCCAACGGCGCGACCACGCTGATGTTCGAGGGCATCCCGAACTTTCCGACCAGTTCTCGCTTCTGGGAGGTGATCGACAAGCACAAGGTCAACATCTTCTACACGGCGCCGACGGCAATCCGCGCGCTGATGCGCGAAGGCGAAGCGCCCGTGAAGAAGACGAGCCGGACAAGTTTGCGGCTGCTCGGCTCGGTGGGCGAACCGATCAATCCCGAGGCCTGGCTCTGGTATTATCGCGTGGTAGGGGATTCCCGCTGCCCCGTCGTGGATACGTGGTGGCAGACGGAGACCGGCGGGATTTTGATCTCGCCCTTGCCAGGCGCGACCGATCTGAAGCCGGGCTCCGCGACCAAGCCGCTGTTCGGTATTCAGCCGGCGCTGGTAGATCAGGGCGGAAATATTCTGGAAGGTCCCGCCACCGGCAATCTGGTGCTGACCGATTCCTGGCCGGGCCAGATGCGCACCGTTTATGGCGATCATCAGCGCTTCATTGACACCTATTTCAAAGCCTATCCCGGCATGTACTTCACCGGCGACGGCTGCCGCCGCGACGCGGACGGTTATTACTGGATCACCGGGCGGGTGGATGACGTGATCAATGTCTCCGGACACCGGCTCGGTACGGCCGAAGTGGAATCCGCGCTGGTCGCGAATTTGAAGGTGGCGGAGGCCGCTGTGGTGGGCTTCCCGCACGACATCAAAGGCCAGGGCATCTACGCCTATGTGACGTTGAAACTGGGGCAGACGCCATCGGAAGCGCTGGAGAACGAATTGAAGAAATGGGTGGGCAATCAGATCAGCCCCATTGCGCGGCCGGATGTGATTCAGTTCGCGCCGGGGCTGCCCAAGACACGTTCCGGCAAGATCATGCGGCGCATCTTGCGCAAGATCGCTGAGAACGACATTGCCCATCTGGGCGACACATCCACGCTCGCCGATCCCTCGGTGGTGGACGATCTCGTCAAGAACCGCAAAAGCGCCTGACGGTCAGTTCTGGTCCTCGGTGGCCGGGGGCGTGTTGGTTGTGGCTTCGGTATTGGCTGTGTCGCTATCGGACGGCGTGGGCGCGGCCGCAATGGGCGGAGGGGCCGCCGGTTCCGGTGTCGCTGCGGTGTTTGTCGTGGGTGGCGCTGCGGCCGGCGCTGGATAGGGCGTTGCGTTGAACGCCGTCGTCTGAGGTGGCGTCGCGCCGAGGTCTACGCGACCCGCCGGCCACGACATCGTCCAATGCACATTGAGCATCACCACCGCAACGATGCCGATCATGAAGCCACCGATCAGGAACATCCCGAAGGCGGCGAGCCCGGCACCGCGCCGACGCCGGACAACCGGAACTTCACGGACTTCGCGGACCTCAGCCATGACTTCCTCCAAAAATAGATGAAGCGAAAGAGCCCGGCCTTGTTCCAACGGCCGGGCTCTTTGCGCTACTTCGCGGGGGCCGGATTTGCTGGCGATGTGACCGGCGATTTGATGTTCAAATCCACGCTGCCTGCGGGTCCGCTAATGCGGCCGTGCGCATTCAAAAGAAAGACGGCAACCAACGCGATCAGAAGCGCGCCGACAATGAAGGCAAGCCAAGGAGTCGCACTGTTGCCAGCGCGCTCCTTCACCACATGCGTTTCCCGAATCTCGGCCATGACGGACTCCTCGTTTCTCGTTGTGAAAAACAACGCGGAGTACACAAGCCCGGTTCCGGTCCCACGGCGACGGTCAAGCTAAACACGCGATAATTCTTACAGCGCCGCGAATCGGTCCATCGCTTTGGCGAGCGCAATGTCCTTATCGGTGACGCCGCCCGCATCATGCGTGGACAGATTCACCACCACGGTTTTGTACACATTCGACCATTCGGGATGATGATCCATTTTCTCGGCGGCCAGCGCCACCCGCGTCATGAAACCGAAGGCCTGGTTGAAGTCCTTGAAGACATACGTCCGGGCAATCGCATCGCGGCCAGAAACCTCTTGCCACTCTTTCAGTTGGGCCAGCGCGGTCTTGCGCGCATCACCTTCGAGTTTGGGCATCGCATCCTCTTTTGCTGGTGTCCGCGTGAGGCGAGTTTGCGCGAACCTAGCACTCATGCCAATCCTAACCCATGGATTGGACGCGCAGCGAAGCCCCGACACTGGACGATATCGAGACGCTGGCGCGCGATGCTTTCGCGAGCCTTCCCGAGGCTTTCCGCGCCCTGACAGGCGAAATCGTCTTCATGGTGCAGGATTTCCCCGACGAGGACGTGATCGAAGACATGGGGTTGGAAACCCCGTTCGACATCTTAGGCCTGTTCCAGGGACCCGATCTCGCTTCGCGCGAAGGAGCATCATCCTCGCATCATCCAACGATGATCTTCCTCTATCGGCGGCCGATTCTGGATTATTGGGCGGACGAAGGCGAGCCGCTCGGACCTATCGTGCGCCACGTGCTGATCCACGAGATCGGCCACCATTTCGGCCTCTCCGACGACGATATGGAAGCGATTGAAGAAGGCGAATAATCAGCCCAGCGGATAGATCCGCTCGGCGTGATAGACCGAACCGCCGCTGCCGAGATGGCTCGAAAACAGCACGAAGCGCTCGATTTGAAACGGCCCGCTGGCAAACAATGCGTGGTGGGTGAGGAACTGCACCACTTTCTCGCGCGGCGCCGCGCGCATCCGCGCCAGCGTCACATGCGCGGAGAATTTCCGATCCTCCGGCGGCAGACCGATCCGTTGCAGCGCGGTCTCGATCTTTTTCTGCAGATGCAGCAGTGGCTCATTGGCGCGCACGCCCGCCCACAGCGCACGCGGCTTCTTGCCGCCGAACTCGCCGACACCCGCAAGCTCCATCATGAAGTCCGGCGCGCGGATGCCGGCAAGCGCGTCATCGACGTCATGAGCGACATTGCCGTCCACCTCGCCGATGAAGCGCAACGTCAGATGGAGTTGCTCATCGCTTGCCCAGCGCGCGCCGGGCACGCCGCCCTCCAGCGCGGTCAGGCGGATGCGCACACTCTGAGGCAGTTCCAACGCGACGAATAGCCGGATCACGACCGCGCCAATCTCCCCAGAGGAAGCCTGCGGCGCAAGAGAAGCACCACCACGCCATAGGCCAAGCCACCCAGAACGACGGCGGAGGCCAACCGGATCAGGTCGTTGGACGTCAGCCTATCGGCCAGTTCCACCCCAGCGAGCGCACCGGCCCCCGTCGCCGCGGCCGCAAGCAGGCTGGGGCCGATAGCACGGAGGAAGGTGCCATCGATCGCGATCAGGC
>DATLVC010000334.1:0-9214 GCA_035577685.1 Micropepsaceae bacterium | reverse complement strand
GGTGGAGATACCCGCGACGGCGAAGGGGATGACGGCAAGTTTGCGAGCTTGGCTGCCAATTTTGTCTTGCGCGGACAGGGCGTGTGGCATGCGAATTCCGCAGCGAACGCGGAAAGCGGCGTGCAAAGTTTTGCAAGGCCTGCCGACAGCTTTCTCGTCTCCAAGGGAGAAGCACAACCATCGACGATATTGCCGGGACCAGGCGAGTCTCCGAGTGCACGATCGTTCCATGGCCGTGACGAGTTTGCAGATTCCGAATTCCGCGTCCGACCGGCAGAAGCGCTGCCCGCCAGCACGTCTCATCATCAGCCCTCGCAAGAAGATGACGACCGAGCACTGCTTGAGCAGATCGCCGAGCGTTGGGATGCGGAGTTGGAAGCGGCGCTCTTAAAGGCCGAGACCTTTTGGAAAACAGAAGAGGCCGAGCGGCTGGCCACTGCCGAAGCGCAATGGCGAGAGAAATTCGGACGCGCGCTGGAAGAGGCGCAAGCGGAGACGGCGCGCAATAATTCCACCGAACTTGAACGGGATCGTCTGCGTGGGGAATTGGCGGCCGTGCAGTCCGCCCTGGTGGACCGCGAGGCCGCGTTGGCTCGAGCTGAAATGGCAACCGAGCACGCCAATGTGCGCTGGCGGCACGAGGCCCAAGAGGCCTTGGCAAGAGCCGCGACGGCTTGGAAAATCGAGGAGGCGGCGCGTTTCGCTGCTGCCGATTCCCAGTGGCAGGAGAGAATCTCGAAGGAATTGTCGGATGCGCGCGCGCAATCCGAGCAAGAGCGGAATCGTCTGCACGGGGAATCGGCCGCCCTCCGTTCAACGATTGCAGAGCGCGAGGCCGCGCTGGCTCGGGCCGAAATGGCGATCGAGCATACCAATGCGCGCTGGCGCCAAGAAGCCCAAGAAGCCTTGGCAAGAGCAGCGGCGTCCTGGAAAACCGAAGAGGCTGCGCGCTTTGCTGCGGCCGAAGCCCGGTGGCGAGAGGTACTTTCAAAGGAATTATCGGAAGCGCGCGCTCAAGCGGAAACGGCTCGTGATCTGATCCATCAGCAAGAACGGAATCGCTTGCACGGAGAATTGGCGGCCGTGCATTCGGCCATCGCCGACCGCGAAGCCGCGCTGGCGCGGGCTGAGATGGCCATCGAGCTCACCAATGAGCGTTGGCGGCAAGCCGAGGCAACTTGGAAGGCTGAGGAAGCGGCACGCTTTGCTGCTGCCGAAGCGCAGTGGCGCGAGAAATCCGGGCACGCGCTGTCGAAGGCGCAAGCCGAAGAAACGCGTAACAAAGATCTTGAACTCGAACTCGATCGTCTGCGCGGGGAATTGGCGTCCGCACAGTCAGCGCTCGCGGACCGCGAGGCCGCGCTGGCTCGGACTGAATTGCAGGAAATGGCACGCTTTGCCGCGGCTGACGCCCAGTGGCAGGAGAAATTCTCAAAGGAATTGTCCGAAGCGCGTGCCCAAGCAGGGCTCTATGCGCAAGAACGGGATCGCCTGCACCGGGAATTCTCGTCCCTACAGTCGGCGCTTGCTGACCGCGAGGCGGCGTTAGCTCGCGCCGAAATGGCCATCGAGCATGCCAATGAACGCTCGCAGCAGGAGGCTCAACAGGCTCTATCAAGAGCCGAAGCGGCGTGGAAAGCCGAGGAAGCAGCGCGCTTTGCCGCCGCCGAAGCGCAGTGGCGTGAAAAATCCGGACACGCGCAATCGAAGGCGCAAGCGGAAGAAACGCGCAGCCAAGAGCTGGAACTTGAGCTCGATCGTCTGCGTGGAGAATTGGCGTCTGTGCAGGCGGCGCTTGTGGACCGCGAGACCGCGGCGGCCCGGGAATGGCTGGCTATCGAACGGACGCGCGAAGGCCGGCAACGGGAAATCCAGGAGGTCTTGTCGAGAGCCGAGTTGTCCTGGAAAGCCGAAGAGGCCAACCGGCTTGCAGCGGTCGAAGCGGAATGGCGCGCGGCAACCGAAAAGGCCTTGATCGAGGCGCAGGCTCATATGCAGCCCTCGCACGATCAGAGCATGGAACTCGAACTCGATCGTCTGCGCGAAGAGTCGGCAGCCATGAAAGCGGCCCTCGCGGATCGCGAGACGGCATTGGCGCGGGAATTCGTGGCGATCGAACGCACGCGCGAATCGGCTCAACGGGAAATTGAGGATGCTCTCGCAAAGGCAAAGGAAGCGTGGAAAGCTGAAGAGGCCGCTCGGTTGGCCGCGGCCGAAGCCCAATGGCGCGCGCAATCTTCGAAAGCGCTGGCCGAGCTAAAGGCGCGGCAGGACCGGAGCGAAAATACCTTCGGGAAGGAAAGCTCCCGCACGGCGTTGCCCGCGACCAGTACAAATCAATTCCGGCCACGGGAGATTGTTCTTAAGCCCGATCGTATTGGATTCTCGTCGACAGCGAGACAAGACGCAGAAACTCAAGGCAAAAATCACACTCTGCGCAATTTCCTGGTGGCCATATTGCTGGCTACGCCGGCGGTCGCGTTCTACCCCCGGATTGCATCTATGTTTTCCGAATCCTCCGCAAATGCTTCTGCCACGGTAAATTCCACCGCGCCGGCAGCGCAGGAGGTCACTGGCAGAGCGGCGATTGTCGTTCGTGCGGCCAATGCGCGTACCGAGCCTTCAGCCACGGCAGCAATTGTGTCGGCCCTGCCGGCGGGCCTGAAACTTGCGACCGTCGAACAACGCGGCAACTGGACACTTGTTCGCTTGGCGGGCCTCAGCAGCAGCAAGCCCGGCCAGATCCAGGCGTGGGTCTACAGTTCGTCGCTGAGCGAGCCGGGTCGCAGCGATGACAAGCCTTCGGCGGGATTGCACAAGTAGCGCTGTCGCGTTGGATATTGGTCCCGGACGGATCGCGCCACGCCGGTCATTAGGGCGTGTTTCTTTGAGCCTACGCTACAGGCTGCAATTCAGACGGCTCCAATGATGTCATCCCTCCGCAGCCATAAGCGGCGGGCGAGGGGCCATCGCGAGCGTCGTATCCTTTTTCAGAACTACCAACCGGCCCTGGATGTAGGCCCAGAGTTCGGTGATCTCCCTGGCCGATGCCGATTTCGGTACAGCTTCTCCGACGGTTCTCCCATCGACCATGCTGGCAGCGAAATCGACGCGATGATGGACGAACACCGGCGCCACAGTGCCATGCTGCGACAGCGCCACGGCCGCCTCGCCGGTGATGCGCGCACGCGGCGTGGCGCCATTGATGACGAAGATCAGAGATTTGCCGAAGCGTTCGGCCATATCGATGGTGGCGCCCACTGCGCGAAGATCGTGCGGCGAGGGTCGCGTGGGCACGATCACCAGATCGGCATGCGCAGCGACATGCGAGATAGCCTCCGAAATTGCCGGCGGCGTGTCGATAACGGCAAGGCGCGTGCCGGTACGGCTGAGATGACTGAGCGCGCTTTGCAGCTCGAACGCGCCCACCTTCGCAAATTGCGGCGTGCGGGCCGCGCGCGTGTTCCACCACTGCGAAAGCGAGCCCTGGGGATCGGTATCAATCAGAGTGACAGGCCCTGCCCCGGCCCGTTCTGCCTCTACCGCCAAATGGCCCGAAAGCGTGGTCTTGCCGGAGCCACCCTTCTGGGATGCAATTGCGATAACAAGCATGAGGCACCCAACGAGAAAAATCTAATGTATCCGTATCCTTTCAGGCTAGCAGAGCATTCGTTGCCGCCGAGTAAAGGATCTCGGCAGCATTTTTCGTGGGGCTGGCCGTTCGTCTTTCCCGCGCCCTAGTCGTTTCGAAATTTTAACCAACACGGCGCGGAGGCACCGACGGGTGTGTGGGTCTCTGGTCAGCGGCATTCATAAAATCAAATACACTGAGACAGACAATCCGTATACAGATTGATTTGAGAATTGACACTTGCCTTTAAGAACGCCTTTCGCGTTGCAATCCATGTCGTGCATACGGCGATGTCAGAACGTCGTACGTATATGTACTTAGGTATGCGTTTAATTAGAACGTAACCGGCGATCGCGGATATCGGTATCATTGTAAAGCTCAGACGGAAGTGTTGCCGGCAAGAACCACAACACGATTGCAGCCTTTGGGCCGCTTTGCAGTCACTGCCTGGCGAACACCGACACTCGAACCACCAACCGGGATACGATCCATGCCTTGTTGTAGCTTGACTGTCTTCCTCCTCAGCCAGCCTCTTATGCTGCTCGGCTCGGTGAGGGCGCGTCTTTTCAAGACAAGTGGCATCTATCGGAACCCCGTCGTTCGCTTTGCGAGCGACCAGCGTTGGCTTGGCCTCGCAAGCCTATTTGTGGTGGAGATTGTTCTTGTATCGGCCATCGCAGTCTACGCCGGCACCAGCGTCATGCCGGCCGAGACGCATGCCTCACGGCCGTCGCTCTGGCAAATCTGCTCTATCGAGCGCTTAGCCAGAGCAGGCCGCCACCAGCCCCTAAGGCAAAGCCAACCAAAACATCAGGTTCTTAATAACAGGGCCCTGCTTTGATGTAGCTCAAAGAGATTTTCGCTAATGGAGATTAAAATTTTTTGGGGTGATACTTTGATCGATCAACCGCGCTGCTGATGCAGAGGCAATCGCCGCGGTCAGTGTCATCGGATGTGATCGGGATACCAGCGATTTGCGATCGACAGGGTCTCCACATGCAGGCTTGTAGAGCGTTATCGGGAGTGCTTGATGCAGGAAACTACAACTGAAACACCCCGACGCTTTGACTTGGTTGCTATTGCGGCCATGCTCGTTGCTGCGTTGGCTGCCTCCATCGTCGAGATCCTGCGTTCACCAGATCCTCTGATGGTCATTCAGGCCTGGACCTTCACCGCCTGCATCGCCGGAACATGCGCCTGGTATCTGCTCTATTATCGCAACGGCACCCCTGCCGATGAGAAGGGCACCTACGCCAACAATGTCATCAAAGCCGGTGTGGTTGCCTCGATGTTTTGGGCTATCGCCGGGATGCTCGTGGGACTTCTCATCGCTCTGCAGCTTTCGTTTCCGAGCCTCTTCTATTTCCCGGACCTTCCCTGGACGAATTTCGGCCGCCTACGACCTTTGCATACCTCCGCAGTGATCTTCGCGTTCGGGGGAAATGTCCTCATCGCGACATCGTTTTACGTCGTCCAGCGCACGACGAAAGCGCGTCTGTTCGGTGGCTCGCTCGCCTGGTTCGTGTTCTGGGGCTACAACACGTTCATCGTCTTGGCGGGCACCGGTTACCTGATCGGCGTAACGCAAAGCCGTGAATACGCGGAACCGGAATGGTATGCCGACCTTTGGCTGACGGCCGTGTGGGTTTGCTATCTCGTCACCTTTCTCGGCACCCTTTGGAAGCGCAAAGAGCCGCATATCTACGTCGCCAATTGGTTCTACCTGGCGTTCATCGCGACAATCGCGATGCTGCACATCGTCAACAATCTTGCCGTTCCGGTCTCGTTCCTCGAGACGAAAAGCTATTCTTTGTTTTCCGGGGTCCAGGACGCGTTAATACAGTGGTGGTACGGGCACAACGCGGTCGGCTTCTTCCTGACCGCCGGCTTCCTCGGGATCATGTATTATTTCATTCCCAAGCGTGCGAAGCGGCCGGTTTATTCATACCGGCTGTCCATCGTCCATTTTTGGTCGCTGATCTTCATCTACATCTGGGCCGGCCCGCATCATCTCTTGTTTACGGCTCTGCCAGAATGGGCGCAAACGCTGGGTATGACGTTTTCCGTGATCCTCTGGATGCCGTCCTGGGGAGGCATGATCAACGGCATGATGACGTTGTCAGGCGCGTGGGACAAGCTGAGGACCGACCCGGTCTTGCGAATGCTGGTGGTGTCGGTCGCCTTCTATGGCATGGCCACTTTCGAAGGCCCGGTCATGTCCATAAAAACCGTCAACGCACTGTCTCATTATACGAATTGGACGATCGGACACGTCCATTCCGGCGCCCTTGGATGGGTGGGCTATGTGAGCTTCGGCGCGCTTTATTGCCTCGTGCCATGGCTTTGGAAAAAGCAGCGGCTCTATTCCAACGCACTCGTCGAATGGCATTTCTGGATCTCGACGTTGGGAATCGTTCTCTACATCACTTCGCTATGGGTTGCCGGAATCATGCAGGGCCTGATGTGGCGTGCCTACAATGATTACGGGTTCCTGGAATATTCCTTCGTGGAATCCGTGCAGGCCATGCACCCCTATTACGTCATTCGTGCGATTGGCGGCGCCCTGTATCTGACCGGCGTCTTAATCATGGCCTACAATCTATGGCGCACGGTCTACGGCAATGTTCCCGAAACCAGCGACGTTCCGGAAGCCGCATTGGTTGCGGAGGGCGCGCGGTGAAGCACGAAATCCTGGAACGCAATTCCATCTTCCTTCTGATTGGAATTTTGATCGTCGTCGCTATCGGCGGCGGCGTGGAAATCGCGCCACTGTTCTGGGTGAACGGCACCGTGGAAAAGGTGAGCGGCATGCGCCCCTACACGCCGCTGGAACTCAAAGGCCGCGACATCTATGTCCGGGAGGGCTGTTATGTTTGCCACAGCCAGATGATCCGTTCGCTGCGCGATGAAGTGGAGCGTTATGGTCATTACAGCCTGGCTGCGGAAAGCATGTACGACCATCCCTTCCAATGGGGTTCGGAGCGAACCGGCCCGGATCTTGCGCGCGTCGGCGGCAAATATTCGGATGAATGGCAACGCGCGCACCTGTCCGATCCGCGTTCCGTGGTGCCTGAATCGGTGATGCCACCCTACCGGTTTCTCGAGCGGACAGCTCTCGACTATCGCAATATCGCCGATGAATTGCGGGCGAACCGTACCGTAGGCGTTCCTTACACCGACGATGATATCGCAAACGCAAAGCGGGATCTGGAATCGCAGGCCAATGCCGATAATGATGGCGTGGCCGACATGACGAAGCGCTATCCGAAAGCCCAGGCGCGGGAACATGAGGGTCAACAGGCACGCATCACGGAAGCGGACGCACTGATCGCCTATCTGCAAATGCTCGGCACGCTGGTGGATTTCAATTCCTACCGCGCCGACGCACCCGAAAACCGGAGATAGACATGGAACCCTGGGCTTATGAGGACGTGTTGGCCTTCGCGCAAAGCTGGGGCGCCGTCTATTTCACGGCGATGTTCGTAATCGTGCTTGTTTACGCGCTGTGGCCGTCCAACAAGAAACGCTTCCAGGAAGCCGCCGAGATTCCGCTTGAAGACGATGAGGACGCGTGATGTCCGCCGACAAGAAGCCCATCGACGAGACCTCGGGCACCGAAACGACAGGACATGAGTGGGACGGTATTCAGGAGCTTGACACGCCGATGCCGCGCTGGTGGCTCGGCTTGTTCTTCGCCTGCATCGTGTGGGCGATCGGATATTGGATCGTCATGCCGGCCTGGCCTCTGGTCAATGGTTATACGCCCGGCCTGCTCGGCCACTCCCAGCGCGACGAGGTGACTGCGAATGTCAATGCGCTCAAGCAGGCACGCGCGTCGGAGGAACGAAAACTCACTGGCGCAAGCCTGGAGCAGATCCAGTCCGATCCGGATCTGCTTCAATTTGCGATGGCCGAGGGAAAATCTGCCTTTGGTGACAATTGCGCGCCATGTCACGGCTCTGGCGCACAAGGGGCGCACGGCTATCCCAATCTGAACGATGACGCCTGGATTTGGGGCGGAAAACTGGAAGACATCGAACGCACCATCACGGTCGGCGTGCGTTCGACGGATCGCAAGACGCGACGGTCGCAAATGCCGGATTTCGGCCGCGACGCGATACTTAAGCCAGACCAGATCAACGACCTGACGGAATATGTCGTTCATCTTTCGGGCCGTGCCGCCGATGCCGCTTCGGTCGGACGCGCCACGCAACTCTTTGCCGACAATTGCGCGGGTTGCCATGGCCCCGATGGCAAGGGAAACCGCAAATTCGGCGCCCCCAATCTCACGGACAATGATTGGCTTTACGGCCCGAGACGTGAGGACATCAAGGACCAAATTTGGAACGGGCATGGCGGCGTAATGCCGACCTGGGGCGGAAGACTTTCGCCGGAAACTATAAAGGCTCTAGCCGTCTATGTGCACAGCCTCGGCGGCGGTGAATGAGATGAGAAAGCGATTCGTGTGAACGTGCATGTGAAAACGGGGACAGGCGATGCGTACACTGCGGCCGGAATGGCTGCGGACGGTGTCGCGCGTTCTGACGCGCAGGCCACGAACAGCGCATCGCGCCGCAGCCTGTACAAGGCGCGTGTCCCGATTTACCCGAAACTCGTGCATGGCAATTTCCGCAAGATCAAGTGGGCCGTCATGGCGATCACGCTTGCGATCTATTATCTCGTTCCCTGGATTAGGTGGGACCGTGGCCCGCTTGCCGCGAGCCAGGCCGTGCTTGTCGATCTTGCGCATGAGCGATTCTATTTCTTCTTCATCGAGATCTGGCCGCAGGAAGTCTATTACATCACGGGGCTGCTGATCCTGGCTGCTGTGTCCCTGTTTCTGGCGACCGCGCTGTTTGGACGAATTTGGTGCGGTTACACCTGTCCGCAAACGGTTTGGACCGATCTCTTCATCTATGTAGAAAACTTCATCGAGGGTGACCGTGGCGCGCGAATCCGCCTCGCAGCCGCTCCCTGGACCCCCTCAAAGATTGCCAAACGTGTCGCCAAACATGCCATCTGGATATTGATTGCGATGGCAACGGGCGGCGCCTGGGTCTTCTATTTCACCGATGCTCCGACGCTGGCACGCGAGCTGATGACCGGTACGGCAT
This sequence comes from Micropepsaceae bacterium, assembly GCA_035577685.1. Lineage (GTDB taxonomy): Bacteria > Pseudomonadota > Alphaproteobacteria > Micropepsales > Micropepsaceae > CAIYRG01. Next base: position 469 of record DATLVC010000334.1, on the reverse strand, counting down.
CGACTGTGGCCTATGCCACCATCGGGGCCCTCACATTTACGACCTACACGCTCGGGGGCCTGATGCGCGAGCAAGTGTGCACCTATATGTGCCCGTGGCCACGCATCCAAGCCGCAATGACCGACAGCGATGCGCTGGCGGTGACCTACCGTCTCGACCGCGGTGAACCGCGCGGCACACATAAAAAGGGAGAGCCTTTTGAGGGGCGCGGGTCGTGTATCGACTGCAACCAATGTGTCGCGGCTTGCCCGATGGGAATCGATATCCGCGATGGCGCGCAACTGGAATGCATAAACTGCGCGCTTTGCATCGATGCCTGCGACGACGTCATGGTGCGTATCGGTCAGCCAATAGGGTTGATCGCCTATGATACGGACGCAAACGTCGCACGGCGCACGCAAGGCAAGCCGGCAAAGTTCCGCTTTGTCCGCCCGCGCACAGTCCTTTATGCCGGCGTTCTTATTGTTGT
>DATLVC010000333.1:0-3765 GCA_035577685.1 Micropepsaceae bacterium | reverse complement strand
CATCACCCCTTGATCAGCAAAGCCAAAGGCGCGCCGCTGGACACCCAAATGCTCGATCCGGTGCCGTCGGCGCTCAGCACCATCCAGCTCGCGAAAGATGCGCCCCATCCCAACGCCGCCATGCTGTTCATCGATTTTGCGCTCTCCAAGGAGGGCCAGGAGGTGCTGCGCGCGGCGCAATATCTTTCGCCCAATCCGCAAGTCGATACCGATCCCTCTTTGCGGAAGATCATCCCGCGGCTGAACGGTCTGAAAGAGACCGTGTTCACGCCCGAGCTGATGTTCGACACCCGCGACGAAGCAAACACGCTGTTCAACAAATATTTCCGCTAAGCGCGGGCCTTAGGGGAAGCCGTGCTGAGCGTCGCAAATCTCAAGAAGCAATATGTGGGCTTCGAGGGCAAACCCGGCGGCGGTGTCCTTGGCGTCGATTTTGCGCTTGCCGAAGGCGAATTGTTCACGCTGCTCGGACCCTCAGGCTGCGGCAAGACGACGACGCTGCGCAGCATCGCCGGACTAGAAACACCCGACAGCGGCATCATCCGCATTGGCGCGCGCGAGATGTTCAATTCGGACACCGGCGTCAATGTCGCGCTCTTTGACCGCGACATCGGCATGGTCTTCCAGTCCTACGCCATCTGGCCGCATATGAGCGTGTTTGAAAACGCCACCTACCCCCTGCGTGTCTCGCGCGCCCGGCGCTTCGCAGAGCAAGACATCCGCAAGAAAACCATGGCCGTGCTCGACATGGTGGGTCTTTCCGCGTTTGCGTCGCGGCCGGCGACGCAGCTTTCCGGCGGCCAGCAGCAGCGTCTTGCGCTCGCCCGCGCCTTCACGCGCGAGCCGCGGCTGCTGTTGCTGGACGAGCCTCTCTCCAACCTCGATGCGCAACTGCGCGAACAGATGCGGCTGGAATTGAAACGGCTGCAACAGGAAACCGGCGTCACCGCTGTCTATGTCACGCACGACCAGGCGGAAGCGCTCGCCATTTCGGATCGCATCGCAGTGATGAACGAGGGACGAATCGTACAGGTGGGCGCCCCAAAGGAAATCTATGGCCGGCCGGCGTCGGAATTTGTCGCCAATTTCATCGGACGAACCAATCTTCTGCACGGCGTTCTGTCGCGCGATGCGGCTGCGGATTCCATAGCGCCGGTGAAAACGGATTTCGGCGAGTTGTTGTGTTTTTTTCCAGTCGGCGCCGCGGCGGGCCATTCCGTTTCGCTGGTCGTGCGGCCTGAACACATCACCATTGCCAAGAACGACGGTGTGGCGATCGCGAACAGCGCAACGAATCTTTTGGCCGGTCGGGTGGTGCGCGAAATCTATCTCGGCGAGATCGTCGAATATTTGGTGGCGGTGAACGGGGGAGAGCTTCTGGTGCGCTCCCTCAATGGCGGTGTCGCCAGAGGCGATGCGGCCATTCTCACCTTTGCTGCGGAAAACACCGTCGTGCTGTCGCGCAAGGGTGAAACAATACCCGCAGTTTCGACACTAATTTTTCCAACACACTAAAAAAGTGAAAGACCGTGGCTGCCGGCAACACCTCCGGCAATCGCAATGGCGCTGAGCAGGAGCACAATCCAGTGCATCCGCTGTATGGCGGCAAAGCTTTTGTCGGGCGCCGCTTTCATCCGCTGCTCGAAGCGGTGCTTCATCAGCGGCTCGACGAGGAACAGCATGATCGCGAAGATGAGCCAGACGCCGATCATGGCGCAGAGCCACCAATAGGAGAGCGAATGCAGCTGGGACCATAACCCTAACCGGGTGGCCATATCAGCGCCCGTAAGGCCGACAACGATCACCGCGCCGCGCGCCTGCCACGCAAACCGGCGTTCAATGGTCGCGAACAGTGCGATCCGCTGATCCACGGTTGCGAGCTTCCGCGCGGCGGGAATGACGATAGTCGTCACCATCGCTACGCCGCCGATCCAGAGAACGACAGCGAGCACGTGAAGAACAAGGTCAATCGTGAACACTGACATTAAGACAGGCGCCTTCCAATCAGTGCCCCATCACCATCGCCGAACGCTCAGGATCGTCATCCTTGTAAAGGACGATGTTTGGCGAACCCTCGACCTTGAGCATGCCGCCCAAACCGCGTTCCTCGCGCGACAAAGCGTGATCAACCAGCATGTAATTTCCTGGCACTTTGGCGGTAAGCTCAACCATCGTCGCGCCGCCTGCGGGCACGAGCACGGTCTGAATATCGGTTTCCGGCTTCGATGTGAGCGAGCCGAGATTGTACACGCGATCGAAAATCTCGCCCACGATGTGGAATGACGAGGTTTTGTTCGGGCCGGCGTCGCCAAAGAAAATGCGCACCGTTTCGCCGGTTTTCGCAGTGAGCGGCTTTTGCGTGGAAAGCGCACCGACTGCGCCATTGTAGACGTAATATTCCGGCCGCTCGTCCATGAGCTTCTCGTAGCTCGGCTTCTGCAGGCCCTGGGTGCCAAAGGGTGCCTCGGTGTAGATCTCACCCTGCATCACATAAAATTCCCGATCGACTTTCGGCAGCCCGCCTTCGGGCTCGACCAGGATCATGCCGTACATGCCGCTCGAGATATGCTGAGCCGCCATCATCACGGCGCAGTGATAGACATAAAGTCCCGGGTGCGTCGGCGTGAACTGGAACCCGCGCGTCTCGCCAGGCATGGATTCGGTCGCTTTCGCGCCACCTCCGGGCCCCAGCACGGCGTGGAAGTCCACATTGTGCATCATCTTGCTGTGCGCATCGTTGTGCAGATGCACCTGGACAGTGTCACCGACACGGACGCGGACAAAGGGACCGGGGACTTTGCGGTTGAAGGTCCAGTATTTGTAGGTGGCGCCGTCCGCAAGCTGGCCCGTGACTTCCACCGTCTCCAGGTCAATTTCGATGTGACGCGGACCGCGTGCCCCCACAGGGGCCGGAATATCCGTCGGGTCACGGATGATGTCGGCAGCCTTCTCCGGACCCATCGCATGGGTCATCGCCGAAGCGGAAGGCATATCCGCCGGTTTTTCCGGCGCGGGCACACCCGATGCCGGCTGCAGGAAGAACAATCCCGCAGCGAAGCCCAGGTTTGTAAGAACGGCCGTGCTCACCACCATCCGGCTTTGCCACCCATGCCGATTGCGCAATACAAATCTCATGACCCAACTCACCCCAAAATTCTGCGCGTGTCTGGCGCGCTGACGTCATAGGGGGTTTGACCCAGTCAACAAATAAGGGGTGTTGCGTATCGTGGCGATGTCACGAGCCCGCCTTGTTAAAATTGTGTTGCTTTATCCGAGGCGGGCCTCAGGCCAGCCCTTTATCCGCAATCGCGCGTTTCCACAGATTCCACGAGCGGTCCTGCTGGCCGTCATTGGCCTTGGCCGATTCGACCGCTTCCCCGGGCGTGAGGTAGATCGGCGTGCCCAGCCGCAGCGCTTCGGACTGCTGACGCGCATTCACCTCGGCATAGACCGCGCGATAGACCGCCTGGCGCAGATTGAACCCCACCACGGTCGAGCCGTGGCCACGCATCAGAACGATGTTGTGAGCGCCGAGCGATTTCGCGAGCGCGCGTCCCAATTCGGGGCTGCGCACCAGCATGTCGTTGTTGGGGCCGGCCGTGTCGCGGATTTCAAACACCGGCGCGCCATCGCCGATGAAACCGCTCATGTGCGAAAGCGGCTTCAGCGTCGCGGTCGGTACGACGGTGAACGGGATGATCGCCGACGAATGGCTGTGCACCACCGCCACCACATCGGGCCGCGCCGCATAAATCTCGCCATGAA
>DATLVC010000332.1:0-6280 GCA_035577685.1 Micropepsaceae bacterium | reverse complement strand
TTGCTCGGCCGCCTCGACGGCATTCGCGCGCAGCCGCTCCAAATTCACCCGGCGGGCGATGGTGCGGTGCGTCAGTACGGGCTGCAGCACCCGCACGCCCAGCTCCGTCGCCTTTTGCGCGACATAGTCGGCCGGGGTTTTCTTGATCGGCGCAAAGGCGAGCCAAAGGTCGGGCACATCCGCCTGTACCTCGGTCTGCACCTCGCAGACCAGCACGCAGGAACGGCGCGTCACCTCGGCCAGACGGGCCTGCCATTCGCCGTCGATGCCGTTGAAGATGAGCACGCGGCAGCCTTGGCGGGCGCGCATGACGTGAAGCAGATAATGCGCCTGGCCGTCATCCGGCGTGATCCTGGCACCCGCGTGCAGCCGGCCACCGACGAACAAGCGCAGTTTGCCGCCGGCATAGGCCAACTCATCAGTCGCGGAATCCTGGCCTTTGTCCCGTCCCACAGGCTCGGCTACCGTGTTCGTGCCTCTTGGAACCGTTGCAGCACGCATGAACGCCAATCCGCAAGCCCCCGAGAATCCCGCGCACGGCCTTCGCCCGGCCGATTCCGTGCGCGCGAGCTGGGTTGATGGTCTGCCGCAGCAGGTGCAGCCCTATTTGCGGCTGATGCGCCTGGACCGCCCTATCGGGGCCTGGCTGCTGTATTGGCCCTGTGTATTCGGGCTGGCCTTAGGGGCCGCGGCCATGGGTGGGCGCTTCCCCGACCCGCTTTATGTCGTTCTGACCGGCATCGGCGCGGTGGTAATGCGCGGCGCGGGCTGTACCTATAACGACATCGTCGATCGCGATTACGATGCCCGCGTCGCCCGCACGCGAGGGCGGCCCATTCCCTCCGGCGCGGTCAGCGTCAAACAGGCCTGGATCTTTGCCATCGCACAAGGGCTCGTGGGGTTCCTCGTCCTCATCAATTTCAACCCGTTTGCGATCCTCATTGGTGTGGGCTCGCTTTTCCTGGTGGCGTGCTATCCCTTCATGAAGCGCATCACCTGGTGGCCGCAGGCCTGGCTGGGGCTGACCTTCAATTGGGGCGTGCCGTTCGGCTTTGCGGCCGCGGCGGGCATGCTCACAGCCCCCGCTTTTCTGTTTTACGCGGGATGTTTTTTCTGGACCCTCGGTTACGACACCATCTACGCCCACCAGGACAAAGAGGACGACATATTGATCGGCGTGAAATCCTCGGCCATCCGGTTGGGCGCGCGCACCCTGCCATGGATGGCCGGGTTCTATGCCGCCGCTTTCGCGCTGATGCTGGCCGGAGGATTCGCCGCCGGGCTAGGCTTGGCGTTCGGTCTTGCAATGCTGATCCCCGGCGCCCATCTTATCTGGCAGTTGCGCGCGCTCGATATCGACCGGCCGCTTCTTTGTTTGAAGCTCTTCAAGGCCAATCGCGACACCGGCGCATTGATTGCCGCGGCCCTTGTGCTCGGCATGCTGGCACGCAACTGAGCAAACAAATGTCATGGCCCGGCTTGACCGGGCCACCCAGCCGGCGCACGTCCGTGCGGCGTATGAATCATACGCTCCTCTGGATGGCCCGCTGTTGCGGGCCGTGACACTATCGGATTGGAAGATGGCCGACTTTGAATGCCAAAATCGCCTCGCCTTCGTGCGCGCCAATACCATCCTGCAAGCCCCACCGATCGTACCGGAGATCAAGCTCCATCTGGCGAGCGAGGTGATGAATCTCTGGACCGAGACCGAAGCACATTCGGCCGCGCTCGCCTTTCGTGTCGGCAATTTGCCCCCGCCCTATTGGGCCTTTGCCTGGCCCGGCGGACAGGCGGTGGCGCGCTATATCCTCGATCATCCTGAAGCTGTGGCGGGACAGACGGTGCTCGATTTCGGGGCCGGCTCGGGCCTTGTTGCGATTGCCGCTGCGAAGGCCAAGGCAAGCCCTGTCATCGCGGCCGAGATCGACGTGCTGGCGCTCGCCGCAATCGAGCTCAACGCCGCCGCGAACGGCGTTTTCATCGAGCCCGTCGAACACGACATCATCGGCACGAATGGGCGCTGGAGCACGATCCTCGCCGGCGACATGTGTTACGAGCGCCCGCTGGCAGAGCGCTTGCTCGTCTGGTTGCGCGGCCTTGCCCGCGCCGGTGCGCGCGTGCTGATCGGCGATCCGGGCCGCAATTATTTTCCCGCCGGTGGCGTCGAGCGCCTTGCTACCTATCGGGTTCCCACCTCGCGCGACCTCGAAGACCGCGAGATGCGGGAAACCTCCGTTTATGCCGTGATGCCGTGACCGTTGCACAAGCAGCGGTTTTTCAGCGAATCTGAAACCGACTTTCCGGAGACGCCCGCGATGGCGAATGAGAATGCCGCGCCTTCGAGCCCGACAGCGCTGCTTCTGCGGCCGATCGACCGTGGCCGCGACCATGTGCGCGGCGGCCACAAGCCCGATGCGGTCAGCATTGTCCTCTATGGCGATTATCTGTGCCCCTATTGCAGCCGCTTGCGGTTTGTCCTTGCTCGCCTGCGCAAGGCGCTAGGCGAGCGTCTCGCTTACGTGTTCCGTCATTACCCCAACGAGCGCGCCCATCCCGGCGCCGGGGTTATCTCACGCATGGCCGAGGCCGCCGGCAGGCAGGGCAAATTCTGGGAGATCCATGACTGGATCTATGACCAACAGCCGCCGGTGAAGGAAGCGGACCTGCGCGACTTCGTGGCCTCGCTCGGGATCGATATGGAGCGCTTCGATCATGACGTGAATGACGACGAGACTAAGCGCCGCGTCGAAGAGGATCTCGCCGAAGGCCGGCGCAACGGCGTGACCGGAACGCCCACCGTCTTCATCGACGGCATCCGTTACGACGGCGCGTGGGATTTCTATTCCATGCTCGAGGCGCTTGAGCGCCCTGTCGCGACACGGCTTCAGCGTTCGGCGCGCACGTTCGCCAGCCTTCCGGCCGCAGGCGGTCTCGTCCTTCTGATTGCCGCAGCTTTGGCGATCCTCTGCGCGAACTCACCGCTCGAACCCTATTATCGCCTTTTCATCAATTCCTCCTTGGGATTCGGCATGGCCGGCACCACATTCTCATTGCCGGTCGGCGCGTGGTTTTCCGAAGGCCTGCTCTCGATCTTCTTTCTTCTTGTCGGTCTTGAGATACGCCGCGAGATGACCGCAGGCGCGCTGAGCGATCCGCGGGCCGCGATATTGCCGGTGCTGGCTGCGATGGGCGGCGTGCTCGCGCCTGCGGCGATTTATCTGTCGCTGAATTCCGGGCCGGCCGCATCGGGCTGGGCGGTCCCGACCGCGACCGACATCGCCTTCACGCTCGGCATATTGGCGTTGCTGGGCAACCGCATCACGCCGGGCTTGCGCGTGTTCGTTGCGGCGCTCGCTGTGGTCGACGACATCCTCTCGGTGCTGACGCTGGCGATTTTTTATCCGCGGACATTCGACATCGTCTGGCTTTTGACGGCGGCGGTCGCGGTCGCTCTGCTCTATGCATTCAACCGTTGGCGCGTCTATGCCGCATCGCCCTATGTGGTCGTCGCGATCGCGCTGGGCTTTTCGCTCCATGGCGCGGGAATCCATGCGGCGCTTTCCGGCGTGTTTCTGGCGGCGTTCCTGCCGACACGGCCTGCGCCCGCCGCCGGTCCTTTGCTTGCGCAGGCCGCAACCGCGCTTGCCGCACTCGAACATGCGGAAAATGAAGTCAAGGAATCCGGTGACGACAAGAGGCGCGTCGAACAGGAACCGATATGGGATTGGGCCAGCCGCAATCTCTCCGCGGCGAGCGACCGTCTGTTGTCACCGGCAGACCGTATCGAGCAAGCGGTGGCGCCGTGGAGCGCCTATGTGATCCTGCCTTTGTTCGCGTTCTCGGCCACGGGCGTGAATCTCAACGTCGATCTCACCACACCCGAAGCGCTCTCAATTCTGTTGGGCGTCATCCTGGGGCTGGTGGCGGGAAAGCCGATCGGCATTTGCCTGGCGTCGCTCCTCGCGATCAAGTTGCGGATCGCACGCGCACCCGAAGATGTGTCCTTGCGCAATTTCATCGGTGCAGCGTGTCTTTGCGGTGTGGGCGACACCGTCGCGCTGCTCATGGCCGATCAGGCGTTTCCGCAAGGCGACGCGTCGGCAGTGGCCAAGATTGGAGTGCTGATGGGCTCGATCCTCGCCGCAGCTTTGGGGGCCGCGATCCTCGCCACGGGAACCCCGGCCCACGCGGTTTCTCCGGTCACGTCGCCTGCCTGAGTTGGCGGTTGCGCCGCAACATGTCACAGTACGATTCTGGGATTGAGGGAAATAATTCATGTCGATTGAAGGCGAAATCGTCAGAGAAGAAGCCCACGAGCTCCATCGCACATTGGGGCCGTGGCAGCTTATCGCGCTAGGCATTGGCGCCATCATCGGGGCCGGCATTTTCGTCATTACCGGTCATGCGGCGGCCGCTTATGCCGGACCGGGCGTGGTGTACTCGTTCATGATCGCGGGACTGGGTTGTCTTTTCGCCGGCCTCTGCTACGCAGAATTCGCCTCCATGATCCCGGTCGCGGGCTCCGCCTACACCTACACCTATGCGACGATGGGCAAATTGCTCGCCTGGATCATCGGCTGGAATCTGGTGCTCGAATATATGGCGGCCGCCTCAACGGTGGCGGTGGGCTGGTCGGGTTATTTCGTGGAGCTGATTGGTCAGTTCGGCATCGCCATCCCCAAAGCGTTTTCCTCCGCGCCCATCGCCATGACAAGTTTCGAGGACATGTCCATGACCGGGGCCTTTTTGAATCTGCCCGCAATGGCGATCGTCGCGCTCGCCAGCATCATGCTCGTCATCGGGATCAAAGCTTCCGCCCAATTCAACGCAGTGATGGTGGCGATAAAGCTCGTCATTGTCGTGCTGGTCATCGGCTTCGGATTGCCGCTTATCAAGAGCGTGAATCTGACGCCATTCGTACCGCCCAATACCGGCACCTGGGGCGAGTTCGGCTGGAGCGGCGTGTTCCGCGCCACCGGCGTAATCTTTTTCGCCTATATCGGTTTCGATGCGGTGTCGGTGGCCGCCCAAGAAGCCCGCAATCCCAAACGCGACATTCCGATCGGCATATTGGGATCGTTGCTCATCTGCACCGTGCTTTACATCCTGATGTCGCTGACCATGACGGGACTGGCGCCCTACAAGTCGCTGAATGTGCCGCATCCCGTTTATGTCGCGGTCGACGATGCCGGGCCGCAGTTGGCCTGGCTGAGAGTCGTGGTGAATTTGGGTGCCGTGATAGGACTGGCTTCCGTTGTCCTGGTGCTGCTGCTCGGCCAATCGCGCGTCTTCTACGCGATGTCGCGCGACGGGTTGATCCCGCCGCTCTATTCCAACGTGCACCCGAAATTCCGCACGCCCTGGATCGGGACCATCGTCACCGGAGTCATCGCGGCTTTGCTGGCGGGGATTTTCCCGCTCGGCATATTGGGCGAGCTCGTCTCCATTGGGACGCTGCTTGCTTTCGTGATCGTCTGCGTGGCGATCCTGGTTCTGCGCGTGAAAGAGCCCAATATCCGTCGTCCCTTCCGGACGCCCTTCGTATGGATCGTGGCGCCTTTGGGCATGGGAATGTGCCTCTTCATGATGGCGTTCCTGCCCATGGACACCTGGTTGCGCCTCGTGGTGTGGACCATCGTCGGCCTGGTCATTTACGGCGTTTACGGCGTGCGGCACGGCAAGGAGCCGGACTGGGTGCTGATCAAGCAGCCGGCGGAATGAACAGCCCACGGTGAGTGAGTCATACGATCTCACACAACCCGATTCCATCATCGCCGAGGAGCATGAGCTTCATCGCGCGCTTGGGCCGGTGAGCCTGATCATGCTCGGCATCGGCACCATTATCGGCGCCGGCATTTTCGTCATCGCCGGCACGGCCGCGGCCGAACATGCCGGCCCGGCGGTGCTGATCTCTTTTGTCATCGCTGGTTTGGGCTGTCTGTTTGCCGGCCTCTGCTACGCCGAATTCGCCTCGCTGATTCCCGAATCGGGAAGCTCATACACCTATGCCTATGCCACCATGGGCCGCTTCATGGCCTGGTTCATCGGCTGGAACATGGTGCTGGAATATCTGGTCTCCGCCTCGACGGTGGCGGTTGGGTGGTCCGGCTATTTCCTCAGCCTCTTACAGAATTTCGGGATCGGATTTCCGGCCGCCTTCGCCAATGCGCCTTTGGAGGGCATGAGCTTCGGGGACCTGCATCTGACCGGCGCATTCATCAATTTGCCCGCGGTGCTGCTGATTGCAGGATTGAGCGTGTTTCTGGTAGTCGGTGTGCGC
>DATLVC010000331.1:0-3465 GCA_035577685.1 Micropepsaceae bacterium | reverse complement strand
ACAACGGGCCGGATTATGATTTCGGCTCCTCCGCGATTCTGGTGAAGACCGCCGGGGGCAAGGATGTGCTGGTCGCGGGCCAGAAATCCGGCGTGGTCTACGCGCTCGCTCCCGATGCCAAGGGCAAGCTCCTCTGGCAGGCGCGCGCCGGCAAAGGCGGCACCAATGGCGGCGTGCAATGGGGCATGGCGAGCGATGGCCGCAACGTCTACGCGGCGGTCTCCGATGTGGTGCGCCCGCCCGGGGGCATCGGCGGCCCCGGCCCCGTCGGCAATGCCAATCTCGATCCCAATCTGGGCGGCGGCATCAGCGCGTTCAGCCTGGCGGACGGGAAGAAGCTCTGGTCTACGCCGGGCTTTCCCTGCGCGCCGCCGCGGCTGGGTTGCAGCCCGGCGCAGCCAGGCGCGGTGACGGCCATCGATGGCGCGGTCTTCTCCGGCTCGATGGATGGACATATCCGCGCCTATTCGACTGTGGATGGGAAACTCCTGTGGGATATGGATACGCGCAAGAACTTCACCACGGTGAACGGCGCGACCGCCAAAGGCGGTTCGCTCGATGGTGCCGGGCCGGTGATCGCCGGCGGTATGGTGTACGTCAATTCGGGCTATCCGCGCTTCGGGGGCGAGCAGGGCAACGTGCTGCTTGCCTTCGGTTTGCCAAATTAGGGGGCCGTCATGCATGAGGACAATGTCTCGCGCCGCGCCGTTTTAGCGGGCGCCGGGTTGACCGCGGCTGCTATTGCCGCTGCGCGCATCCCGGGCGCTTACGCCGCCGATGCGGTGCAGCGTTTCGATCCGCCGCGCGCGCTTGATCCGCGTCAGCGGTTGCTGCTCAAGGGCGGCGCCATTATCAGCATGGACCCCAAAATTGGCGATCTTGCGAAAGCCGATGTGCTGATCGAGGGAAAAACCATCGCCGCCGTCAGCCCCAATCTTTCGGCGGCGGGCGCGACCGTGATCGATGCCTCCAACATGATCCTCATTCCCGGGCTGATCGATTGTCATCGTCATTCCTGGGAGGGCCAGCTTCGCCGCATCAATCCCAATGCACCGACGCTCGCGGATTATTCCAACGCGACGCATCTGTCATTCGCGACCCATTACCGGCCACAGGACATGTATGTCGGGGGTATGATCACCGCGCTCGGCTGCATCGACGCGGGCATCACCTGCGTCATCGACAATTCGCACAACGCCCGCAGTGCGGCCCATTCCGATGCCGCGGTCGAAGCATTGCTGGATTCCGGCATGCGCGCCGTGCACGCATCCGGGGCGCCGCAAGCGGGCGAATGGGACCATCAATGGCCGCACGATCTGGCGCGGCTGCAGAAGAAATATTTTTCGTCGGCCGACCAACTCGTGACCTTGCGGATGTTCTCGCCGCCCAATCGCGAGAACTGGACCTATGCGCGCTCGCTGGGCCTGCGCATCACCACCGAATTCCAGGGGCCGCAGGCCGCGGCGCAGCTCGGTCCCTTATGGCAGGACAGACTTGTGGGTCCTGACAACACCTTCAACCATTGCGGCGCGCTGCCGGAGAAAACCTGGGAAATCCTGCGCGATTCGGGTGCGACCGTTGACGTCTGTCCGCGCTCGGATGCGCAATATGCGCTGGGCGAAGGGATTTCCGCCTATCAGCACGCGCTCGACCACGGCATCAAGCCGGGCTTCAGTATCGACAACGAAACCTCGTACAGCGCCGACATGTTCGCGGAGATGCGCGTCGCCTTTTATATGCAGCGCGCGCTCGCGCAAAACCGCAAATTTGCCGGCGAGCAAAAGGTGACTGCGCCCGTCAATGTGCGCGACGTGCTGGAGTGCGCAACCGTGAATGGCGCGAATTGCGCAGGGCTTGGCAACAAAAGCGGCAGCATCAGTCCGGGCAAGGAAGCCGACATCGTGATGATCCGCGCCGACGACATCAACCTTTATCCGTCGAACAATGCGCTCGGCACGGTGGTCCAGGCGGCGGACCGCAGCAATATCGATACGGTGATCATTGGCGGCCGCATCCGGAAGCAGGCGGGCAAGATCGTTGGCCTCGACATGAACCGGTTGAAGCGGATGGTCGAGGAATCGCGCGCCTATCTTTTCGCGAAGAACAATTACAAAGAAGACCTCTTCGCCGAAAAACTGCCGAAGCTGTACTAAAAACAAGCCGGGCCGCGATCGCTCGCAGCCCGGCTCACAAAAAACCGAACGGGAATTATTTCGCTGCGGTGGCCTGCTTGCCGAATACGGCTTCAATGCCAGCGGCGGCGCATTTCTCGCCATCGCCGCTGGACACGCCCATCGAGCCGATGACCTGGCCGTTGTACATGATCGGAACGGCGCCCGGCTGCGGGAAATCGCCCATGATATAGGTCGGCGCCAGATTTTCACCCTTGCGTACGATCTGCGCGGTCTCCGAACTCGGGCGGCGCCAGCGCAGCGCGTTCTTCGCCTTCAGCAGCGCGGTGTCGATGGCGTTCGGAGCCGCGCCTTCCATGGCATGGGATTCGATCAGGTTTCCGCCCCAATCGAGCACGGCCATCGCGACGGTCGTGTTGTTCTTCTGGGCCCAGGCGGTGCAGCCTTCCACGAGGCCGCGTGCGCCCGCCGAGCTGATCATCGTGATGGTCCGGGTGGGCGAACCTGCGGCGGCCGCGAACGAATCGGACGCAGCGGCAAGGCTGAGCAAAGCGGTAAACGAAAGGAGATAGGCGTTGCGCATGTGTTTCCTCCCCATCATGGCTGCGGCCAGTCTACAGGCCCGCAGCGGACCCGTCGAGGATCAGTGGGGCAGAGGCTTTCCCACCGTCTCGGGCAGGAACCAGGGCACGAAAAGGCCCAACACATAGATGCTGCTGATGATGAGGGCCGCATTGGTGATGCCGCCGAACTTGGCCACCAGCGTGCCGGCGAGAATCGGAAATATCCATGCGATGAGCCGCGCGCCGTTGAAGACGACGCTCGCCGCGGTGGAACGCACCGTCGCGGTGAACAGCTCCACCGGATAGATCGCCATCCAGGAAAAGCCGAAGCCGAGCGTGATCGCGCCGTTCAGGAAGGCGAGCAGCGAAAACACATAAAGATTGCCGGCCCACAAATAGGTTGCCCAGGTGATGACAAGCGAACCCGCGAAGGTCCAAAGCAGATAGGCGCGCCGTCCCAGCCAATCCGCGACGAAACCCGACGACATATAGGCGAGCAATCCGCCCAGTGTGTAGACGAGCGCAATGCGCGGCCCCCACACGCCGGCCATCTCGCCCTGCGCTTTGGCCAATTGCTCGGCATAGACCGGCGACCAGGTGGAAACCGCCCACCAGCCGGTCGTGGTCGCGAGCGACATCAGGAAGGTGAGCCACACGCGGCGGCGCGCTTCGGCCGAACGGAACAAGGTCGTCAACGTGAACGGGCGTTTCTCATCGGGCGCAGCAATATGGGTTTCGCCTTCGACCGCGCTCCAGCGCTTTTCGTGCAC
>DATLVC010000330.1:0-7874 GCA_035577685.1 Micropepsaceae bacterium | reverse complement strand
ATCAACCGCGGCGGCAAGAACCTTTCGGAGAGCCGCAAAAAGACGCTCGAACGGGCCAAGGACGAATTGCGCAAGGAATTTGGCCGTGCGTAAGCCGCAGCGGGCTCCGGTTCATCTTTTCGTGAGAACCGGTGCCGACGTTGCGCCGATGCGGACGGGTTGATCTTGCTGGGAAATTCCAAGAAATGCGCGCCCACCGGCACCAGCGACAGGGCCGCCGGCAAAACCGCCAAGGCTTGGTCGACGTGCATCGGCAACCTTGATCTGCCTGCTAAATCGGCACCGCCGAGGACGGGTTCCGCGGCTTTGAGGTTATGGGCGAGAAGCGTTCTTGAAGGGGACGCGCGGCCTCATTAGGTTCGCGTCCTCGCCATTCGCGTCCTAAGAGCGTCATGCCCCCAACGCAGATAAAGAAAGACGTCCTCGCGGCCATCGGCGATACGCCGCTTATCCGCCTCAAAGCGGCGTCCGAGCACACCGGCTGCGAGATTCTGGGCAAGGCCGAATTTATGAATCCGGGCCAGTCGGTCAAGGACCGTGCAGCGCTTTTCATCATCCGGGATGCGATGGCAAAGGGCCGGCTGAAGCCCGGCGGCACTGTGGTCGAAGGGACGGCCGGTAATACCGGCATCGGCATTGCCGTCGTAGGCAACGCGCTCGGACTGAAATCGGTGATTGTGATTCCCGAGACGCAGAGCCAGGAGAAAAAGGATGCGTTGCGGCTCTTGGGCGCGCAGCTCATCGAAGTACCTGCGGTGCCCTATAAGGACACCAACAATTACGTGAAGGTATCGGAGCGTCTGGCCGCGCAGCTCGCGAAGTCCGAGCCCAATGGCGCCGTGTGGGCCAATCAGTTCGACAATGTGGCAAACCGCGAAGCGCACATCCAGACGACCGGACCGGAAATCTGGCAGCAGACGGACGGCAAGATCGACGGCTTCGTCTGTTCGGCCGGAACGGGCGGCACGATTGCCGGTGTCGCCATCGCGCTGAAGGAGCGCAACCGGAAGATCGTAACCGCTGTCGCCGATCCGTTGGGTGCGGCGATCTATTCCTGGATCAAGACGGGCGAGCTCAAAAGCGAGGGCAGTTCCATCACTGAAGGCATCGGTCAGGGCCGCGTCACGGGAAATCTCGCCGGGGCGCCCATCGACGATGCGTTCCTGATCCCCGACGAAGAGGCCCTGCCGCTGATTTTCGACTTGCTGGAAAAGGAAGGCCTGTGCCTAGGTGGCTCCAGTGGCATCAATGTCGCCGGCGCGATCCGGCTCGCCCGTCAGCTTGGACCGGGTCACACCATCGTCACCATCCTGGCCGACTACGGCACGCGCTATCAGAGCAAGCTGTTCAACCCCGAATTCCTCCGCTCCAAGAATCTGCCGGTGCCGGAATGGCTCGCCGCGCCGCCAGCTCTGCCGCGGGTGCCGTATGAGTGAGATGACGCCTCCCCTCGTCTCGACCGAATGGCTGGCCGCCAATATCTGGCAACCCGATGTCGTGGTGGCCGATGCCTCCTGGTATCTGCCGCAGGCAGGCCGCAACGCACGCGCCGAATATATTGCGGCGCATATTACCGGCGCATTGTTCTTCGATATTGATGCGATCTCCGATCAGAAGACCGATCTTCCCCATATGTTGCCGGATGAAGTCGCATTTGCGAGCAGCATGCGAAAGCTCGGCATCGGCGATGGCGACAAAGTGGTGCTCTATGACGGCGCGGGTCTCTATTCCGCGCCGCGCGCGCTTTGGATGATGCGCGCCATGGGTCACCGAAATGCCGCCGTCCTGGATGGCGGCCTGCCGAAATGGCGCCGCGAAGGCCGGCTTCTGGAATCGGTCGCGCCACCGCCTTCGGTCCGCAGTCATTTCATGCCGCACTTGCAGCAAAAAATGGTCCGCGATTTTTCTGCAATGCAGAAAAACCTCAAAACCCATGCCGAACAGGTGGTCGATGCGCGAAGCCCCACGCGCTTCCGCGGCGAAGAACCGGAGCCCCGCCCCGGCGTCCGCCCTGGGCATATGCCGGGCTCGATCAACGTCTATTACGCGGATGTGCTGACACCGGAAGGCACGATGCGCCCCGCCACCGAATTGAAGCGCCTGTTCGCCGAACGGGGTGTCGATCTCACCCGCGCCGTGGTGACGAGTTGCGGTTCGGGCGTGACGGCAGCAATCCTCAGCCTGGCGCTTGAAATTGCAGGTGCCGGGAACACAGCCCTTTATGATGGGTCCTGGTCCGAATGGGGGGCGCGCAGCGAAGCGCCGGTGGAAACAGGCGGGCGATGAAAAAGAGGAAAGAAAGGCCGCACGAGCTTCCCGCCACCGTGACCTATTTAGCGATGGAGGCAAAGCCCAAGGCCTCGCAGCCGCCCGCGCCTCTGCTGAAGGCCGCACTCCTGAAATGCGAAAACCCGCCGGTTCATTTCTATCGCTATCTCTATGACGTCATCGGACGCCGTTATTTCTGGGTCGAGCGGCGGTTGTGGAATGACGACAAGCTCAACGCCCATCTCTCCGAACATCTGCTTGCGCTTTACGTGCTGTATCTCGGTGGCGTTCCGGCCGGGATGGCCGAACTCGATTTCCGCGAGCCGGGCGTGGCGCAGATCGCCTATTTCGGTTTGACGCCGGAATTCACCGGGCGGCGGATCGGCCCGTGGTTTCTGCATCAGGTGATCGAGATTTGCTGGGCGGGAACGACCAAGCGCGTCCTTGTCAACACCTGTACGCTTGACCACAAGAAGGCGCTCGTCACCTATCAGCGCGCCGGATTTGTCGCCTATGCCCGTTCGCAGCGAATCGTACTCGTGCCGCCGGATTTCCCGGAAAAGCCAGGCATGGGATCGTAAGGGGCGGCATGAGCACAACAGAACTGAGCGAGCGTCGCGGCGTCGAGCTGAGTGTGCGCGGCGTGATCCTGGGCATTGCGATAACGCTCCTCTTCACTGCGGCCAATGTCTATCTCGGACTCAAGGTGGGACTGACCTTCGCCTCGTCAATTCCGGCCGCCGTGATTTCGATGGCGGTGCTCAGCGTTTTTCCCGGTTCGAACATCCGCGAGAACAATATCGTGCAGACCTTGGCCAGCGCCGCGGGCGCGTTGGCTTCCATCATCTTCGTTCTGCCGGGGCTGGTGATCGTCGGCTGGTGGACCGGGTTTCCGTACTGGGAATCGTTCCTTGTCTGCGCGTCCGGCGGCACGCTTGGCGTCTTGTTCACGATTCCATTGCGGCGCGCCCTCGTGACGCATTCCGATCTTCCGTACCCGGAAGGTGTGGCGGCCGCTGAAGTGCTGAAAGTCGGTTCCGGCCTGCATGAGGGCGGCGCGGCGTCAGGCGCAGCGCGTGAAGGCCTGCTTGCGATACTGCTTGGCGCAGTTGCTTCGGCGGGTCTGGCGGCCTTTGCCGCGACACGCATTGCTGCGGGCGAGCTGCAAAGTTTTTTCCGACTCGGCCCGGATAGCGCCACGGGATACGACCTTGCCTTCTCGCTGGCGCTCTTGGGCGCGGGCCATCTGGTCGGCCTTTCGGTCGGGGTTGCGATGTTGATCGGACTCCTGATCGCTTGGGCGGGCGCAGTACCGATTCTAACCGCGCTCCAGCCGGATGCGAGCGCCGCGCTGGACAGCCATGTGATGCATGTCTGGTCCACACAGGTGCGATTCATCGGAGCGGGCGCTATGGCAGTGGCCGCACTTTGGACGCTGGCGCGGCTCGCCCATCCGCTGGTGAGCGGTTTTATAAGGACCGTCGCTGCTTCACGCGCCACGGCCGGTCCGTCGGACGATCAAAGCGACCGCGATCTTTCGGGAAGGACGATTCTGGGTTTGACGATTGTGTGCCTCTTTGTGATCGCGGTTTTGCTTTGGAATTTCGCGAAGGGTTCCGTGCTTGCGACCGCAGCCCTTCCCCTCACGCTTGCCGCGCTGCCCTTCGTGGTGATCGCGGGTTTCGTGGTGGCCGCCATATGCGGGTACATGGCCGGTCTCATCGGTTCGTCCAACAGCCCGGTTTCGGGTGTCGGCATCCTGGCCGTCGTCACTTGTGCGGCGATGTTGTTGCTGGTCGCGCCCCCGACGCCGGAGACCGCGCCCGCTCTTGTCGCCTTTGCGCTGTTCGCAACGGCCATCGTGTTCGGCGTGGCCGTGACCTCGAACGACAATTTGCAGGATTTGAAAACCGGGCAACTCGTCGGCGCCGCGCCCTGGCGGCAGCAGATCGCACTCGTCATCGGAATCATAGCCGGTGCGCTGGTGATCCCGCCGATATTGAATCTGCTCGCCCAGGCCTATGGTTTTGCCGGCGCACCCAATATTACCGCGGTGACGGCCAAGCCCCTGCCCGCGCCACAGGCGAATCTGATTTCGACGCTGGCCCTGGGTGTCATCGGCCGCAAACTTGATTGGAACATGATCGGCATCGGCGCAGGGATCGGTGCGGCGATCGTCGCGACGGACAGCCTTCTTGCCCGGATCAACGGGATGCGGCTGCCGCCGCTCGCCGTAGGCATGGGGATTTACCTCCCGATGTCGGCGACGCTACCGGTGACCATCGGAAGCCTGATCGGCTGGTGGTACAATCGCCGTGTGGCCAAAGGGTCCGATCCGGCGCGCGCGACGCATCTGGGCGTGCTCGTCGCGTCGGGCATGATCGTGGGAGAGAGCTTGTTCGGCGTGCTGCTGGCAGGATTGATCGTGGGTCTCAATAGCGATGCGCCGCTGGCCCTTGTCGCGAGCGATTTCGCCGGCGCAAATGCGTTGGGCGCACTCGCCTTCGTCGCCGGGATCGTTCTTCTCTATGGCTGGATGCTGCGCCGGGGGACGCTAATGAGATGAGCACTATTGCCGCCGACGCCCGAACAATCCCGTCGCGTGAACGCACGCTTCTTGGGCACCCGCTCGGGCTTACCGTGCTGTTCGGGACGGAGATGTGGGAGCGCTTTTCCTATTACGGCATGCGCGCGATTCTCATTCTCTATCTGACGAATTTTCTTCTGCTGCAGCCGGTCGCCGCCAACGTCTTGGGTCATAATGCCATCAAGGCGTTGTTCGAATCATTTACCGGACCGCTGAACGTTCAGCAGTTCTCCTCGATGATCTACGGCACCTACACGGCGTTCGTGTATCTGACGCCGTTCTTCGGCGGTATCATTGCGGACCGATGGCTTGGCCAGCGCTACACCGTCGTCATCGGCGCCATCACCATGGCCGTCGCTGAATTCACGCTGATGGTGCCGCAACTGTGTTTCTTGGGCCTGTTCTTGCTCATCATCGGCAATGGCTTCTTCAAGCCGAACATCTCAACGCAAGTGGGAAGCCTTTATCCTCCCAATGACAGCCGCATCGACCGCGCCTATTCGATTTTTTATGTCGGGATCAATGTAGGCGCGTTCTTCTCGCCCTTGGTGGCCGGAACGCTGGGCGAGGAAGTCGGTTACAAGTGGGGATTCTGTGCGGCCGGCATCGGCATGATCATTGGCTTGGTCATTTATCTCTTCGGCTTGCGCACGCTGCCCCCGGACCGTGTGGCGCGACTGAAAGCCCACACGGAAGCCAAGAAGGCGATGACCGCTCAGGATTGGAAAGCCGTTTTCGCGCTGATCCTGTTGTGCATTCCTACGACATTCTTCTGGGCGACCTATGAGCAGCAAGGCAACACCATCGCGCTTTGGGCGCAGGATTTCACCGACCGCCGCCTGGTACCCGGAATTGTCGATTGGCAAATTCCGGTGACCTGGTTCCAGGCCTTCAACCCGTTTCTGATCGTGACGCTGACGCCGCTGATCGTGACGCTTTGGGCATATCAATCGAAAAAGGGAACCGAACCGTCCACCGTGACCAAGATGGCGGTCGGTCTGTTTTTGCTCGCCGCATCCTATGTGATCATGGCGGGTGCGGCTTACGCATCGCCGGACGGCCATGCCAGCTGGTTGTGGCTGCTCGCGTTCTTTGTCGCCATCACTTTGGGTGAGCTTTATCTGTCGCCTATCGGACTTGCCCTTGTCGCCCGTGTTGCTCCGGCGCAGATCCTGTCCATGATGATGGGGCTTTGGTTGATGACTAGCTTCACCGGCAATCTCATTCAGGGCTATATCGGCACCTACTTCTCGCTGATGGACAAGGTGCATTTCTTCCTGCTGTGCGCCGGCATTGGCGCGGCGGCGGGCGTGACGACTTGGGTGTTCAATTACCCGCTGAAGCCCATTCTCAAGGAATAGAGATGACGCGCAAAGACACCAAGCTCGTCGAGGCGGGGCGCGATCCCGCGCTGCATGCGGGTGCCGTGAATATCCCGGTTTATCGCGCGTCGACGATCCTGTTTCCCGATCTCGAAACCATGCGGACAGAGGGCCAAGCCTATACCTATGGCCGGCGCGGCACGCCGACGACACGCGCGCTGGAGCAAGCGCTTTGTAGCCTGGAAGGCGGCGCGCGAACGGTGCTAACCCCGTCAGGACTTTCCGCCTGCACGCTGGCGATTCTTTCGGTGTGCAGCGCGGGCGACCATATCCTGGTCACCGATTCGGTTTACGGCCCGACGCGAATCTTCTGCCAGAAACTCGGCAAGCGCTACGGCATTTCCACCACCTATTTCGATCCTTGTATTGGCGCGGCCATCGCCGAACAGTTCCGGCCCGAAACCAAGGCGGTGTTCCTGGAAAGTCCCGGCTCTTTCACCTTCGAGGTGCAGGATGTGCCCGCTATTGCGAATGTCGCCCATGAACGGGATGCCGCGGTCATCCTCGACAATACCTGGGCGACGCCGCTCTACTTCGATGCGCATCGCCATGGTGCGGATCTGTCGGTTCACGCCGTGACCAAATATATCGGCGGCCATTCCGATATTCTGATGGGCGCAGTCACCGCGAACGAGGCTTATAAACCCCGTTTGGTCGAAACCCATGGCACGCTCGGCCTCTGCACCTCAGGCGACGATGCGTTTCTTGCTATGCGCGGCCTCCGTACGCTGGGCGTCAGATTGAAACGCCACCAGGAAAGCGCCACCGAAATCGCGACCTGGCTGAAGGGCCGGCCGGAAGTCGTGCGCATTCTTTATCCGCCGCTGCATGACGATCCCGGACATGCCCTGTGGCGGCGCGATTTTATGGGCGCTTGTGGTCTCTTTACGATCGTGCTCAATCCCGTTCCCAGCGCGGCGGTCGCCGCCATGGTGGACGGACTCAAACATTTTGGCCTCGGCTATTCCTGGGGTGGATTCGAAAGTCTGGCCGTGGTCGGGCAAATGCCGCGTTCTTTTCCGCCCAAGGTTGAAGGGCCGATGGTTCGTCTGCATATCGGGCTGGAAGACGTTGAAGATTTGAAAGCGGATTTGGCGAGCGGTTTCGAGCGTCTGCGCCAGAACGCCTGAAATGTTATAGATGGCAAACGAAAAGAGGAGAACCGCATGGCGGTCGACGGCACTTGGAAATTGACGGTCAATACGCCCATGGGCGCGCAGGAAAGCACGCTCGTGATCGATACGTCCGGTGGGGCGCCATCCGCCACGCAAAGCGCCGGCTCGAGCGAAGCCCGCCCCGTCGATAATGTCGTCGTTAATGGCAACGAAGTGAGCTGGCAGGCTTCCATCACCAAGCCCATGGCGATGACGCTGGAATTTTCCGGCATCGTCGCGGGCGATGCCATGTCGGGACGCGTGAAACTCGGAATGTTCGGCTCGCAGCCATTTTCGGGAGTCCGCGCCTGAGCCAGGAAACGCTTTCGCTTGACCAATTTCTTACCGCGGTCGCGTACGATCCGAACGGGTTGGTTCCGGCTGTTGCGCAGGATGCCAAATCGGGCGACGTGCTGATGATGGCCTGGATGAACGCCGAATCCTTGCGGTTGACGCTGCAGACCGGCGAAGTCACCTATTGGT
>DATLVC010000329.1:0-8161 GCA_035577685.1 Micropepsaceae bacterium | reverse complement strand
GTGGTGAAGGACGGCACGATGTACGTCCAGGCGGGTGGCGGCGTGGTCGCCGATTCCGATCCCGAAGCCGAATTCCAGGAGACGGTGAACAAGGCAAAAGCCTTGATGGCCGCCGCCGATGAAGCGGTACGCTACGCCTCGGCCCCCAAGCGGGGACAGTGAACCGCCATTGTTCGCGTGCTAACATCGACGGGGTGCTGACCCGAGTATCGCCATGCTTCGGTTTCTGCCGGCAACGATGTTGAGCATGATCCTGTGTGCGTCTGCGCAGGCTTCGGGCCGAAGCGATCTCAGAGCAGGCTATGACGCTCTATTGCACCACGATTATGAGACGGCGATTGCGCTTCTGACGAACGCCATCGAAACCGGCGACCTGTCACGCGACAATCTCGCCCTCGCCTACCACTATCGCGGCGCCGAATACCTGAAAGCCGCACGCCCGGACGAAGCCATTGCCGATTTGGACCGCGCCATCGCCATCGCGCCGAGCCGCTATCCCACCGCTTACAGCGACCGCGGCATCGCCTATCGCCGGAAAGGCGATTACGCCAAGGCGATTGCCGATTACAGCGAAGCCATCCGGCTATGGCCCGATTGGCATGATTGGTATCTCAACCGCGGGCTGGCATACGCCGCGAACGGCCAATACCAAGAGGCCATATCCGACTATGACCGCACGCTTTATTACCGCCCGCGCCTCGTCAGTGCCTATGTCGCGCGCGCCGACGCTTTTCTGCGACAGGGCCGCAAGGGGGAAGCGCTTGGCGATTACCGCAGCGCACTGCGCGCGGATGCCGATCTGTTCGCGCATTATCCGGGCGTAGCGGCAAAAATGGCCGGCCTTGATACTACGCCTTAGCCTGCGCCGCCGCTGACGAACCCGAATATCGCTCCGCCGGCCACGATAATTGCGAGAACGAGCCAGAACAGCCAAGGCCGCTTGGGCTCATAATGCACGCGTGGCGGGCTCATATGCACATGCTTCGTCATGGCGCCATCACGCCAGATCGTACGTATACTGTCAAAACACGGCGCGAATGATCGTAGCGGAATATTAAGCACGGTTCGTAAAATTCATCGCGAATGCCGATCACGGGCAATTGCGCAAGCAAAGGACATGGCTTTCGTCATACAGTCATTAAAATTGCCGATTAAATGCGTTCATAATGCAGGGTCGGCAGTGGTTACGGCGGCGCTTTAGCGTCCTTGAGAAGCTGGATGATGGCCGGTTCGCGTGATTCCGTCGTCGCCAGTGCCAGAGCGGTCTGGCCGTGCTCATCCTTCAGACTCGTGTCTGCCCCTCTGCCAAGAAGAGCTTTGACGCTTTCCAGGCCGCCATTTCGCGCCGCCAGCATCAACGCCGTCGAATTGCCGTAGCCGCTTCCCAGGCATTCGCATTTGGCGTTGACATCCGCGCCCCGATCCAAGAGCAGGCGCAAGGCCGTTGGATATTTTCCATAGGCGGCTTCTAACAACGGCGTCCAGCCATTGCTATCTCTGCCATTGGGGTCGGCACCCAAATCAAGCACAGCTTTCACGATATCGCTCACGTCCTTGCCGCCGTTTGAGTCTTCCCCATTTGCCGACCCGTCATTGAGCAGGAGAATGATCGCGGAGGGGCCGATCTTCTTCACATCGGCACCTTTGTCCACCAGAAGGCGCATGACGTCTTGATGTCTTTTCGACACCGCGTCGACGAAGGCATCGTTCACCGCCTCGGCATCAAAACCTTTGTCGAGCAGAAGGCGCACGCTCTCGATATGTCCGGCCGCGGCAGCCAGTGACAACGCGGTGAATTTGTAGTCGCTCTTCCGGACGTCGGCGCTCGCCTTTATCAGGGCCGCGACGACGCTCGTTTGGCCCGCAGCCGCAGCGGCCATCACGGCAGTCCACCCTTCGCCGTCCGTACCGTAGGCGTTGCCTGATGTGGTTGCGTTTGGGTCCATGCCGGCTGCGAGAAACAACTGCACCGCATTCAAATCGCCGGCTTTCGCGCTTTTGACGAAATCACCGGGCGTGAAGTCCAGGGACAGCCGGCCCAATGCGGCGCGGGCATCGGCCGGTGACTGCTCGGCCACCATGCTGAAAAGATTCTTGGCGGCGTCCGTGAACGTCGAAAGCGCCACGACGAATGTGCTGAGGACAATCGCAAGGGTCACGATAGGGTTGCTTTTGATTTTGGCAGCGATGCGCTCTACGCCATTTTTTTGTGTCATAGCCTGAACCCCACTCGCGGCAGTGTCTCAGTTCCCCCTAGATAGTTCCCCTCACGGTGAGGGGCCTCTGTTAGTTCGCGTTGGCCGCGCGAACGCTGGTGGTGAAAGCGAATGTCACGAGCAGATGCGCGGCATTCGATTCGCCATTGCCCCATTGCTTGTTGGCAAGCGGCTCGGGATTCTTCACGACGATATCGAACCGCCCCGCCCGCTTGAGGAGGTTTTCATCCAGCGTCACTTGCAGCTCGGTCGCGCTGACCCGTTTATAGGGCACGGACTCGCCATCGAAATAGACGCGGCTGCGGCGCACGAAATTGAACCCTTTCAGCGTCAGCGTCGTGGTCGGGCTTCCTTCCGCGATCATCACCGGCGTAATCGTTTCGATGGCCGGCTGCGGGCTGTCCACGGGATCGGGCGCTTGGGCGTTTTCGCCTTGGGGAGCGCGGAACGTCGCCTGCTTCAGCGATTGCGCCCAGGCAACATTGTCGACCACGGAGCGGTCTTCCGCGCCGCCCGCAAAGGGCGTCGCGTACCAGGCGTGATATCCAAGCTCGACCGGCTTGCCGTCGAACACCACCGTGCTGACCTTGCGCAAATTCGCAATGTCGGCGAGCGGATCGGCATCGACCACGAGCACGTCGGCGATCTTGCCGGCTTCCACCGTGCCGATCTTGTCGGCGACATGCATCGCTTCGGCGGTCCATTTGGTTGCGCCCTGGATGACATGCATCGCTGGAATTCCGGCTTCGGCCATCGTCTCCATTTCGTCGTGCAGAATGAAGCCCGGCGCCTTTTCATTGTTGGTGTCACCGCCGGCAAGTACATGGCCGCCCGCCGCATCGTACATCTTGTTGAAGCGCAGCATGTTGGCGAAGCCGCGCGCGCGACGCTCATGCACGTTCGGCGGATCGATATGATTATAGGTGGCGAAGAAACTGCGAATATTATCGCCGTCATAATAGGCGCGCAGGTTCGGGTCCTGGAACGTCTTGCGTGCTTCCGCCTGGAAGCGCTGCCACCCCTTCGGATAGGACGGTGAATCATGGACCAGAGTCGGCACCAGATTCACGTGGTGCTCCACCAGTACCTTGATCAGATCGTTTGCCTTGGCATCGTCCATTTCCGCATAGCGGTCGAGTTCGTTATTCGCGCGCGTGCCATCCGTGGCGACGGCAGCTCCGATGCCGGTCGAATGAGGAAAAATATCGGCACCGGCAAGCGCGCCTTCCTTAGGACCCGTCTTCGGCCCACCGCAGCGGCAGAAGGCGGGTTTGTTTGCCTTATGCGCTTCATCAAACGCTGCTTGATAGATTTCCGGTGCATAGGAGCCGTCGTGCAGCATCACCATATCCGCGCCGGCGCCCAGGAAACGTCGTGCAAACATCCGCGCATCGTCCGGCGATTTCGGATCTTTGCGAGTGGCAAGCGCAGATTCCATGCCGGTCGGCGCGTTGTTGCCGCGAATGCCGCCAAGATGGCCAATGCCGATCATCTGCCGCGGGCCTATCGCTTTGCCGTGATTCACCGCATCGCGCTGGGCGATAGAGATTTCTTCTCCGTCGCCGATGTCGACCGTTGAGGTGACGCCTTGATTGAGGAACACCTCGCCCCAATACCAGGCGATGTTTGTTTGGGCGTCCCACAAGCCCGGCAGCACATATTTGCCGTTGGCGTTGATGATTTGCGCGCCCGCCGGAACCTGAACTGCACCCGCCCGTCCCACAGCAATGATACGGTTGCCCTGAATAACCACCACGGAGTTTGGCACCGGCGCGCCGCCATTGCCGTCGATCAGCGTTCCGCCCTGAATCACGACCGCAGATGCCCCGGCATTTTGTGCGGCAACGCGCAACGGCCCGGCGCTCAACGCCAGCGCAATACAGGCAGAGGCCGCAACCCCGCCAACCAGTTTTTTCATGACCATGCCTCCCAAACGGCGTTTTTGCTGTCCCGCCGGAGCAGATTCAGCACCCCGACCGCAAAATTTTTCGCCTGCCGGCGCGGATTCCACCTTAAGCCATTGCTTCTTCTTAGCAAATGAGGGGCTTACGTTCCTGGCGCGTTTGCGCGAAAATGGGTATTGAAACATCCGGCGGCACGGGCTCGCCAGTGACGGTAAGGACTATGCGGCTCCATGCTGCTTCTGATCGATAATTACGACAGCTTCACCTACAACCTGTTCCATTATCTGGGAGAACTGGGCGAGGAGGTCGTGGTCAAGCGCAACGACCAGATCACGGTCCAGGATGCGCTTGCCATGGCACCGCAATCGATTGTGCTTTCGCCGGGGCCTTGCGATCCCGACCGGGCCGGCATCTGCCTCGCCCTCATTAATGCGGCCGCCGGCAGCGTGCCGATTTTGGGGGTTTGCCTCGGCCATCAGGCCATCGGCCAAGCCTATGGCGGACGGATTGTGCGGGCGCCCACGCCGATGCATGGGAAGCTCTCGATCATTCACCACACCGGCAAGAGCGTTTTTCGGGGGCTGGAGGACGGCTTTCCCGCCACGCGCTACCATTCCCTGGTGATCGAGCGCGCCACCCTGCCCTCGGTGCTCGAAATCACCGCGGAGACCGATGACGGTGTCATCATGGGTGTCATGCACAAGACCCATCCCGTCCATGGCGTGCAATTCCATCCGGAGAGCATCGCATCGGCCCACGGCCATGCCCTGTTGCAAAATTTCCTGAGGCTGGCCCGCACGGCGCCACGCGTAAGCGTGGCATGAGCAAACCCGAGGGGGAATTCGCCACGCTGCTGAAGCGGCTGGCGGGTGGCGAGCACCTTACCGCAGCGGAATCCGCAACCGCCTTTGGTGCGATGATGGCTGGTGCGGTGAGCGATATCCGCATGGCCGCATTCCTGACCGCTCTGGCAGTGCGCGGCCCTAGCGTCGCGGAGATCACTGGCGCCGCGCGCGCGATGCGCCAAACCATGACGAGCGTCCAGGCACCCGCCGGCACCATCGATGTGTGCGGTACGGGCGGCGACAATGCCGGCACGTTGAACGTCTCCACGGCCGCGGCGTTCGTGGTTGCGGCTTGCGGCGTGCCGGTGGCCAAGCACGGCAATCGCGCGATGTCTTCGCGCACGGGCGCCGCTGACGTACTGGAAGCTTTGGGCGTACCGATCGATCACGATGCAGGTGCCGCGAAGAGGCACCTGGCCAATGCGGGTTTCGCCTTTCTCTTCGCGCCCGCCTATCACCCTGCGATGAAGAATGTTAGCCCGGTGCGCCGCGAGCTGGGCTTCCGCACCATGTTCAATCTGCTGGGTCCGATCTGCAATCCGGCCGGCGTACGCCGCCAATTGCTCGGCATATTCGCGGAAGAATGGCTCGAGCCGGTGGCGCATGTGCTGGCCGATCTCGGCACGGAGAAAGCCTGGGTCGTTCACGGCAGCGACGGTTTGGACGAGATGACCACCACGGCCGTAACGCGCGTGGCCATGCTGGATCGCGGCCATGTAACGCTGCACGAAATCGCCCCGGAAGATGCCGGCTTGAAGCGCAGTTCCCTGGCGGCATTGAAGGGTGGCACGGCGGAAGACAATGCGCGCGCCATCCGCGATCTCCTGGAAGGCGCCAAGAATGCCTTTCGCGATATTGTGCTCTTGAATGCCGGGGCGGCACTTGTCATCGCGGACAAAGCCAAAGCCATCGGCGAAGGGGTCGCGCTTGCCGCCGAAGCGATCGACAAAGGCAATGCAGCACGCACATTCGAGCAAGCCCGGCTCAGCGAACGCGCCCGAGCATGAGCACGATCCCATGAGCATTCTGAAGCGCATTGCGGCCTATAAGCACGAGGAAGTTGCGGCTGCGAAAAAGGCACGGTCCCTCAAAGCGCTGATGGCGGACGCAGGCGAAGCCCCCGCCCCGCGTGGTTTTCGCGCCGCCCTCGAAGCGGCAAAGGCCGCCAGGCGTCCCGGACTGATTGCTGAGATCAAGAAGGCAAGTCCCAGCAAGGGCGTGATCCGTGCCGATTTCGATCCGGAAGTCATTGCCCGCGATTATGAGCGCGGCGGCGCCACCTGTCTTTCCGTGCTCACCGATACACCATCCTTCCAGGGCGCGGCCGACGATCTGATGGCCGCCCGGCAAGCAACGCATCTGCCGGTGCTGCGCAAGGATTTCATGCTCGAGCCCTATCAGATCGTGCAATCGCGCGCGCTGGGTGCCGACTGCATTCTGGTGATCATGGCGATGCTGAAGGATTCCATGGCCGGCAAACTGATCGAGACGGCGAAGGAATGGGACATGGATGCGCTCGTCGAAGTCCATAATGAGCGGGAGCTGGATCGCGCACTTGGCCTGGATGCCGATCTGATTGGCATCAACAACCGCGACCTCACAACCTTCGTGACCGACATCGGGACGGCGATCCGGCTGAAGCCGCGCGTTCCTTCCAGCGTTCACGTCGTCGCGGAGAGCGGGCTGTCGAGCGCAGAAGATTTGATGCGCCTTGCCGCGGTGGGCATCAACTCCTATTTGATCGGCGAAAGTCTGATGCGTGCCGACGATGTTGAAACCGCCACCCACGCGCTGCTTTCGGGCGTGAGATCATGACGAAGCTCAGCCATATCGACGAAGCCGGCCGGGCCTCCATGGTGGATGTCTCGGAGAAATCCATGACCGAGCGCGTGGCAATTGCCGAAGCCATCATCGCGATTTCGAAAGAAACCTTCGCGCTGGTCGTGGCCGGCGAAATCAAGAAAGGCGATGTGCTCGCAACTGCGCGCATCGCCGGGATCATGGCCGCGAAGAAGACTTCCGAGCTGATCCCGCTTTGCCATCCGCTCATGCTGACCCATGTCGGCGTGGAGTTCACGCCCCTGCCCGAACGGTATGCCTTCCGCGTCGTGGCGAGCGCCAAGACGACCGGTCAGACTGGCGTCGAAATGGAAGCGATGACGGCGGCAAGCGTGGCCGCCCTCACCTTCTACGACATGGTCAAAGCGGTGGACAAAAGCGCGGTCATCGAAACCGTCCGCCTGCTGACGAAATCGGGCGGCAAGAGCGGCACCTATGAAGCCCCTCAAACAATGGCCGCGCCGGAAATCGAAACCCCAATCGAAGCCAAGCCTGGCCGCCCGGCAAAAGCCGCTCCTCGCGTGCTGATGCACGAAGTCACAGGCCCTCGCGGGGCGACCGCAGCAGGTGACCGTGAGGCCTTGCGGACTTTCATGGTGGCGCGGCGCTTGCGCGCCACGGAATGGGCGAAATCCGCCGCTGTTCCGGTGAACGAGCTTTACGGCTTTCTGTCGGGACGTTCGCGCGCACTATCGTCCGGTTCCGCGGAAAAGCTCGCCAAGGCCGCGCGCGCCAGCCTCGATGAAATGTTCGGACGCAAGGGGTCGCGATGATCTCAGTCGATGAGGCTGTTGCGCGCATCGCCGGCAGCTTTGCGCTGCTGACTTCCGAAATCGTGTCTATTTCGGAAGCCTCGGGCCGCGTGCTTGCGCAAGACGTCGTCGCGCGGATGGACCAGCCACCCGCTCCCATATCGGCAATGGATGGCTATGCGGTCAGGGTGAGCGATGCATCTGTGGGCGCCGAACTTTCCGTTATCGGCGAAGCCCCCGCCGGGCGGCCGTTTCAGGGCCGTGTTGGCGCGGGGCAAGCCGTGCGCATCTTCACCGGCGGCGTGGTGCCGGAAGGCGCCGATGCGGTTGTCATCCAGGAAGATACCCAAGTCGCAGGCACGCGGGTCATCATCAAGGAAGCACCGCGCCCGAACGAGAATGTGCGGCCCCGCGCGCTCGACTTCCGCAGCGGCGAAATCCTGATTGCTAAAGGCCATCGCCTTTCCCCGCGCGATATTGCCCTTGTCGCGGCGGGTGATCTCGCGAAGATTTCCGTCACCCGCAAGCCGCGCGTTGCGCTTGTCGCCACGGGCGATGAGCTTTCCCGTCCCGGCGAACCACGCAAGGAAGGCGGCATTGTCGCG
>DATLVC010000328.1:0-9935 GCA_035577685.1 Micropepsaceae bacterium | reverse complement strand
TCGGCCAGGGCTTTCGCCAATGCGACGGAAAGCGCGGTCTGGATATCGACCGGCGTGCCGGGCGGCGCGCCCACCGGCCGCTCGACGGTGATCTGGTCCAGTTCCGGCTTGCCGAGGCTGGTGGCGTCCGGAATCCCGGGGAGGCTGGCATGGGCCTCGAATGAGGCGAGGATGCGAAGCTGGCCCGCGCGTGCGAACCGCATCATGGTGGACGTGGCCGAGATCACCGCATCGGAATCTCCGCGAATGGCGGCGACGATATAATCGCTGGAGCCGCGATAGCCGGTGATCAATTGCCGCCTGATGCCCAGCATCTCGGTGCCGATGATCGCGGCTGCCGTGGCGGTTCCTTCGAGGCCGGTAACGGCGAATTTAACCGGCCGCTTGGCCGAGAGCGCCTGCAGATCGGCAAAGCTCTTCAGCGGCGAATTGGCGCCGACACCGACGAGATAGCGTTCGCCTTCGCCCATGCAGCCGATCCAGGCGAAACGGGAAAGATCATAGGCGCTGCTCCCCTGCACGGCCTGCTGGATGAACATGCCGGGCACGTCGAAGATGCCGATCGTGTAGCCGTCGGGCTTGGAGCGATAGAGCTGGGTGATGCCACGCGAACCGCTGCCGGCGGTGACGTTGATCGGCACGATGCTGACGCGATTGGGCAGATAGCGCTCGATGACCGGGGAAATGAACCGGACATAAGAATCGAAGCCGCCGCCCGCCGCATAGGGGATGATGAATTGGATAGTCTTCGCCGGAAAACCCGGGGCCGCCCGGACCAGGTGTGGACTAAGCATTGCGGATGCCGCGCCCGCGGAGAGAAATACGCGGCGGCTGAGATTAACCCGGGCTTGCGGCGGCGATTGCGGCATGCTGTGAACCTATCGCGAAGGGCGCGGTGAACCTAGACGGCCGCGCTGCTTCCCCCGAAGGCGCGGGAAAATCTCGCATTTGGGTAGCCCGCTTTGGTACAGTGGCTGGCTAGGCCTATATGTGCATTAGGGATTTGGTCAATTGTCAAAATTTGGCGAAGGCCGATAATGACGCGAAAGGGGACAATATTCCTGCCATGGCCGAAACGGAAATCCTGATTGTCGACGACGACGCGGCGGTGCGCGATTCGCTGCGTGCGCTGCTGGAATCTTCAGATTTCGTCGTTCACGAATTCGATTCCGCCAAAGCCCTTCTGGCTTCGCCTCTGCTGAACAGAAGCGCGTGCGTCGTTGCGGATATCAGGATGCCCGACATGGACGGACTCGCACTTCAGGAAGAACTCATCAAGCGCGGCATCGGCCTGCCCGTGATCATCGTGACGGGGCATGGCGATGTGGGCCTTGCGGTTCGCGCCATGAAGGCGGGTGCGGTGGATTTCATCGAAAAGCCGTTCGACGAGCAGATGATGCTCGACAGCGTCAGCCGCGCGATCACCGTTTCCAAGGAAAGCCGCAGCCAGGCCGCGCTTGCGCAAGCGGCCGAAACCCGCATCCCGCTGCTGACGGGGCGCGAAAAACAGGTGCTCGAGCATCTGGTCGCCGGGCGCGCCAACAAGGTCATTGCCTATGAGCTCGATATTTCGCCGCGGACCGTCGAAATCCATCGCGCCCATCTGATGGAGAAGATGCAGGCACGCAGCCTGTCCGATCTCATCCGGCTGGCGCTTGCGGCCGGGGTAGGGCCGGCCACGACCAAACAGACAACTGGTTGAGGTTGTCTCGGGCGGTTCAGAACATCACGAACGGCGCATCTTTCGCCGGCTGCACCAGCTTGGCGTTGTAATCCTCATGCACCTTGTTCCAGCTCGGAAGCGCCTGCATGTTCGTCAGCCAGCGCCGGATATTCGGCCAGGGTGAGAGATCGCAGCGCACGATATCGGCCAGGCTGAAGATTCCGGCCCCGAAATAATCGGCGATGGTGATCTCGTCGCCCAGCAGGAATTTGTTCTTCGGGCCGATGAAATCCTTGTCCAGGATATTCAGCCATTTCTTGGCCCGCTCGCGTCCGGCATTGATGGTCGCGGCCTGGGCGATTTCATGTTCGTGCTTGTAGTGCGGAAAGATCTGTGGATAGACGAAGCCGTAACCGAAATCGCGATAAAAGCCCGTGTTGAGCCAATCCATCATCGCGTTGATCTTGGCGCGCTTCTTCAAATCCTTCGGATAGGCGGGCGAATCGATCTTGTCGGCGATGTATTTCAGGATCGCCGAACTTTCGCCGAGGTGCAGATCATCGTCCACCAGCGCCGGTACTGCGCCGCTGGGATTGATGGCGGTGTATTCGGGCTCTTTATGCGCGCCCTTGAAAAGATCGATGTAATGCATTTCGACTGGGGCATCGCTCTCAGCGATGAGCAGCAGGACCGGACGGCAGGTGGTCGAAACCGGATCGGCGTAAAGCTTCATGAATTTTTCCTCCCAATATTCCCTGCGCCGTCTTACGTGACGTCCTGCCGGCCGAAGCCCGCGATCGCCTTGTAATTGTCGGACAGCGTTTTGAGTTCGTCCTGGCCGATATAATCATCCAGATTGTCGAACGGTTTGTCGCCAACCAAAGCTTCGACTTTGATGTTGATGAAGTCGGGCGGCGTTGTGCGGTTGGTGTGCACGATCTTCGTGGTGACGGGCAGGCGCGCCTGTTCATAGGCGACAAGAGCGCCCGATGGATCGGTATTCGCTTTCAGCAAATCGGACAGGACCCGCGCATCGATCAAGGCCTGCGCCGAGCCGTTGGAGCCGCGCTGATACATGGGATGGGCGGCATCGCCAACGAGCGCGATGCGCCCGAAGGTCCAGCGCGACACCGGATCGCGATCCACCATGGGATATTCGAGCAGCACTTCGGAATTCTTCAGAAGCGCGGGCACGTTCAGCCAATCGAATTTCCAGCTTTCGTAAATGGGCAGAAAATCTTCGAGCTTGCCGGGCTTGTTCCAATCGTTCTTGGGCCGCCCGAACAGCGGGGCTTCGGTCGTCCAATTGATGAGCTGGTTTCCGTTGCCGTCCACATTGTCGATGATCGGATAGATCACGATCTTGCCGGTTTTGATCGAGCCGATGCGCAGATAGGTGTGCCCATCGAGGATGGGTTTGCCGCGCGCCACACCGCGCCAGGTGTTGATACCTTCGAACGCCAATTGCTCGTCGGGATAGAAATGCTTGCGCACCACCGAATTGATGCCGTCGCAGGCGAGTGCGATACCGGCGCGCACCGGCGGCAGCGTGGCGCCGCTGGTGGTTTCCTGAAAGTTCAGCGTCACGCCACTCGCATCCTGTTCCACGCCGACGCAACGCCGGTTGGTAAGGATCGCGTCCTCGCCCAGCCGTTCGCGCGCGGCGTTGAAGAGAATGGTGTGCAGCCGCCCGCGATGAATACCGACTTCGGGATAGGAATAGCCGGCATAGCGGCCGCGCGGCTCTTTATAGATAAGTTGGCCGAAGCGGTTGAAAAAGGCGCTTTGCGTGTTCACGACGCCGGCGGCGGCCATCTGATCCTGAAGTCCCAGCGCAGTCAGCTCACGCATCGCGTGCGGCAGAATCGTGATGCCGACGCCCAACTCTTTCACTTCGGGGGCGACCTCATAAACCTTCGATGCAATGCCCCGCTGATGCAGCCCGAGTGCAAGTGCGAGACCGGCAATTCCTCCACCGACAATGGCAATTCCAGGTTCGATGTTCTGGGTCATGAATGTTTCAGCGCGTCGGGATTGGCGACATTGACCGGCTTCCCGTCCAGGAACGCCAGGATGTTATGGATCGCGTGCTCATAGAACACGCCGAGGCCCTCGACCGTGGTGAAGCCCAGATGCGGCGTCAGCACCGTATTGGGCAAACTCCGGAATGGATTGTCCGGCGGCAGCGGTTCGCGGTCGTAAACGTCCAGCCCGGCGACAATCCGGCCCTCGCGCAAGGCCGCGACCAAGGCCGCTTCGTCCACGATCGGCCCGCGCGAGGTGTTGATGAAGATCGCGCCCTTCTTCATGCGCGCAAAATCGGCGGCAACGATGAGCCCGCGCGATCGCGGTCCCAGCACCAGATGAATGCTGACGGCATCGCTTTCGGCGAACAGGGTTTCCCGGTCGACGCGCTCGGCGCCCGCTTCCTTGGCCTTTTCGTCGGTCAGGTTCTGGCTCCAGCCGATGACCCGCATGCCGAGCGCATGGCCATAGCGCGCCATATAGGCGCCGATGCGCCCGAGCCCGACGAGGCCCAACGTGCGGCCTTCCAGATTGATGCCCGGCGGGATGCCTTCCTGGAACCGGCCGGCCCGCATGGCTGCATCGCCCTGCGGAATCTTGCGCGCGGCGGCCAGCAGCAGCGCCAGCGTCATTTCCGCGGCCGGGGCCGGCGAATGGCCGCCCGAGGTGAAGGTGCAGATGATGCCTTGTTTGGTGCAGGCGTCCTGATCCACATTGGGGGCGCGCGAGCCGGTCAGAGACATCATCTTCAGCTTCGGCAGCCGCGCGATCAGCGATTCGGAAAAGCGCGATCGTTCGCGGGTGGGCAGGATGATATCGAAATCCTTCAGGTCCTGGACGGCCTGGTCCTCGTCGGCCGCCGCGTAATGCCGCGGAAAGAACACCACCTCCGCACGGGCCCGAAGCGCCGACCAATCGGTCACGTCCGCTGCGGCTTTCTGCCAGTCGTCCGTGACCGCAACACGTATTCCTGCCATGCCCCTGCCTCTCTCATTTCGGATGCGGGCATTTAATGCCAATGGCGGCGAAATGCCAGCAATAGCGGGGAGGGGTATGTGGGCTTGCCAGCGGCCTTGCGACCTGACAAACCGCATTTGACGGCGGGGAGGCTGGCGCTCATTTTGGAGGCATGGCTGAGGCAATGAATCGCGCGAGCAATCTGGCCCGAACCCAAACGGCGCCGCGGGAATTCCTCGATATGGCGGCGCTTGACGCCGCGCCCGTGGAGCACGCGCCTTTCCCGTTCTTCATCGTGCCCCGCTTTGTCAGGGGCGATGCCCTGGATGCGATTCGTGCCGATTTTCCCGCCATCCGGCACCCCGGAAGCTTTCCCCTTTCCACGCTGGAATATGGCCCGGCTTTCGCGGCGTTCATGGATGCGATTCAGGCTCCGGCGATGGCGCGCGCCGTCGGTGCGAAACTCGGCATGGACCTGACCGCCAGTCCCACCATGGTGACCGTGCGCGGGCAGAGCCGTGCCGCAGACGGCAAGATCCACACCGACAGCCGCACCAAGCTGGTGACGGTGCTGATCTATATGAACGACAGCTGGGAAAGCCCGAAGGGACGCCTGCGGCTGGTGCGCTCGGAAACCGATCTCAACGATGTCATCGCCGAGGTGCCGCCGGAACAGGGCACGCTGCTGGTGTTCCGCAACGATCCCAATGCCTGGCACGGGTTCGAGCCGTTCTCGGGTCCGCGCCGCGTCATCCAACTGAATTGGGTGACGGATGCCTCCGTGGTGCGGCGCGAACAGGCGCGCCACCGCTTGAGCGCGTTCTTCAAGCGGCTGGGTGGGCGCAAGCCGTGAGAGGGATGGCCCGCCCATGCCGCTGAACATCGAAACGTTCAGCAATGCCGTCGGCGGCAACGCTTTCTACAAGGCGGTGACGCATCCTTTGGCGGCCGAACCGGCACGCGCGCTGCTTGCGACATTGCGCGCGAGCGGACCGGTCGCCATCTACGATCCCCACAATCTGCTGGCCGCGTTCGATGCGTTGTTTCCACTGGACGGGATCGCGATTGCCGGGGTCTTCGTCCAGGATGTGAGCCATATCGGGCGGAAATTCCGCAACTTTGCCGCGCGGCCCGTGTCCGAGCTTGCCGATTGTCATGCATTGACGGTGCTGATTGCCGGCTTCGATACCGGGCTTTCCGTTCCCCACATCAAGCCTTTGACCAACGGCGCGGCGATTTTGAGCTTCGATGCGTTCCGCCTTCCCGACGACATGCTGTCGGACAAGGGGCGTTATCTTAACAACCTGAATTTCGCGACCAATTTCGCCTTCTTCCGCGACAGCGACGGGCAGCACACGCGGCTCGTGACGGCCAATTATTGGTCCGCCTACGGAGGAAAAGGCGGCGACATCCGCTTCCATCTGTTCGACGGCTCAGGACGCGCGATTGCGGAGTGGAAAGAACCGCTGCCTGCGGCGAACGGCAGCATCGTGGTGGACAGCCGCGACATCCGCGCGCGCTTTACTCTGGCGCCGTTCACCGGCCAATTGTTTATGCATGTCGTGGGGGCTGCCGGCCACGACATCGTCAAATATGCGCTCGACACCTATGGCGATGAATCGGACGTGCTTTCGTGCACGCACGATGCCAATTCCTGGCCGGCCAATCGCTATGCCGGTTTGCCGGCGCCTGCCGAAGACGAAGAGATCGTGCTGTGGGTGCAGAATTCGCATCCCAATCCGATTGCGCCCGGCGAGATTGGCCTCAACCTGATGGGCGATGAGGAAATCGTCACGCTTGACGAAGCCATCGGCCCGTTTGCCACCAAACGGCTGAGCGCATCCGACCTGCTCCCCGACGCGCGCTGGCCGCAGCAGATCGAGATTCGCGCTGGAAAACATTTCGTGCGTCCGCGCTATGAGGTGTTGCGCAAGAACGGCCATCGTCACATCGCACACCCGAACGTCGAACGCGAGGATTTGAAGCTCGACACGCAATTGCCCGACCTCGGCGCTGTTCTGGGTAAGGGTTTCATCCTTCCTGCGCCGGTGCTGCCGGTGGATCACTTCCGTAGCGTGATCCTGCCGACCCCGATGTCCACGGCACAGACGCACCTGCCGGTGAAGCTCGTCATCTACGATGCGTCGGGCCGCCAGGCGGCCGTGCACACATTCGGCAATCTGGCGCGGAACGAATCGGTGGCTCTCGCCGCGAACGAGATTCTCAACGGCCATATCGACGGTGGCTACGGCCACATGGAACTGGTCTATGATTTCGATGCCGGACGCGAGGCCGATGGCTGGCTGCACGCGCTCTTCCGCTACGAGGACCGCGAAACCGGTCACGCCGCCGAGACCAGCTTCGGCGCGCATATGTTCAACACCCTCGTTACCTATAAGGGCGAGCCGCAATCCTATAAGGGCCCGCCGCCGGGATTGTCGACGCGGCTGTTCCTGCGGGTGGGGCCGAAGCCGCTCGATACGATGTGCCATCTCGTCTATCCGGCGTCGCGGCCCTGGCATGCCGTGTCGAACACGGCACTGATGCTGATGTCGGCGAGCGGAGAAGAGGTGGCGCGGCGCGAACTGAAAATCCCGTGCGGAGGTTCGGCTTTGTGGCGCGTGAATGAGACGTTCAGCGAAGCCGAACGAAAAGGTGCCGGCGAGAATTGCTACGTGCTGGTGCGCGATACCACCTGCCGGCTATTCGGCTATCACGGATTGGTCGGCGCTCGCGCCTTCAGCCTGGACCACATGTTTGGGTTCTGACGCGCGCCCGCTGTCGTGCTGGGTGGTGACCGACGGCAAAGCGGGCATGGAAAGCCAATGTGTCGGTCTTGCCGAAGCGCTTGGCCTCACGCCAGTGGTGAAGCGCGTACGGCTGCGCGAGCCCTGGCGGCATCTCACGCCCTATGTCCGTATTGGGGGACGGGCACAATTCGCGCGCGGCAGCGATGCGCTTGCACCGCCCTGGCCGGACCTTCTGATCGCCACCGGGCGCCACAGCGTTGCCGGAGCTCTGCTGGTGAAGAAATTGTCCGGCGGCTGCACCAAGACCGTGCAGCTCCAGAATCCCGTGATCTCGGCAAGCCATTTCGATCTCGTGGTTGTGCCGCGTCATGACCGGCTCGAAGGCGCGAATATCCTCTCCACGCGCGGGGCGCTGCATCGCGTCACGCCGGTGCTGCTGCTCGAGGGCGCCGAACGGCTTGCGCCGAAAGTTGCGCATCTCAAACGCCCCTATATCGGCGTCCTCATCGGCGGGGCCAATGCGTCCTACCGTTTGGGACCGGCGGAAATGACCATCCTCGGGGGCCTGCTTGCCGCTGCGGCGCGCGCGGTGACCGGGAGCCTTCTCGTGACGCCATCACGGCGGACAGGTGCGGAAAATATCGGCATTCTCAAAGCCGCACTGGCCCATACCCCGCATGACATCTGGGACGGGCAGGGCGACAATCCCTATTTCGGAATCCTGGGGCTCGCGGATTTCCTGGTCGTCACCTGCGATTCCGTGAACATGGTCTCGGAAAGCGCGAGCACAGGAAAGCCGGTCTATGTTTTCGACCTGCCAGGCGGGTCGCCGAAATTCGCGCGCTTCCATCAGGGGCTGCGCGAGGAGGGCGTGACCCGCGCCTTCACCGGCAGCCTCGCGAATTACACCTACGCTCCGCTGGACGATGTCAGCATGGTCGCTGCTCGGGTGAAGGCGCTGTTGCAGAAATAAGGAAACATCCCTCAGTGTCTCCCGCCGAAATCGCTCTTCTCGTGACCATTGGCTTTCTCGCCGGCACCTGCAATGCGCTGGTGGGCGGCGGCACGCTGTTTACCTTTCCGGTTCTGCTTGCGGCGGGTCTGCCGCCGGTCATGGCGAACACCACGACGACAGTGGCGTTGGTGCCCGGCACGTTCACGTCGGCCTATGCCTATCTGCCGGAGATACGGCGCGTGCGCGAGAACCTTCCCAAACGCATCGCCGTCGCGACGGCAGGCGGGCTTTTGGGCGCGCTTTTGCTGCTCGCCTCCGGCAATGCGGTGTTCTTCTATCTCGTGCCGTGGCTGCTCAGTGTGGCCACCATCCTGTTCACCTTTTCGCGCCTTATCGTGAAACGCGTGACGCAAGGGTCGCACCGGAAAAACGAAATCCGGCTTCTCAGCATGGAATTCGTCAGCGCTATTTACGGCGGCTATTTCGGCGCGGCCATCGGCATTCTGCTGCTGGCGTCCATGGCTCTTGCGGGCGAACAGAACATCCAGAGCGCCAATGCTCAGCGCAATTTTCTTGTCTGCTTCATCAATGGTATCGCGGCCGTGCTTTTCATCGTCACCGGTTCCGTGGCGTGGACCGTTGCGGTGATTGTCATGGCCGGTTCGATCGCTGGCGGTTATTTTGGCGCGCGTATCGCCAAACGCATTCCCAACGACGTCTTGCGCGCCATCATCACGGCGGCAGGCGCCGTGTTCTCGGTCTATTATTTCGTGAAGGCCTATGGCTGATGTATGAGCTCTTGAACGGCATCCGCATCGTCGATCTCACGACGACCTATCTCGGCCCTTACGCGACGCAGTTCCTGGGGGACATGGGCGCGGAGATCATCAAGGTCGAAACCCTTGAAGGTGATGTCGGCCGCTTCCCGCGCCCCAGCCGCGCACCTGACATGGGCGCGGGCTTCATCAATACCAACCGCAACAAGCGCTCCCTTGCCGTCGATCTGCGCGCCCCCGAAGGCCGCGAGGTGGTGCTGAAGTTGCTCACCAAGGCCGACGCGCTGGTGCACAATATGCGCCCGCAGGCCGCCGCCAAACTCGGGCTCTCCTATGAGGCCGCGGCGCAGGCGAATGCGGGCCTCGTCTATTGCTATTCGCCGGGCTTCGGCCAGAACGGCCCCTATGCGGCCGAGCCCGCCTATGACGATATCATCCAGGCCATGTCGGGCCTGGCAGCGCTCAACACGGATACGAACGGTGCGCCGCGCTTCCTGCCCTCCATCATCGCCGACAAGGTGGTCGGCCTGCATCTGGCTTTCGCCGTTGCTACGGGGCTGGTGCACCGGCTGAAGACGGGCAAAGGCTGCGCCATCGAAGCCCCGATGTTCGAAAGCATGGTGGCGTTCCTGCTGGTGGAGCATCTGGCAGGGCGCAGCTTCGTGCCGCCGCTGGGCCCGGCCGGCTATGAACGGATGCTGGCCAAGAACCGCCGCCCCTACAAAACGCGCGACGGCTATATGGCCATCATGCCCTACACGACGCAGCAATGGACGCGGTTCCTGGAGTGCATAGGCAAGACGGATTTG
>DATLVC010000327.1:0-15198 GCA_035577685.1 Micropepsaceae bacterium | reverse complement strand
TGTCACGGGACAGGGCTGCCCTGCGTCTTCCTCAACGCGTGCTCATGCTCTGGATCAATGAGGAGCAATTGCAAAAGGCGACGAATGATTGCGCGCTGAACGGTCTGGCAGCGCTGCGAAGCTTGTTCACGAAAGGCTCGCCTTCCGCAAAGCGGTTTACCTATCTCGGTCCGTGGGGTTCCAGCACGCTGAACGCGATGGCAAATCCGCAAGAGACATGCCTTTCGCTGCCGCCTAATGCGCCCGGCGATGACAAGTCCACCAAGCCTGCTCCTGTGACCCTTTATAACTACAGCGCCACCGCGCAGGCTCCTCAGCAAGCTGCGAGAGAAGCGAGTTCTAAGGGAAAGATCGCCTATATCTCGACCATTGCCTCGGATCTCACGGTCGTGATGCTTCTCTCAGACGAATTGAAGAAGCGCGGTATCGATCCCCACGCGGATGCCCATGCTCACATGGTTCTGCTCTCAGAGTGGGATTCCGACTATGGCCGCGATCTGCCCCAAAGCATCGAGAACGCGTTCCAACGCAGCGGGGACTGCACCGATCAGTTGCGGGGAGCCGCCCCGCCACCCGACGCGAGACTTCATTGTTTCAGTTACATGCGCGGCGTTGACGGCGCCCTGGCGGAAGCACCTGCTTCCGCCTCAGAGACAAAAAACACCGGCAACAACAAAGGCTCGCATGAGTCAGACCAAGCAAACACCCCGCTACAGCCACTCGCCGAGCAACCTCAGCCGAGGATCGATCTTTCGAAAAACATCGAGCATCCCAATGGCAATGGTCAATATGACTATTTGCGCCGGATGGTGGCGCGCATCCAAGAACTCGAGCGGCGCCTGCACGAGAAGGGTGACAGGCTCGTGGCCGTCGGCGTGGTCGGGAGCGATGTCTATGACAAGCTCGCAGCCTTGCAGCTGCTGCGGCCAGCGTTTCCCGAAGCAGTGTTTTTCACGACCGATCTCGACGCCAGGCTCTATCATCCCACCGAGCTCGGCTGGACGCGCAATCTGATCGTCGCCTCTGCCTACGGCTTGGAACTGCGCGATGAGTTGCAGGGTGGCATTCCGCCGTTTCGGGCGGCTTATCAAACCTCCGCATTCCTTGCCGCGCGTCTCGCTTTGGAAGATAGCGGCCGCGAAACCCCTCCACCCTCCGGCGACCTGCAATGGACCCAGCATCCGGGCGTATACCAGATCGGGATTGGCAGGCCGTTCGCCTTTGCCCTTTCCCCCGAAACCAAGCCTCTGGAACAAAAGACGGACCTGATTGCCAGCCTTCAAAGCGGGCTGGAAAAGATCTTCTCCTCGAACCCACCCGCCGCATCGGCTGCTGAGCAGCAGCCATCGAAGGACGGCAAGACCCAAGCGTCCAGTCCGACAGATGATCTCTGTGCCGACCTGCGCAGCTGTACGGCCATCATGGCGCCGTCACCGTTTCGCGCGGATCATCCATGGGATTTGGTCCTTTGGCGTGCGTTCCTAGGATGGTCCGCGGCGACGGGTTTGGTGCTGCTTGGCGTGAGCCTTCTTGTCTCGCGCCGCCTTCGTGCATGGCTTACCGGTTATCCGAGCCGTGCCGATACGAAATCTGTCACCAGCCCCTCGGATTCCGTGGCGAGCTTTATTATCGGGTTGAGTGAAAGCGAAGGGAGCCAGACCGCCCCGGTGGTTGCGAGCGATTCCGTCGTGCACGACCGTCGGCGCAAACCCAACAAGAAGGCCAGATCCGGGTACCATCCGCTCACGGTATTGGCGATCTTCTTCGTCTTGGGAGTGGTGCTGTGCTTGTCGTGGCCCTGGATGGCCGGCGTCCTCTCCGCTCACGGCGCGGGCGAGCCCTTGGTCTTCCAAGCAGGAATTTCACTGTGGCCGACGATCGCGATGCGGATCGTCATCACCGTCCTCGCGGCGATCCTTACCTTTTGTGGATTGCGGCAGTTGGACGAAAACATGCAAGCGATCGCGCAAGATTTCGGGCTCGATCTTCCACCCCAACGCGAGGGATTTTTCCAGCGCTTGAAGGAAAGTCTGAAACTGCTCCGCAAGCATGTGCCCGACCTTATTTACGCAGAAACTTGGCGCGAAATGTACAATTACCGGCTGCTTTTGGATGACAGCGTGGAAGATCCTCTTGCGATGTTCTGGCGCCGTTACTGCACCAAAGGGCGCAAACCCTTCAGACTTTTTCGGGTTTGCATTGCCACGACAGCCGTCATGCTCGCCTATCTGGTCCTGGATCAGATTTTCGGGAACCCAGAACCCAGCGCACGCAGCGCGCTGCTGCGGAACATCGACTGGTGGCTGGCCTGGCTGCAATCCATCGCAACTTGGTTTCTGATCCTGTTCATCGCTGACGCCACGTTCTTCTGTTACAGTTTTGTCCGCGATCTCCAGCATTTCCGTTCGCGCTGGACCGAACAAACAATCAGAAAGTACGAAAAAGAACTCGGGATCAATGGCCGTTATCTCGATCATTGGATCGATATGCAGTTCGTCGCGAAACGAACCAGCTGCATCAACCGGCTCGCGGTCTATCCTTTCCTGGTGCTTGCTCTGACAATCGTGTCTCGAACCACCGTGTTCGGCGCTTTTCCAACCAATTGGCCGACATACATCATGGCGGCGATCGGGCTGTTGCTGGTGTTCCTCTGCGTATGGCTGCTCGGGCGCGCAGCAGACCATGAACGCGAGGCCGCACTCAGGCAGGTCGCGACCGATCTCACGCAAATCCGCGCACACGGACCTATCAGCGAGCGCCCGCTTGCGAGCGTCCACCAGCTCAAGTTTCTTAGGACGCGGATCGAGGAGATGCAGTCGGGGGCTTTCAAGCCGGTGTGGCAGCAACCGGTTGTGGCCGCGTGGCTCGCGCCGGGGAGCACCGTTCTGCTCAATTTCCTGCCGCTTATGGGGATTAATTGACGATAGGCCCAAAAGCCTGCGCCGCTATGTCAGCGATACGCCAGGGTCGATCATCGCGGCGCGCTCGTCGGGCTCGCGGAATTCCGCTTGGCCGTCGGGATGGCTGTGGTAATTGCCGATGATCGCAGGCACGGCGATGATCTTGAAATTGGGATTGCTCTGCAGCAGCTGCCAAAAGGCGAGATCGCCGCTGCCGCGCAGCAGCGAACCGTCGAGAAACCGCCAGGGATAACGCGGCGCGCCGATATGGGCGTCCATCCGCCAGATCGTCGCCGGGCCAAAGGTGCCGCGTTCGCCGGTGCCGCTGCCGAGCCGCGTGCGGGTGCCGGACACGGGCGGCCAATCGCGCACGAACGGCAATTGCGCGGCCGGAT
Source organism: Micropepsaceae bacterium (assembly GCA_035577685.1). Taxonomy (GTDB): domain Bacteria; phylum Pseudomonadota; class Alphaproteobacteria; order Micropepsales; family Micropepsaceae; genus CAIYRG01. The sequence continues at coordinate 11,903 of DATLVC010000327.1, read as the reverse complement.
AGCACGGCACGACATCATCGGTTTCCGCTTGCGAATAACAGACCTTCCAATCGCCGCCCGCAGCGACGGCGCGGTTTCGCAACAGTTCGAGTTCGAGGATCTGCACTGCGTCGGGCGCCAGCCGGTCGTCGAGATTGAGATTCATCGCGAGCGGCGTTCCCACCAGCGAGAGGGCCACATTCCACGCCTGATAGATGGTGAGCGGCTCCTTCACCGTGACAGCGCGCGCCTCCAGCCAATCGGGCGGCGCATCGCCATTGTCGAAGACATAGATGGGTTCGACCGGCACAGTCTGCCGCGCCAGATTCTCGGCGTGACCGCGCAGCAATTCGTGCCGGTTCGGATCGCCATGCCACACCGCACAGATGACGCTGGTGCGGGCCAAGGGTTTCACGTCGCGCCGCTTGAAGACGTAATCCTGTTCCAGCTTGGCGAAGACATCATAGCCTTTCTCCGCCATCAGTTTCGGGATGCGCTCGTCGTCAAAATTGTTCTCGATGGTGAACACGCCGATGCGGAATCGTGCGGGATCGAAACTGGAAAGCACGGCAAGCTCCGCGCCTTCGGTGTCGATGGAGCAATAGTCGATGTCGAACAGCCGGTGCTTGTCCAAGAGGCTGGAGAGCCGCGTCACCGGCACGCGCCGCGAGGTGCGGCGGGAATTTTCCAGCCGCTGCAGATGGCGTGGATCGAAATGGGCGGTGAGGCCGGAGAGCATCTTCTGGTCGGGGCCGACCAGATCGTCGGTCTCGACGAAATCCGCCTCGCCTTCGAAATCGCCGACACAGAGATTTTCGCAAACCGCTTTGCGCGTGGCGGCGAGTTTCGCGAAAGCCGAGGGCAGCGGCTCAACGCAGAGGCCGGTCCACCCCATGGTGCGTTCGAAGAACAGCGTGTTGCTGAGCGTCTCCCCATCATAGGCGCCGATATCCAGGAACACCCCGCCGCGCCGTCCACGGAAGAAATGCTCGAGAAGAAAACGGTCCTGCGAGACCTGGGAGAAGAATTTCACGCTATCCTCGGCGCGGCTGACGGCGCGGGAAGAAACTGGCGCAAGGTGCCGGCCGGGGTCAATGCGGGCCGCGCTGCGGCTAGACCGCCTCCACCGCCGAAACCTCCGGCACGTAATGGCGCAGCATGTTCTCGATGCCGTTCTTCAGCGTCATGGTCGAGGACGGGCACCCCGAGCACGATCCCTGCATTTTCAGGAACACGGTGCCCGAGCCGCCGTCGAAGCCCTTGAAGATGATGTCGCCGCCATCGGCGGCCACCGCCGGGCGGACGCGGGTTTCGATCAGCTCCTTGATCTCACGCACGATGTCGGCCTCTTCGCCCTCATAGACGGGCTCGGCATCGGTTCCGGCTTGCGCCTCGCTGTCGAACAGCGGCAGCTGCTTGGTGAAATGTTCCATGATCGCGCCGAGGATCATCGGCTTCAGGTGGCGCCAATCGGTGTCCTCGCCGGCCCGCTTGGTCACGGTGACGAAGTCCGAACCGAAGAACACCCGCTCCACCTCCGGGATGGCGAAGAGGCGGCTGGCCAAAGGCGAGCGCTTGCCGGCTTCGGCATCGGGGAAATCCACGGTGCCGGACGCCATGATTTCGCGGCCGGGCAGGAACTTCAGCGTGGCCGGGTTGGGCGTGGTTTCGGTCTGGATGAACATCGGTTTGTCCTTTTGGGAGCTTTTAGCCCCCTTCCCCCTCTTTTGAGGGTCGGGGCGCTCCTATCCCTTTGATATTACTCGGTCGGCCTTACAAAAGCGCGCTGTTTTTGGGTGCGAATTGCGGTGCATTTAAGGTGCAATTGGATCCCTGTCCGGTTTGGGGCGGTTCAGGCCGCCCGAGCACCCAACATGGTACCTACATCCGCAAAATTCCATTCCGCTGGTGCAGCAGCCAAACTGCGGCGCAGCGCACCGCAATCCACATTTGCCTAAAGCGATGATAATCCAACATTTTTCCAAAGCTCGCTCCGGATTTGTGCTCCGGATGAATAATTCAAGTGGCGTGAACTCAAATTGTGGATAGGATTCCACTGTCGGCAAACCTGGGTGGGCAGTAGTTCCCACCCAGGGCGCCCTTCGTGGGCGCGCCAACTGAGTACCCGGATCGGGAACGCCCGTCATCGTGCGAAGGCGGCGGGCGTTACTACCACTCAGTGAGTCTAAGGCTGCCACAGGATTGTGAGTGGCGCGACTCTCTTTGCCTTTGCCTGCACCCGTTTTCACAAGATTCCGTGGTTGAGTCACAGATTTTTATCGGAGAAAAGCGCCGTGCCCTGATAATCAGGCTCCCGATGGTCTGGGTCCGGATGATTCTAAGGGGCTTGGTACAAAAGATTTTCCGAACGTTCCTAAAGGTATGGCTTTAGCCGCCCTTTACGAGCGCAGCCGATAATGTCCGCGAGAGACAAAATCGAGATAGCCTTGGTCTCTCAAGAACTGCAGTTGCTGACGGATTTTGTCTCTGACGTGTTTATTGTTGGGATAGATGCGGCTTAATTGCTCCTCGAAGGCGTAAATCTCATTCAATTCAAATTCGGGGCGGCCGATCAGCTCTACACATTTCATTACTTCAATGAGCCAACCCCTGCTATTGGCCTCCTGGTCTCTTAAGAAGAGGGTTTTCTGCCATTTGGCTAAAACCCCTTCCTTAGGTAACGGTTCTCCATTCCGTACAAAGAATATCTTGCCTGCTTCCGGTACTTGCTTCAGCAAAATATTGCAGCCAATCCAACCTGCGCGTCGGGCGTTTGGGCCCAGAGGCTTTCGCTCCTCAATAATATCACGCACAAAAAAATGCTTCGGGATGACGAGCAAATTTGTGACGCTCAAATGTTTCAGATCGTAATTCAGAAGCATGAGATTAGGATTGTTGCTTTCCGCCAATCGCTGACACATCGAACGAAAAGCACCATCCAGCACTTTGGGACCAAAGGCGTTCTTTTGACTTTTTAGTTCGTATTCTTCGTTACAAATGGCACAGAAGAAATCTGCGACGGGACGATTGTTTTCGTATTTCTCGATATTCGCTTGTCCGCAATTCGCGCAGTAGACCCAATTTCCGACCCATTTTTCCGTCCAAATGCGCGCATTTTGCGAGGGGCTTACAAACGCTGTTTGTTCTTCTTCGAAACCCAAACGCATTTACAGACCCGTCGCGCTAACTTGTTTTCCGCTGCCCCACCGAGGCGGCGGAGGTGCGATCTTCGCCGGGATCGACATGGAAATCGATCACGCAGACGCCGCCCTGGTTTAGTACGGCGACGCCCTGCTCCAACGCCGGCGCCACATCCGACGCCTTGGTCACCGGGCCAATGCCGATGGCGCCTTGCGCGCGGGCAAGCGTGGCGATGTCCGGCATCGGGTCCTCCATCCGCAACCCGATCCAGCGATTGCGCACATCGCGCCCGCGCGCGCGGGCCACGTTCTCTTGATGCAGCTCGTCATTGAAATAAGAACGGTTGTTGTCGATCAGGATCAGCATGGGAATGCGATGGCGCACGGCCGTCCAGATGGCGGTGGCGCCCATGCAGAAATCCCCATCGCCGAGCACCGACACCGCATAACGCCCCATGCGTTCGAGTGCGACCGCCGCGCCCACCGAAAGCCCCGGACCCGAACCCAAGCCGCCGCCGCCATCCTTGCCGAGATAGGAGAGCGGCCCCGTGAACGGCCAGATGTCTGACGGCCAGCCGCGATTGAGCAGCGAGAAGGTGACGCGCTCTGGATCGTTGAAGGCCGCGCGCAAGGCGGTAGCAATCGCATCGAGCGTCACCGCATCGCCGCGTGGCTCTTTGCGCTTGGCGGGTGACCGCGTCTTCCACGGCGCTTTCTTTCCCGGCCCCAGCGCGGCAAGCAATTCTGCGACCGCGGCATCGGAGGTCGTCGCCATAAACACATCGGCGGGCGCGAGCGCCTGATATTCCATGCCCGCGCCGTTGTGCAGGAACTGATCCATTGAAACGCCGACGATCTTCGCTGACACGGTGCCGGCGGCGCCCGCCTGTTTCAGCGCGCCGCCGAGATCAATCCAATCGAGCGACAGAATTGCATCGGCTTCGCACAAAATCTCGCGCGCCGCTTTCGGCAATGCATTGAACGGCGCCACCACATGGGCCGGGTGATCGGTCGGGAACATGGCGCCCGATTTCAGATCGCTCATCACCACCGCACCGAGCCGTTCGGCCAAACGAATGCGTGCCTGCCACGCTACATCGCTGCGCGCGCCGCGCCCGGCGAGAATCACCGGCCGCCCAGCGCGGGACAGAATCGCCGCCGCCGCATCCACCGCTTCTTTCGCGGGACGCGGGGCTGCGGGCGGTTGAAAGCGCAGCAGATCGGGCCATGCGGGTTCGCGTTCGAGCTTCGCCTCCTGCAATCCCGCATCGAGACACACATAGACCGGCGCGGTCGGATGCGAGCGCGTCAAAAGATTCGCGCGCGCCAAAGATTCCACAAGCGCATCGGGCGAGGACGGCTGATCGTCCCATTTGACGAAGCCGCGCACCAATGACGCCTGATCGCGCATGGTGTGAATCCAATCGATCCAGGGGCGGCGCTTTTCCGACGCGAGCGGGCCGGTCGCGCCCAGGACCAGCATGGGCGCGCGATCGCACCAAGCGTTGAACATGCCCATCATGCCGTGGAAGAGACCGACATTGGCGTGCAGCACGCAGGCCATGGGTTCGCCGGTGACGCGCGCATAGCCATGCGCGATGGCGACCGAATGATCCTCATGCAGACAGAGCAGAATGCCGGGATTTTCATTGCCGAGATGGTTGACCAGGGAATCGTGCAGGCCGCGATAGGACGCGCCGGGATTGAGGCTGACAAAGGGGATGCCGAAGCGGCGCAGCATTTCGGCCGCGATATCGCTGCCCCAGCCGATGGTTGGATCCGGCGTTCCCTCGGGTCTGTCGAGTCGCATGTTTCCCCCTTGTTTATAAATCGTTCGCGGACCGCCCCCTCCGCCTCGCATGCTCGGCACCTCCCCCGTAAACGGGGGAGGAAAGAATGGCCGAAATTACGCCAGCGCGTCGACCTGTTCGTCGGTCAGGCTGCCTGGCACCACGGTGACCGGAATGGGATAGCCGATCGCGCCCGGCGCTGTGATGAGCGACACCAGCGGCCCCGGCCCTTCTTTCGAAAGGCCCGACGCCAGCACCAGAATGGAGATGGCGCGGTCTTCGCGCAGCAGCGCGGGAATTTCGTCGGCCGGGCGGCCCTCGCGGACGATCAGCTCCGGCATGGCGCCGACGATGTCGTTCACCGTCTTCGCCGATTCATACAAAGCGCGTTCGGCGTCGGCGCGGGCCTCTTCGCGCATCTTGCGCTCGACGCCGGCCCATTGCTGAAAATCCGCCGGCGGTATGACATAGAGGAGCGTGACGATACCGCCGGTGTGCTGCGCGCGGCGCGCGGCGAAGCGCAACGCGACTTTGCATTCTTCCGTTTGGTCGACAACGACAAGGAATTTGCGCCGGCTGGGCGCGGGCGTTTGCGGCGCGGGTTCGCTCATTGGGTTCTATCGTGCATGCTTGGGCGGCGGCTCGCAAGGGCGGCTTAGTTCTGCTGCGGTTCGGCGAGCAGACGCCGCAGCGTGTAGACCAATTCCAGCGCAGCTTTCGGCGTGAGCGAATCCGGGTCGGCGGCGCGCAGTGCATCTTCCACGGCGCTGCCGCGCGATTGTGCACCTTTCGGCTCGCGTAATCTTTCGGCAAACAACGGCAGATCGTCGATCCGCGCCAGCGGTTTGTGGCCCTCGCGGCCCTCTTCGAGCGCGCGCAGCACTTCGGCCGCGCGCGTCGTCACCGCCTTGGGCAGGCCGGCCAGTTTCGCAACCTGGATTCCATAGGAGCGGTCCGCAGCACCCGGCGCCACCTCGTGCAGGAAGACGACATTGTCCTTCCATTCCTTCACCCGCATGGCAGCGCAGGCAATGTCGTCGAGCCTTTCGCACAGCGCGACCAGCTCGTGATAATGGGTGGCGAACAGCGCGCGGGATTTGTTGACGGCGTTCAAATGCTCGACCACCGCCCAGGCGATGGCGAGCCCGTCGAAGGTGGCGGTGCCACGGCCAATCTCATCCAGGATCACGAAAGAGCGTTCGCCAGCTTGATTCAGGATTGCCGCGGTCTCGACCATTTCCACCATGAAGGTGGAACGCCCGCGCGCCAGATCGTCGGCCGCGCCGACGCGGCTGAACAGGCGATCCACCGCGCCGATATGGGCGGACGCGGCAGGCACGTAGGAGCCCATCTGGGCGAGGATCGCGATGATCGCATTCTGGCGCAGAAAGGTGGATTTGCCGGCCATGTTCGGGCCGGTCACCAGCCACAGCCGCCCCGGTCCGCCATCGGCATGCGCCGGCGACAGATCGCTGCCATTGGCGGTGAAGGGCCCACGATTGGCCTCGGCCAGCGCCATCTCCACCACGGGATGCCGGCCGCGGACGATTTTGAAGGTCAGCGAATTGTCGATTGTGGGCCGCGCGTAATCGCGCTCACTGGCGAGCTGGGCCAGCGCCGCGGCGACGTCGAGCACGGCGAGTGCATCGGCAATGCGTGCGAGCGGGGCTGCGACCTCCCGCACCGTTTGGACAAGCGCATCGAACAGCTCCAATTCGAGCTGCAGCGCGGAATCACCGGCCTGGGCGATGCGCATCGCAAGCGAGGCCAGCTCGTCGGTGGCGAAACGCACCGCCGAGGCGACCGTCTGGCGATGGCGGAATTGCCCCGCCCCTGTGGTGAGCAATTTGTCGGCATGGGTGGCGGTGACTTCGATGAAGTAGCCGAGCACCGCATTGTGCTTGATGCGCAGGCTGGCGATGCCGGTCTCGCCACGGTAGCGCGCTTCGAGCCCGGCCACGACGCGGCGGGATTCATCGCGCAGCGCACGCAATTCATCGAGCGCGGCATGGGCGCCGGGCAGAATGAACCCGCCGTCGCGCGCGAAAAAGGGCGGCTCGGGAACGAGCAATTGTTCGAGCCGGTCCGATAGCGGGTTCACCGCGACAAGCGCGGCGGCGAGTTCGCTTTGCGCGTTCGACAATTCGCCGGGCGCCGGCTGCAGCACGTCGCGCAAATCCCCCAGGATGCGGCGCAGAGTGCTTGCCGCGCTAAGACAGTCGCGAATAGCGCCGAGATCGCGCGGACCGCCGCGTCCGAGCACAATCCTAGCCGTGGCGCGGGCGATATCGGGCGCCGCCTTCAGGCTCGCGCGCAACCTGTCGCGCAAATCGGATTTTTCCAAAAAGTACCCCACCGCATCCAGACGCAGCGCAATGGACGCAGGATCGGTGAGGGGCGCCGTCAGCCGCTGATGCAGCAGGCGCGCGCCCGCTGCGGTGACCGTGCAATCGATGGTGGCGAGGAGACTGCCGCGCCGCTCGCCGGACAGCGTCTCGGTCAATTCGAGATTGCGCCGGGTGGCCGCGTCGATCGCCATGCGCCCGGTGTCGGCCTCGCGCTTCAGCGGCTTCAGCCCCGCGCGCTTGCCCTTCTGGGTCAGATCGAGATAGCCCACCAGCGCGCCCGCCGCCGACAATTCCGCGCGCGAGAACGCGCCGAAGCCGTCGAGCATCGCGACGCCGTAAAGCTCCTTCAGCAAACGCTCGCCGGTGTTGGAATCGAAACTCGAACCCGGACGCGGAGTCAGCAGCGGCCCCAATTCCTTGAGCACCGGACCGATCGTTTCGTCGGCGAGCAGGGAATCGGGCGCCAAAAGCTCGCGCGGAGACAGCCGCGCCAGAGCCTGTGCCAGATCGAACGCGCGCACCGGTTCCACCGCGAAATCGCCGGTCGAGATATCGGCCGAGGCCAGCGCGAACTCGCCCCCCGAGCGGCCGAGCGCCGCCAGCACCGAGGGCGCGCGCGCGTCGAGCAGCGATTCTTCGGTCAGCGTGCCCGGCGTGACGAGGCGGATAACCTCGCGCCTGACCGGCGATTTGGGCCCGCGCTTCTTGGCGAGTGCCGGGTCTTCCATCTGCTCGCAAACCGCGACTCGGAAGCCCTTGCGGATCAGCTTTTCCAGATAAGCCTCGGCGGCATGAACCGGCACGCCGCACATCGGGATGTCGTCGCCGAGATGTTTTCCCCGCCTCGTGAGTGCAATGTCGAGGGCAGCCGCGGCCTTGGCCGCGTCCTCGAAGAACAGTTCGTAGAAATCGCCCATGCGATAGAAAAGGAGATAATCGGGGTGCGCCGCCTTGATCTCCAGATATTGCGCCATCATCGGCGTGGCCGAGTCGGACGCGGATGCGTCGCGCCCGTTCGCGCTGCGGTCTTCCACGGAATCGGAGAGGGCGATTTCGGCCATGGGGCGAAACTAGCAGACGGTTTCCGCTGCGGACCAGCAAGTGCACGCCGGCGTCACACTTGTCCCCATCTTCGCCATTACGGCGCTGGCCATTGAACGGCGCAGCCTAACGGCTCAAACTTACGGTAATAATTGGAGAAACGCCCCGATATGGCCGACCGCCCGTCTTTCACTGCACAGGAAGCCTTGGATTTTCATGCCGGCGACAAGCCGGGCAAGCTCGAAATCCGCGCCACCAAGCCGATGGCGACGCAGCGCGACCTTAGCCTCGCCTATTCGCCGGGGGTTGCGGTTCCGGTGCTTGCCATCGCCCAAAACCCGGACCTTGCCTATGCCTATACGACGCGGGCCAACCGCGTGGCGGTGATCTCCAACGGCACCGCCATTCTGGGCCTCGGCGATCTTGGCGCGCTGGCGTCCAAGCCGGTGATGGAGGGCAAAGCCGTCCTGTTCAAGCGCTTTGCCGATATCGATGCGATCGATCTCGAAATCGACACCAATGATGTCGAGTCTTTCATCGGCGCGGTGCGCTATCTCGGACCGACCTTCGGCGGGATCAATCTGGAGGACATTAAGGCGCCGGATTGTTTCATCATCGAAACCCGCCTGCGCGAACTCATGGACATTCCCGTCTTCCATGACGATCAGCACGGCACCGCCATCATCACCGCGGCCGGGCTCATCAACGCGCTGCATCTGACGGAGCGCAAAATTGAGAACACCAAAGTGGTGATGAACGGCGCGGGCGCGGCCGGCATCGCATGCCTCAACCTCATGGTGTCGATGGGCATCTCGCGCAGCAATATCATTCTCTGCGACACCAAGGGCGTGATCTATAGCGGCCGCAAAGAGGGGATGAACCAGTGGAAGGCCCCCTATGCGGCGGAAACCAACGCGCGCACCTTGGAAGAAGCGCTAGAAGGCGCGGATGTCTTTGTCGGCCTGTCGGCCAAAGGCGCGGTGACCCAAGGCATGATCGCGAAAATGGCGAAGGAACCGATCATCTTCGCCATGGCCAATCCGGACCCGGAGATCACGCCCGAGGAGGTGCGCGCCGTTCGCGGCGATGCCATCATTGCGACCGGGCGCTCCGACTATCCGAACCAGGTCAACAATGTGCTGGGCTTTCCCTACATCTTCCGCGGCGCGCTCGATGTCGCGGCCACGACCATTAATGAGGAGATGAAGATCGCGGCGGCGACGGCGCTCGCCGAATTGGCGCGCGAGGAGGTTCCGCCCGAAGTGGCCGCCGCCTATCGCGGAGCACGCTACGCCTATGGGCGAGAGTACATCATTCCCTCGCCCTTCGACCCGCGATTGATCGCCCGCGTGTCATCGGCGGTGGCCGAGGCGGCGATGAAGACCGGCGTTGCCCGCCGGCCGATTGCGGATATGGACGCCTATCGCGGCCGTCTGGCAAAGCGGCTTGTGGCGTAAGCGCGCGCTTAAAAGAACACCGTCAGACCCAGGATCATGTTGACCGTAACATCGTCATCCGAAAGCGGCAGCAGGATGGTTTCAAACCGGGCATAGGGCTTGGTCGGCAGCCAATAAAGCCCGCCGGTGGACATCCAGGGCTCGCGCGTCGCGACGATATGATCGCCCACCGCGCAGAGCCGGTCGGCCGCGGCCTGATCGGTCTTCTCGTGCGGATAATGTCCGGTCCAATCGGTACCCTGATATTGCACTTGGGCGGTGCCGTGCAGGCGGACGCGGAAGCGCCGCTCACGTGCCATTTCAGGAAACACATCGATCAACATCAGATGCGGCAGCAAATGACGCACGCTGGCGGGATCGAATTCGCGCCGCGCCGGCATGCGGCGCGCCTGGCGCAATTTCTGCCACACGCCGTACAGCTCCTTGAGTTCGGGCCGGCATTTGTCGATCGACAAAAGCCGCGTGGCGCTTCCTGGAACGATGCCTTCCGTGATCATCACTGCTCTGCCCCGCCCGATTCCCCGTGAAGGAAATCGAAGCAAACTCTGCGAGCCGTGCTCGAACGGCAACGATGATTTTAGCGGAACATCTTGATGCAGCGAAGAGCCAATGCCGTCATGGTTTCAAAGGCCGATAAAATTCGACCCTTTCGCTTTGCGCGCCCTCAAGACCTTTGGCTTATGAAAGGCAGTGACATTTCGACGAAAATCTATCGCAAATATCCGCCAATTCCGCCGCATCGAACGACGAGGTCCGCCAGCTCTTTGCGTCCATCAATTCTCGGAGCATCCCGTGCACGGCATTTCGAATTATTCCATCCTGGCTTTGACGCTCGCCGCTCTCTTCAGCGTCATTGGCTTGGTTCATCTCAGCGGGCCGCGTTTCCTGCGCGAAGCCTATGAAGGCTGGGGGTACTCGCAGAGATTCCGATTGATTGTGGGCCTTCTGGAAATCATCGCCGCGCACTGGCTCGCCGACCCGACGCTTCGGCTCTCGGGCATCGGGCTTGCGGCGGCGATCAATTTCGGTGCCGTGGTGACCTTGCTCAGTCACCGTCAATATCTCCACGCGGGTCCCACCATCGTCCTGATGATCGCGCTTCTGCCGGCCACGCTGGCCGTACCGCGGCCGCAGACCATTCGGTTTATCGATACGGCCCAGGACAACCCTTCGCCACGCGAGCCCAGTCTGGATGCCGTGCGCTACGCCGCGAAGGACTAGCGGGCGGAAGCGTAACGCTGCGTTTCATGGTACATTTACGCGAGTTTCGACGCGGGAGGCATAGCCCATGCGCGCATTCCTTCTGGCAGCGGCCGGTTTGGCGCTATTGGCCTGCGCCGTGGATCCCAGCGTCTATGCCCAAGCCAATCTCGATTGCCAGGCGGTCGGGATCACCGAAAAGGACCCGCAATTCGCCGTCTGTTCCGAGGCCTATTCGCGGAGGCATCTCGAGGACCAGATCGCGAAGTCCTATCACGGTGCGACGCAGCGCGTGCCCACCGACGTCGAACGCCGCATGCCGCATCAGGACGCCGATTAGCGCACCGGCAGGCCGCTTCGCGGGCCGGCCTGTTTATGCTAGAAATCGGGGGGGATGGGGTGCCGCCAAGGCGGCGCTAGAGGAGAGGGTTATGCGCAATTTCATTATTGCCGCGTCGCTGGGTTTGGCGGTTTGCGGCTGTGCCGCGGACAATGAGAGGGTCGAGAGGCTCGCAGTGGCCAATTGCAATGCGGTCGGGATCACCGAGAAGGACCCGCAGTTCGCGGCCTGCCGCCAAGCCTATGGGCGGCAATATATTGAAGACCGCCTCACCCATGATTATCACGATGCCCGCACGGCCATCCGGGACCCCAAACTCCCGCACGACGACCCCTATTGATCGGGCCGTTCGAATAGGGCTTTGAATCGCTTCTGATTCAATGGCTTAAGGAGCCTGGCTCGCTGGCGTCACAGGATGGCCGCGGGCCTCTTCCGAAGCTCGCAATTGCCCCCCGTTTGACCGGCTCTTGCGCCTGATGCCGAAAAAACCTCAAGCGAACCTTGAGGCATGCAGTTGCGGGGTCAGAACCGCCTCCCTATATACCGCGGTAACGCCTTTGTTTGGCTTTGCATCAAGGGGATGGATCGGCGGCTGCTTCTTCGTGAGG
>DATLVC010000326.1:0-3891 GCA_035577685.1 Micropepsaceae bacterium | reverse complement strand
CCGTATAGGTTTTTTGCCGTGCGGCGCATCCGGTGTCTTCGTGGCGCGGCCGGTTTGGTTTTCTAGTGTTTTCGCTGGCATCCGCGCTTTGCCTTCGTGCTTCAAGCGTTGCCCCTGTGCGGGGCGGCACCTACTTTTCTTTGCCGCCGCAAAGAAAAGCAACCGTATTGGAAGTCAAGCGGGAGGCTGTTCCGGGGTGCTGGATTCTCAATGTGGTTGCCGGTTCCGTACAGGCGAGCGCAAACCACGCGAGTGATCGCGTTCAGGCACAGCATCCAGGCAAAGCTATACCGCCGGTTAGTTCGTCGATGGGTTCCAGGGTGTTGAGTTATGGACCATGGCGTTGAGCGTCACGATGAGCTTGCGAATGCACGCGGTCATGGCCACCTTGAAGGGTTTGCCGGCCTGACGCAGACGGTCGTAGAAGGCCCTGATGGTCGGATTGAAGCGCAGCGCGGGGATGCAAGCCATATAAAGCGCGCGCCGCACGATGGCACGACCGCCCTGAATGCGACGCTTGCCGGTGTGCTTGCCGCTATCGGAATTGAACGGAGCAACACCGGTCAGCGCGGCGATCTCGCGGCGGTTCAATGAACCGAGTTGTGGCATGAACGCGATCAGTGTGGCCGCGGCGCCGGGACCGATGCCGGGCACCGAGCGCAGCAGGTCCTCCTTTTGACGCCACGCGGGCGAAGCGCGCAGGAACGAATCGATGTCCCTGTCGGCGACGGTGAGCTGCTGTTTGAGCCATTTGATATGGTCATTCAGGCTTTCCTTAGCCGCGGCATGAGCGCGCTCCAGGCGGGCTTTTTCGGCCACGAGCATGTCGATGAGCTGGGCACGGCGCAGCAGCAGGGCTTGCAGCTGCTCGGTCTGCACATCGTTGAGCGGGCGCACGACGGGTTTGATGACGGCGGCGAAATGGGCGATGACGAACGCGTCGATGCGGTCGGTCTTCGCCCGTTTGCCGGTGGCTCTGGCAAAGTCGCGCACCTGTCGGGGATTAACCGCGACAGCGGGCAGGCCGGCCTGGCAGAGCGCCCTGAGCACGGCGAGTTCGAGCTTGCCGGTGGCCTCCATGACGATCAGGGTGGGACCCAGCGCGATCAGACGCTGGACCAACTGTTCGATGGCGGCGGTTTCATTGTCGACACTGAAATGTTCGGTCGTGTCGTGGATGGCAACGTCGAGCGTGCTACCGCTGACGTCGATGCCGATATAAAGGGACGAAGAAGTCTGGTTCATCACGGTACCCATACTTGCAGGAAAATACGAGCTCGAGGCTCAGTCAACTGTTCGGGTTAAGACGATGAGAAGGACAGTCGCTCAGGCTTTTCTGCGAGCTCAAGGCACTATAGGCAGACGAGCTGACTGTCCGTGTGGCGACAACTGATCGGGTCGGTGCCACGGAGGGGAATATACAAGTAGGCAAAAGAAAGCGGCTAACACCTCCAACCCTTGTTCTTGCCTGCGGGCCCCCAACGGCCCCGTCCTTCACCCGGTAACACGCTAGGAGCGTGCGCGGCAGAAATCTGATGTCATCCGGCCGGGCCGGGTAACCGTTGTCAGGAGATGCCAACAAGCTATCTCCCCTACGAGCCGCAGCAGCAGATGTTGCTGCCCCACGCACTGCAAGACTGGCTGCCCGAAGGGCACCTTGCCTACTACATCAGCGACACGGTGGATTCGCTCGACCTGTCAGCCTTCCATGCGCGGTATGCAGGCGGCGGTCCGCGCAATCAACCCTTTCATCCGGCGATGATGGTGAAGGTGCTCGTGTACGGCTATGCGACCGGCGTGTTCTCGTCGCGCAAGCTGGCCAGGAAGCTGCATGAAGATGTCGCGTTCCGGGTCCTCGCGGCGGGCAACTATCCGGCGCATCGCACGCTTTGCGACTTTCGCGCCTTTCACTTGAAGGAACTGTCGGACCTGTTTGTGCAGGTGGTGAAGCTGGCGAAGGAATGCGGACTGGTCAAGCTCGGGACGATTGCCGTTGACGGCACGAAGATCAAGGCCAATGCGTCGCGCCACAAGGCGATGAGCTACGAGCGGATGAAGAAGGCCGAGCTGGAACTCAAAGAACAGATCGATGCGCTGCTGGCAAAAGCGAAAGCGGCCGATGACGCCGGGAAGAACGAGCCGGAACTCGATATTCCAGCCGAGATCACGCGGCGCGAGGACCGGCTTGCGGTCATCCGTGCTGCGCGCGCGCGTCTGGAAGAGCGTCAGCGCCAGGCCGATATCGCGCGTGGTCGTAGCGATGACGACACGCCGCCGGATGGCGGCGACAAGCCGAAAAAGAAGTCGCGCTTCAAGTACAAATTCGGCGAGCCCAAGCCCGACGCCCAGGAGAGCTTTACCGACCCGGAAAGCCGGATCATGAAGCATGCCGGCGGCGGCTTCGACTATTCCTACAATGCCCAGGCTGCTGTCGACGACACGGCCCACATCATCGTCGCGGCCGAACTGGGTAACAGTGCTGCCGACAGCGGCCAATTGCCGATCGTTCTGGCGGCGGTAACGCGCGACGCCGGGGCCGCCCCCAGGCAAGTCCTTGCCGATGCGGGCTACCGCTCGGAAGCGACGTTCGAACAGTTGCGCGAGCATCCCGCCGAGCTGATTGTGGCGCCCGGGCGCGAGGGCAAGAAAGATGTGAAGGTCGATGCCCAGAAGCGCCCGCTATCGGCCGCGATGGCAGAAAAGTTTACATCTGCGCAAACCCAGGCGGCCTATCGAAAGCGCAAATGGCTGTCCGAACCGCCGAATGCCTGGGTAAAAAGCGTTCTCGGCTTTCGACAATTCAGCATGCGCGGACTGGCCAAGGCCCAGGCCGAGTGGAAACTCGTCTGCGCGGCGCTGAACCTGCGCAGAATGTCGAAAATGACGCCTGCGTAAGCCCGGAAGGGGGCACGCTTGCCTGATTTTGCCACCGGGCATGCCATTTTTGCGCGCATTGGCGGGCAAAACCGCAATCGGCATTGACGCCGCCCGATGTGGCGTCAATGCCGGCGGCTCAAATTCTGTCTGCCGCGCGGACTCCTAGATCTTCGTGCGGGCGTGCTGATCTTCTCAATCTGGAAAACCGGCAATCATGGAAACTGGTATCACCTCTGCGCACTCGACTCGGGAGGGTTCCGCACCGGAGGTTCTCGCGATTTTCCTCAAATTGGGGCTGACGTGCTTCGGCGGTCCTATTGCCCATCTGGGATACTTTCGCCGGGAATTCGTTGAGCGGCGCCGCTGGCTTGATGACGAAACCTTCACGGATCTGGTCGGGCTCTGTCAGTTCCTTCCAGGACCGGCCAGCAGCCAGGTGGGGTACTCGATCGGTCTCTTGCGAGCGGGGTGGCTTGGGGGACTCGCGGCCTGGTGTGGATTCACGCTGCCTTCAGTCCTTCTGCTGCTCAGCTTCGCTGCCATCGCCCCGAGTCTTGGCGGCCTGGTCGGTGGCGGCCTGATCCATGGCCTGAAGCTCGTCGCTGTCGCTGTCGTCGCTCAAGCAGTTTGGGATATGGCACGGCGCATGTGTCCGGATCAACGCCGTGTTGCCATCGCGCTCATCGCCATCGGGGTGCTCAGCATTCTGACGACCGTCTATGCGCAACTCATCGTTATCGCCCTCGGCGCTGTGCTCGGACTCGCGTTTTGCCAGACAACGACATCGTCAGACGCCAGTCGAGTACCACGACACACGCTCGAAATCCGTGTATCCCGCACGGTGGGTGCCGTCGCGTTGATCCTTTTCTGTGTCTTGCTGTTCGGGCTTCCCGCGCTGGTCCGACTCCACGCGGGCCACGCACTTGAGGTCTTCAATGCGTTTTATCGCTCGGGCGCGCTTGTCTTCGGCGGTGGTCACGTTGTGCTACCGCTTCTTCAGCATCAAACCGTTGA
>DATLVC010000325.1:0-5024 GCA_035577685.1 Micropepsaceae bacterium | reverse complement strand
ACGGAGCAGCACCGCGCAGTCGAAGGCACAGCCGATGGAAACCAATTTGCGATTAGGTTCTGTGCGGACGCACGCCAAATAGGTTAGGAGAAGCGACATACCGTTGCTAAGGAATTGTGCATGGACCTTCGCTCAAAATCCGCCGGCGCCGCGTTCAAACCAGCGGACGATTACGTAAGGCCGTTTCGGAACGCGGCCGCCATGGAGCAGGCACGCCGGTTTGCCGAAGCGCGCCAGCTTTATCTTGCAGCGGCAAAAGTAAAGCCCGGCGATGCGGCAGCGCTCGATGGAGCCGCGCGCATGGCGGCCATAGCGGGCGACCACCGGGCGGCCGTGGAATATTTGCGCAACGCAATCACTGCCAATCCGGAACGTGAAACGCTTCGTGATCGACTCGCGGGCGCATTGTTGAATGCGGGCGAGATCGCCGAAGCGGAGGAGCAAGTACTCGCCGTGCTCGAACGCAGGCCCCGCGATGTCAACGTTCTCAATCTGCTCGGTGTGATTCAGAAACGCCGCGGCCGGTCCACGGACGCACTCGCCACCTTCCGCAAGGGCATCGAGATCGAACCGGCGAACCATTCGCCTTGGTACAATCTAGGGAACACGCTGCTCGGCATGGGAGAGTTTGGCGAAGCAGCCGACGCGATGAAACGCGCCACCGAACTGAAGCCGAAAGATTCTGAAACCATGCGGCTCTTCGGCCAGGCTTTGATCGGCAAGGATGAGCACACCCTCGGCATGGCGGCTTTTGCGCGCGCGCTGGAACTCAATCCCAAAAACTGCCGCGTCTACACCAGCCGCGCCACCGCATTACAGCGCGTCGGTGCGCCCGACGTCGAAGTGCTCGCAGAACTCGACAAGGCGATTGCGCTCGAACCCAACAATGCCGAACATTTGCGGGCCAAGGCAGTCTATTTCCAGCGGCGCAGCCGCTTTGCGGAAGCCGAAGCGGTCCACAAGGAATTGCTGGCGAAAGACCCCGACGATCTCGAGACGCTGATGCGGCTCGGCCATCTGCTCGGCTATTCGCTGCGCCGCTATGAAGAGGCGAACCAATTCCTTCGCCATGCGCTCGAACTGCAGCCGGACGATCCGCGCTGTCTTTCGGGTCTGTGCAAGAGTCTGCTCGACAGCCGCTATGGTGTCGAATCCGACCATATCGAAGAAGCGGGCAAGGTCGCGCACCGGCTGATCGCCACGGGTGTCGATCTGACACCGCACGCGGCAAATTTGTCAGGCGTGTTCCTACGCCTCGCTGATTACGAAGGTTTGGACGCGCTCGGCGACCGGTCGAAGCTGATGGCCTATTGGGTCGATCGCGGGAATGTGGGTTCGCTGCACAATCAACTGGGCCGCGTGGTGACCAAGGAAGACCGCCGGGAGCTGGTACATTGGCACCGCGAATGGGGCCGCCGGGTCGAAGAAGTCGCCGCGAAAACGCCGGTGAAGCGACCGCCACCACACGGTCCCCGTTCAAAGATCCGTATCGGCCTGATGTCGTCGGATCTGCGCGACCATCCGGTCGCCTATTTCGCGCTGCCGATCATCGAACATTACGACCGCAGCAAGTTCGAGTTCGTCTGCTACTCCTTCTATCCGGCGCCGCCCGACCGGGTGCAGTCGTTCATTCAGCAACGCGTGTTGGGCTTCCGCTCGATGTTGCAGGCGACCGATCTGGAAATTGCCCAGCAAATCGCCGATGACCAGCTGGACATTCTTTTCGAGCTTGGCGGCTCGACCCGCTACAACCGGCTCGAAGTGCTGGCCTATCGCGCCGCGCCGCTGCAGGCGAGCTGGCTCGGCTACCCGCATTCGGCCGGAATCGGCACCATCGATTACATCCTGGTCGATCCTTATATAAAGCCGGACGATCCCGCGCTTCTGATCGAGAAACCGTTTGTGATGCCGGAAAGCTGGGTGGTGCTGGGCAGGCTCGGCTTCCGCGACGAACCGATCGAGGCGGGCATCCCAGCCGACCGCAACGGCTTCGTCACCTTCGGAACCATGAACAATCCCTACAAATACACACCCGAATTGTTCCGGTTGTGGGCCGAAGTGATGAACCGCATGCCCGGATCGCGGTTCCTGTTCGTGCGGCCGGAAGCGGGCGCGCCGAGCTTCCGTTCCAATATCGCGCGCGAATTCGCCAAGCATGGGGTGACCGAAGACCGCCTGTTGTTCGAAAGCGTCCGCGGCAAGCATATGCGCCATTACAACCGCATCGACATCGCGCTGGACTCGGCGCCCCATACCGGCGGCACCACAACCTGCGAGACGCTGTGGATGGGGTGTCCCACCGTGACGCTGGTAGGGGAAGCCTTCTTCGAGCGCCTGAGTCACAGCAATCTCAACAATGCGGGACTTGGCGATCTCTGCGGCTACACGCGCGAGCAATATGTCGACATCGCCGTCGCGCTCGCAGGCGACAAGGAACGCCTGCGCGATCTGCGGCAGAATTTGCGCGGACGCCTGCTCACCTCCCCGCTTGGCGATGCGAAACGCTGGGTGAAGAATTTTGAAGCCACCGTCGAGCAGACGCTCGCCAAGGGCGCCAATCCATGAAAGCGGTCATTCTCGCCGGCGGACGGGGCACGCGGATTTCGGAAGAAACCCATCTGCGTCCCAAACCCATGGTGGAGATCGGCGGGAAGCCCATTCTTTGGCACATCATGAAGATCTACGCCGCGCACGGCGTCACCGATTTCATCGTCTGCCTCGGCTATCAGGGCTATGTCATCAAGGAATATTTCGCTAATTACCTTCTGCATACGGACGATGTCGTGTTCGATCTGGCAGAGGGCCGGATCGAGTATCTGGACACCAACGGACGGGAACCCTGGCGGGTCACCCTGGTGGATACGGGCTTGTCGACGGAAACCGGCGGACGTGTGCGCCGCCTGAGGCGCCATCTCGAAAACGAAGACGCGTTCTGCCTGACCTATGGCGACGGCCTCGGCAGTGTCGACATCACCAAGCTGCTCGCCTTCCACCGCGCGCATAAGAAGCTGGCCACCATGACAGTGGTCCATCCGCCCGGCCGGTTCGGTGTGGTGGGGCTGGAAGGCGATCAGGCGGTCACCTTTCACGAGAAGCCCAATGCCGAGAACGGCTATATCAATGGCGGCTTCTTCGTGCTCTCCCCGCGCGTGCTCGATCTGATTGCCGGCGACAGCACCATCTGGGAGCGCGAACCGATGGAGCGCCTTGCGGAAAAAGGCGATCTGGTCGCGTTCCGCCATGATGGATTCTGGCAGCCCATGGACACGCTTCGGGAAAAGGACCAACTCGAAGCCGCGTGGGCGACGGGCAACGCGCCATGGAAAATCTGGGAATGAGCGGATTCTGGCACGGCCGTCGCGTTCTCCTCACCGGGCACACCGGGTTCAAAGGCGCTTGGACGGCGCTCTGGCTCGAACGGCTTGGCGCCGAAGTCACCGGCTTTTCGCTGGCCCCGCCGGACGACCGCGACGGTATCTATAAGTGCGCTGCGCCGTGGCCGCGCCTTCGCTCCATCATCGGCGACTTGCGCGATCCCGCGGCCGTGGCGCGGGCCGTTGCAGACGCAAATCCCGAAATCATCATCCACATGGCGGCCCAAGCGCTGGTGCGCCGGTCCTATGCCGATCCGGTCGAGACATTCGGCACCAATGTGATGGGCACGGTGAATCTTCTGTCGGTGGCTTCCGGGCTTCCGGCCCTGCGCAGCATTCTCGTCGTCACCAGTGACAAGGTCTATGACAACAACGACACGGGCCGTGCCTTTTGCGAAGACGATCCGCTCGCGGGCGATGACCCCTACAGCGCATCCAAAGCGGCAACCGAATTGGTGGCGCGAAGCTGGCGCAAGAGTTTTCTGCGCGACGCGGGCATCCCCATCCTCGGTATCGCGCGTGCCGGCAATGTGATCGGCGGCGGCGACTGGGGTGAGGATCGCCTGGTGCCCGACGTGTTGCGGGCCGGGGTCAAGGGTGAACCTGTCGTGCTGCGTTATCCCACCGCGACCAGACCCTGGCAGCACATCTTGGACGTGGTGTCCGGCTATCTAAATTATGCGGAACGGCTGACCGTTGATCCGGCCGGCGCGCCCAAGGCGCTGAATTTCGGTCCCGGCCCGCAGCTGCCGGCACCGCCCGCGCGGGAAATCGTCGAGCGTCTCCAGGCGGGTTTTGGTTGGACGCATGGCTGGGTGCTCCAGCCCGGCGAGCCCCTGCCCGAAAAGACTCTGCTCTCGCTCGATCCGAGCCTTGCGGCGGCCACGCTGGCGTGGCGCCCGAAGCTCAACCCGTTCGATGCGCTCGATTGGATCGCTGATTGGCACCGCGCCCATCTTGCGGGCCGCGATATGCGTGAGGTTTCGCTCGACCAGATCGCCGCATTCGAGAAATTACCGAAATCCACGAAGACTCGCGCGGCAGCAGAATGACCATCACTATTCCCCTTTGCCGCTTTTGCGGCGCGGCGCTGAACCATGTCGTGCTCGACCTGGGCGAGCAGCCGCTGGCGAACAGTTTCCTCAAACCGTCCGATATTGCCCGACCGGAGCCGAAATTCCGGCTTTGCGTGTTCGTCTGCGACGAATGCCTTCTGGTGCAGACCGACACCACCGTGCCGCCGGAGACAATCTTTTCCGATTATGTCTATTTCTCGTCCTATTCGAGCGCCTGGCTGGCCCATGCCAAAGCCTATTCGGAGGCGATGATCGCGCGTTTTGGGTTGGGGCCGGAGAGCCGGGTCGTCGAAGTGGCGAGCAATGATGGTTACCTCTTGAAGAATTTCGTGGCGCACGGAATTCCCTGTCTCGGTATCGAGCCTGCGGAAAATGTCGCCGCGGTTGCGCGCGCTGCCGGCGTGCCGACCGAGGCGTTGTTTCTCGGCGAGGATACGGCCCGCCGCGTTGTTGCCCAAGGGGGCGCAGCCAATCTCGTCGCCGCCAACAATGTGCTGGCCCACGTGCCGGCGATCAATGATTTCGTCGCGGGTTTGCGCGAGCTGCTTGCCGGCGATGGCGTGCTGACAGTGGA
>DATLVC010000324.1:0-5466 GCA_035577685.1 Micropepsaceae bacterium | reverse complement strand
CGCGGCGAAGTGGTATTCCTTGGCCTCGCCGCCAAGCCAGGCGCCACCATGGACGAAGATGAACACGGGCGCGTTCGGGCGGTTGGTGCGAAAGATGTCCAGCTTCTCGACCTCGGTCGGTCCATAGGACACACGCTGCGGATTGCCGAGGCGCCGGCGTACCTCTTCGCTGTTGGTGGTGCGCCGTGCCTGGATTTGTGCGCCCAGCGGCGCGTAGGCGCTTTGGTCATAGGCTGCATCCAGCTCGATCTGGTCGTAATCCATGAAGACCGGCGGGCCTTTGGGATGCGGCGCCGGGCCGATGCGGCAGCCTGGTGGTGCCTGGTCGCCGCGTGCAGGACCGGCAATGGCCACGGCGGCTGCGGCGGCGCCCGTGAGGACCGTGCGCCGGGCAAAGTTGGTGGTTGCGGAACGATCGTTCTTGCCCATGTGGCCCCTCGGAAGTGGTGCAATTGTGATATGCGCATCTTATCTCTGGACAGAGACTTGCGCCTAGGCCGCCCGGTACCAAAAGGAGCGTTGTGCTGCTTGCACCGAAATGCACCGCTATTGCACCGAAATTTCCGGGCTTTGTTGGAGGAGGTCCCCGCGAAAATCCTGCAAAAACGGCGCTCTCATCCCGCAAAAGGGGAGGGGGTACCTTCCTTTGAACCCTCGCCGACATGACTGAAATCGTCGAAATCCTGCGTCTTGGCCATGCCGGCGATGGCGTGACTGCGGACGGGCTGTTCGTGCCTTATACGGTCCCGGGCGATGTTGTGCGGATTGTCCGCGAAGGTCCGCGCAGCCGCTTGCTGGAGGTCCTTACACCGGGGCCTGGGCGCGTAGCTGCGCCTTGCGCCCATTTTGGCCGTTGCGGGGGCTGTGCGCTTCAGATGATGGCGCGCGAACCCTATCTCGCCTGGAAGCGCGGACTGGTGGTCAACGCGCTTCTGCAACGGGGGATTGCCGACGCGCCGGTGGAAGATATTCGCGCTGTCCCGCCGGGCACGCGGCGACGCGCAATGTTCAAAGCGCGCGCCGGGAGCAGGGCGGTATCGCTCGGTTTCTATGAACCGGAAAGCCGCAGGCTGGTGGACATCGCGGAATGCCCGGTGCTGGCGCTGCAATTGGCGGCACTGATCGCGCCGCTAAAGACGCAACTCGCACCCATTCTCAAGCCAGAGGAAACCGCGGAACTGCATGCGACCGCGACAGATACCGGCATTGATCTGTCACTGAAGCTCAAACGCGTGCGCGGTCCCGATGTTCTGATGATGCTGTCGGAGCTGGCATCCGCTCTGAAGTTGGCGCGCCTCAACTGGAACGGCGAATTGGTGGCGATGGCGGCGACGCCCGTTCTGCGAATCGGGCGTTTCACCATTGCGCTGCCACCGGAATCTTTCCTTCAGCCGACTAGGGAAGGCGAGCAGATTTTGCAGGACCTCGTGCGCACGGAAGTGGCCGGTGCACGCCGTGTCGCTGATCTTTTCTCCGGCTGCGGCACCTTCGCGCTCGCGTTAGCCGAAGCGCGCGCCGTTCATGCTGTCGACAGCCTGTCGGGGCAGATCGATGCGCTTGGCGCGGCCGCGAGGGCAGGGCGGGCGGACATCACCACAGAGACTCGCGATCTCTTCCGCCGTCCGCTGCTGCCGGCTGAGCTTGCGAGGTTCGATTGCGTGGTCATCGACCCACCGCGGCCCGGTGCTCAAGCCCAAGCGCAGACCTTGGCGCAATCAACAGTGAAGGACGTGCTTTACATCTCGTGCAACCCCGCGAGTTTTGCCCGCGACGCCCGCATCCTGATCGTTGGCGGCTATCGCCTCGCTCGGGTCGTACCGCTCGATCAATTTCTGTGGTCGCCCCATGTGGAATTGTTCGCGCGCTTCGTACGCGATTGAATTTTCTGGCGATTTGCCGATTTAAGGGTTTTGCGACAACATGCGCGATGACCCTTTGAAAGTCAGATCAAGGATGATCCAGCGCTTTTTTCTTACGTTCTTTGTGGCTGCTTTCGCGATTGTTGCTGCACCAGCATTCGCGGGCCCGTTCGACAATTGGGCTGCGCTCGTGGTCGCGGGCGATTCGCGGGCGCATGACGGGGCCCAAAGCGCAGTGTTCGACAATGCCCGGCGCGATCTCGTGAAGGATCTTGAGGGGATGGGCTTTGCCGAAGGCCACATTCAGCAATATTCGGCGCGGCCTGACCTGGATTTCCAAACCAAGCCGCTGCTCTCGGAAGGGGGGACGATCTACCGGAATTTCGAGAAGCTTGCCGATACGGCGACGGCGGGGTGTTTCGTCTATTTCACCTCGCACGGCGCGCCCTTGGGAATCGTGGTCGGCAATCAACTCGTGTCGATTCGCAGTATCGGCGATATCATCGACAATTCCTGTCACGACAGGCCGAGTGTTATTGTTATCTCGGCATGTTTTTCCGGCATGTTTATTCCAGTGTTGCGTGCTCCCAATCGGCTGATTCTGACCGCGGCGCGGCCGGATCGCACCTCCTTCGGCTGCAGCGAAGACCTGAAATACACGTTCTTCGACCAATGCGTGCTCGAGTCGCTGCCGATGGTGCAGAATTTCTTGCTACTCGCAGACAAGGCCAAGCAATGTGTTGCCGCGCGCGAGATGATGGAAGGCGTGATGCCGTCATCAGAGCCGCAAGTTTACATCGGCACGGAGATCGCACCGGCGTTGCAGCAGCTCTATTTGTTCATGCTGAATTAGCCGACCTGCGCGCGATGGCGCAGGGCATGATCGGCGAGCACGCAGGCCATCATCGCTTCACCGATCGGCACTGCACGGATTCCGACACACGGATCATGGCGGCCTTTGGTCGCGATTTCGGTTTCCTTGCCCGACACATCGATGGTCTTGCGCGGCGTCAAAATCGACGAGGTCGGCTTCACCGAAAAGCGCGCCACGATCGGCTGGCCCGTAGATATGCCGCCGAGAATTCCGCCCGCCTGGTTGGAGAGAAACACGGGCTTGCCATCCACGCCGCGGCGCATCTCATCGGCGTTCTCCTCCCCGGTGAGCGCGGCGACGCCCATGCCGGCCCCGATCTCCACGCCCTTGACCGCATTGATGCTCATCATGGCGGAGGCAAGGTCAGCATCGAGCTTGCCATAGATGGGTGCGCCAAGTCCGGCGGGAATGTTTTCGGCCACCACTTCGACAATCGCGCCGCAGGAAGAACCGCTCTTGCGCAAGCCCTCCAAATAATCCACCCAGCGATTGACCACGCCCGCATCCGGCGCGTTGAAGGGGTTGCGTAGGACCTCATCCCAATCCCAGCGGCTGCGGTCGATGGTAAGCGTGCCCATCTGGATTAGCGCGGCCCGGATCACCACATCACCGTACATCTGGTTCAGGACTTTGCGCGCCACAGCGCCGGCCGCCACCCGCGATGCTGTTTCCCGCGCCGATTGCCGCCCGCCGCCCCGATAATCGCGCACGCCATATTTCGCCCAATAGGTATAGTCCGCGTGGCCGGGGCGGAATTTGTCGCGGATGTCACCATAGTCCTTGGAACGCGCGTCGACATTCTCGATCACGAGCGCGATGGGCGTGCCCGTCGTCATCTGCTCCGCCATGCGATCGTCCTGGAAAACGCCGGAAAGGATGCGCACCGAATCGGGCTCTTTGCGCTGGCTGACGAATTTCGATTGCCCTGGCTTGCGGCGGTCGAGATAGATCTGGATGTCTGCTTCGGTCAGCGGAATGCCCGGCGGACACCCGTCCACCACGCAACCGATCGCCGGCCCGTGGCTTTCGCCAAACGTGGTGAAGCGGAAAAGGTGGCCGAAGCTGTTATAGGACATGGCCGTAGTTTCTAGGGAACGCGCGGGAGCCCGTCAAACCGGCTTAGGCGCTGGTTCTCCGTATTCGAGGCGGGTGAGCGTGCCATCGCGGTAACGGAAGACGCAATCCTGCGGCTCATCCAGATCGGACATTTCCTTCCAGCTGAGACCGAGGAAAAGGCCACGCAGGATGCGCAAGGTGGCGCCATGGGAGATCGCGACCGTATCGCGATCGAGTTCCTTGGCCCAGGCGGTGATTCGCTCGGCCACCATGGCGTAATTCTCGCCGCCGCCCGGCACACGGACGTTCCATTTGTCGTGCACGCGCAGGTCCCACATCGCGGGATCGAGGGCACGTGCTTCCGCGTCGGTCAGCCCGCTCCAGCTCCCAAGATCGATCTCCATGAGACGCGCATCGGTATTATAGACCGGCGGCAGATGAAGCAGATTAAGAATCATCTCCATCGTGGTTCGGGCGCGGGGGAGTGGGCTGGTCACGAATCGCTGTGTCGGCTGTCCACCCAGTGACCGCGTCAGGATGTCCGCCACGATCCGTGCCTGATCGCGGCCCCGTTCCGTCAAGGGCGTGTCGTTGCGGCCCTGGAAGCGGCGTTCGACATTGGCGATCGTTTCGCCGTGGCGGGCAAAGTGGAGCGTTAGGCCGTGTTTAAGCTCAAGGGCCATCGGACCTGACGACGGCGATATCAGGTGCGTCTTCGGCCTTCATGCCGACGATGTGATAGCCCGAATCCACATGCATCACCTCGCCGGTGATGCCCCGCGCGAGATCGGACAGCAGGAACAGCGCCGAATCACCGACCTCGCTGGTCGATACAGTCCGCCGCAGCGGGGCATTCAGTTCGTTCCATTTCAGGATGTAGCGGAAATCACCGACGCCCGACGCCGCCAGAGTCCGGATTGGTCCCGCCGAAAGTGCATTCACGCGGATGTTCTTCTTGCCAAGGTCTTCGGCAAGATAACGCACACTCGCTTCCAACGCTGCTTTAGCCACGCCCATTACATTGTAATGTGGCATCACTTTTTCGGCGCCGTAATAGGTGAGGGTAAGAAGGCTTCCCCCGTTCGTCATCATCTTCTCGGCGCGGTTAGCAACGGCCGTGAACGAATAGCAGGAGATGTTCATCGTCATGGTGAAATTTTCGGCCGTGGTGTCGACATAACGGCCCTTGAGTTGGTCCTTGTCGGAGAAGGCGATGGCGTGGACCAGAAAATCCAGCCTGCCCCATATCCTCGCCAGTTCAGCGAACGCCGCATCGATTGAGGCGGGAACCGAAACATCGCAATCAATCAGTGCCACCGGATTGAGAGCCTCGACAAGCGGCACCACGCGTTTCTTGAACGTGTCTCCTTGATAGGTGAAGGCGAGTTCTGCGCCGTGGGCGGCAAGCGACTGGGCGATGCCCCAGGCGATCGAGCGATCATTCGCGACCCCCATAATGAGACCGCGTTTGCCTGCCATAATCCCGGTATTTGTCATACTAACCCTCTCTGTCCCCCGGCATCCTATAGCGGAGGGGTGCACCAAAACTCCACCCTTTAAGAGGGACGTTTATCGCAGCTTCACCCGTGGATCGTACTCGGTGTTCCAGCTCTTGACGAAATCATCAAGCTTAGGATCAGGCGTTTCGGGCAATGTCACCACCAGGCGGGCGTAGAG
>DATLVC010000323.1:0-14801 GCA_035577685.1 Micropepsaceae bacterium | reverse complement strand
GCGCGCTTTCTCGCCCGGCAGGATCATCTGGTAAGCGGCGAGCAAGGTGCGCGTCGTGGCGTAATCATTGCCCGGGACCGGATTGAACAGGATCAGATTGCGCCGCTCGGCCAGCTCGGTATTGATCAGCCGTCCCGCGGCATCGAGCGCTGCCTTCGCTTCCCGGTAACGCCAATGGGCCGGCACGAACGTCTTGCGCGGGCTTTCCCAGAGCGAAGGCGTCGGCTTGTTCCAGCCGGGTCCGACATTCATCGGTTTCAGCTGCGCGTACAGCTCATCCAAGCTTCCGGAATTTGCGAGGTCTGTGGCTTGCGGCATGGCAGGAGTGTGCCGGATCGCCTTGCGCAGGGAAAGTTCATCCTGCGGCGCAAACCGCCGGAAATGCGTCCAAACTGCGATTCGGCGCGACGCATCTGCCCCGAAATGTGGTAGGGTTTCGGCGATGCTTGAATGTTATCCGCGCATGAGGGGGATCGGCATGACAGCCCGAACTGCAATTCCTGCGGCCATGATTGCCTGGACAGTTTGCGCCACTGGTTCCGCCCTCGCGCAGACCGGGACGAGTCTTTACACGGTCTGCTCTTCGGCAAACGACCAACCCGCCGTCTATCTGAGCGATGTCTTCGAGACGACGGGTCCGCTGGCCAATCAGGGTCGGACCAAAGCCTTCACGGATTTTCTCGCGCAGAAATATGCGTACAAAGGCACCGTGGTGTGCAGCAACATGCCGTTGGCCAATGCGCAGGAATTCGTGCAAAACCGCCTCTACGCTTTGCTTGGGGAAAACAAGCAGGTTTTCCAGACCGGCTGGACCTTTGGTGGAGCGCCGGCCGCCCCCATGGCGGGCGCAGTGCCAAACGCACCATCCTCAGTCGCCGCGCCGGCGCAGCCGGGCAATGTTCCGCCACCCTATGGGCGGCCTTACGGCGCACCAGGAAATCCGTATCGGGATGGGACACCGCCTCCGCCGCCCACACCTTACGGAACCGGTCCGTATGGGGCGTATCCCTACGGGGCTAATCCCTATGGGCCCAACCCCTATGGGGTCGCTCCCTGCACAGGCTATGGCTGCGTTCCGGGGCGCTAGATATTTTCCGGGCTAGGCGCCGCGCACGGCATCGACAATATCACCGGGCTCAGCAGGCAGCGCGTTGGCGCGCCAAGCGACCATCCCATCGGGACGCACGAGGACCAGCCGATTTTCATACAGCGCCGCGATATCGGGACTCGCGATGTCGAAGATTTCAAGCGGCACGCCGGCGGCGTTCGCTGCGTGAACAAGCGCATTTGTGTTGGGTGGATCGTCACCCAAGCGCAGCAACACGAAACCGCGGCCGAACAGATCGAGAGTCGAACGGCCATCGCCAAGCCAGGCATGCGGCGCGCGATGGCCGGGCCGCGCGGTCTGCTCATAGTCCGTGACGGTATCGGGCGGCTCCGGCGTACCATCGGCCACGATCAGGGGTGAGCCCTCGTAGCGATAGCCAAGATGAATGCCGATAGAGAACCATTCGCGGCGCATCATCTCGGTGTAGGCGCGGCCGAAACTCTCCCGCGCGCGGTTTCCCGCGTCGCCGGGTTCGAACGCCTCCGGCGGCGGCTTGGCGGCGCGGGGCGTCAGCATGCGGCGCAGATTGCCGCTCGCCTCGCGCACATTGCGGATGGCCACGGGGCGGCGCTCCGTCTCATAGGATTGAAGCAGATGCGCCCCGCCCCAGCCGCGCAGTGCGGCTTCCAATTTCCAGCCCAGATCGACCGCGTCCTGGATGCCCATATTCATGCCGAAGCCCCCCGTCGGCGACGTCAGATGCGCGGCGTCACCTGCGATGAAGACGCGGCTCGTCCCGTAAGAATCGGCCACCAACTCGCGGCGGACCCAGGGCATGATGGACAGCACCTCGAAATCGAAATCGCGGCCGACCGCGGTGACGATGGCGGCGCGGATTTCCGCTTCGCTGTGCTTGCGTTTCTCTTCGGACCCGACGATGGAAAAGCGGAAGCGGTCGCGGCCGTTGATCGCGACGATGGTGGCGAAGGTGCCTTCTGGGCGGATGACGATGAAGCGATAGAATTCGCCCTTGTCATGCAGCGTGTTGAAACCGGGACAACGGAAGATCGCGTTGGTGGTGTAGGTCAGCGCCGGATTGCCGCTCATCGGAATATCGAGCTTGCTGCGCACCGTGCTAGCCGCGCCATCCGTGCCGATCAGGTAATCGGCCTCGATGGTCTCCTCGCCGCCCGCCGTTGTTATACGCGCACGCACGCCGGTTTCGTCCTGCTCGAAGCCGGTCAGCTCCTCGCCATAGCGAAGCGTCACATGCGGAAAACTCCGCGCGAACCGCGCGAGGATGGGATCGAACATATCCTGCGGGCAGCGCTCACGCTTTTCGGGGCTTTGCAGCGGGCATGGCTCCCCCGCCAACGTGGGGAATGGTTCGCGCCCGAACTCATAACCGGTGACCGCGGAGACCCAGATGTAGTCCTGCCTATAATCGCGCGGATAGGGACATTGGCGTACCCAATCGGCAATGCCCCAGCGGCGGCAAAATTCCATAGTGCGGACGCCGACCAGATCCATCTTGGGCTGGGTGATAGTGCCGTCGGATTTTTCGATCAGTGTGCAGGGAATGCCGCGCCACCCAAGATCGCCGGCGAGGGCAAGACCCACCGGCCCCGCGCCTACGATCAGGACAGGCGTCTTCACTGCCGACAGCGCCGCAGCACGTAATTGAACACGCCGGTGAAGATGTCGGGACGCGCAGCGTAGGCGCCTTTGACTTTCGCCTGCTGCGGATCGCCGACCAATTTGGCGCCGCCTGCCCATTCCGCCATCAGCTGCACTTCGCAGGCTTGATTGAGTTTAAGCGCAAGCCACACGGCTTCTTCCATCGAGGCGGCCGTGGTGACGATGCCGTGATTGCGCAGCAACAGTGCGCAGTGCTGCCCGAGATCGCGTGCGACAGCTTTGCCGCGGCTCTGATTGATGATCAGCTCGGTGGTTTCGTCGAACACCGGCAGGCCATTGGCGAAAAACGCCCCATCGTTCGAGACCGCCTGCAACGGCTTGCCGAGCGAAGAGAACGCCACCGCATAGACCGCGTGCGTGTGGATCACCGCATTGCAATCGGGCCGCGCCCGCAGCACCTCGGAATGGATGAACACCTCATTGTGGCGGCCGCCGCCACCCGACACCTTGTTGCCTTCGATGTCGACGACGATGATGTTCTCGTCCGTCATCTCCTCGAGCCCGATGCCGGCGGGCTTCATCAGGAACAGGTTGGGATCGTCGGGCAAACGCAGGCTCACATGGCCGGCGACATAATCGCCCTGCTTCTCATGCGCCAGCACGCGGCCGGCATCGGCGAGCAGCTTCTTGAGTTTGTCCATGCCTAGTGCCGCGCGAGTGCGGAGCGCGACGCCATCTCGCGCTGGGCGGCAGGGGTCATGGATCGCTCCAGCATGAAGCTCGTCGCCGCGGCGGCGAGCATGGGGAGCGCACCGGCCAGGAAGATCAAGGGCAGCGGCGTCTCCACATAGATCAGATAGCCGGCAATCGCGGGGCCCAAGAGCGCGCCGATACGGGCCGCGGCAAAAGCCGAACCCGTGCCCGTGGAGCGGATGAAGGTCGGGTAGACCATGCTGGAGACCGCGTTCAGGCCGATACCGCCGCCGAGCACCAATATGCCGGCCACCAGCGCCAGCGCCATCATCATCGCGGTGCCGCTGCCCAATAGGCCGAGAGCGGCCACGGGGATGGCTCCGAGCAACAAGATCCAGGTGATTGCGGAGATGCCGCGTTTGTCGAGCATGTAGCCGACACCGAAGGCGAAGCCGGCCCCCGCCTGGAACAAAGCGGAGGTCATCTGTGCCGTCGGAATGGTCATCAGATTGGAATATTCGGACAGCAGAGTCGCGAGCCAAGCCGACAGGAAGAAATGCGTCACAAAGGAAAAGCCCAGCGCGAACCATAGGAACACCGTCATCGCGGTGCGGCCTTCGGTGAAGAGATGCTTCACCGGCACGCCTTTCCGGGCGGTCTCCTGGATCGTGAATTCCGTGTCGGCAGCAAAATTGGCCGAGGGCTTGAGCTTGCGGGCGTAGCTGAGGATTCGCTCCTTCGAGCCGTGCCGGAGGACCAGATAACGAACCGATTCGGGCAGAGCCACCAGCAGCACGACGCCGATTCCGAGGCTGACCAGGCCACCCACGAGGAAGACGGATTTCCAGCCATAATGGGGCGTCAGCGCGGCGGCCAGAAACCCGCCGCCGGAGGAACCGCCGGTATAGCCGAGATACAGCAGCGTCACCATCAGCCCGCGGTTCTTGGTTTGCGCATAATCGGCCAGAAGCGAGATCGCCATCGGCATGCCGCCACCAATGCCGAGCGCGGAAATGAACCGGATCAGCGAGAGCTGCACCAGATTGGTGGCAAGCGGCATCGCCGTTGTGAATATGCCGAAGATGAAGACCGCCAGAAGGATCGAATTCCGCCGCCCGATGCGGTCGGCGAGCATGGAAAATCCGATGGAGCCCAGCATCCAGCCGAAGATGTTGATGTCGAACACCGGCGTCATGAGCGCGCGGTTGATGCCCCAGTCCTTGATGATCGCGGGCGCGGCATAATTGAGGGATTGCTGATTGAAGCCGTCGACCAGCATGACCAGGCAGCACATCAGGAAGATGGCGGCGGGGAAAATTCCCTTTTCCTGGGTTTCGACGACTTCGGCGATGTCTATGATTTTCGGCTGCGCCACTGGTTCCTCACACGCTCATTTTCGACCGTTTTGGGGAGGCTACACCGGAGCAACGCCCTCATCCAAGAGTGCTTGATGGGCAACCCGAGAGGCGGCTTTACGAAGCCGGCGCTGCGGCAGGTTTCAACGCTCGTGAGCGGTTTGACGGGTCGGAGGGTTGGGCATAAATTCTTCGTAATATGAGATTTTTCAGGCTGATCGCCGCGCCTTTTCGAAAAAGCGCCGATGCGGATCGCCTGTGGTATTCGCAACGAGGAGTAGACCATGAAGAAGCTTGTCCTGGAGACGACGGCCCCCTTCCAAGGGCTGCCGGAACTGGTCGCCTATGATGAAGGCCTGTTCGAGAAAGAGGGCCTCGCCGTCGAATGGGCCGACCGGGAAAAAGGCGTCGAGAAGAAAACCGATACCAGCATCACCAGCCAGAAAGGCCTGAACCCGTTCTCCAGCCATGGCCGGCTTTTGGAGCAGGGTCAGGCGGACATGTACAACGCCTGCGAGTGGGGCAATTACTGCCGCGTGCAGGACACCGGCGTCGGCTCGCGGCAGTTGGGCCGCCGGGGCATCGTTACCTATGCGGCTATCGTGGTACGGCCCGATTCACCGGTCTACACCGCCCAGCAGCTGGCCGGCCGCAATGTCGGGGTGCCCTTCTATTTCGGTACCCATTATCTCGCACTACACCTGCTGGAAGGGTTTCTGCCGCGCGACCTGATCAAGGTGTGCCGGGCGCCCAACGGCTCGCGCTTCCGCTTCGATTCCATGATGAAGGGCGAGCTGGAAGCCACCACCCTGACCGAGCCTTACATCACGCTCGCGGAGAAGAAGGGCTGCCGCACCATCGCTTCAGCGTTCTATCACGGCACCGAAGTGGCATCCGACCGGGTGGACGCAGAAACCTATGGCGCCTTTAACCGCGCCGTGCGCGAAGCGGTCAAACGCATCAACGCGAATAAACGCGCCTATCTCCATTATTTCATCGACTATCACACGCCCAAGGACCCGGAGATCGGCACGTTGAAACCCGACGACATCCGTGAAAGCCGTATCGTGGTGTGCGATCCAGCGCCCATTCCGCTGGACGAGATGCAGCGCACCTATGACTGGCTGAAGAGCTGGGGCATGCTGGAAGAGACCGCCTCACCGCTCGAACTGGTCAACACGCATGTGCAGGCGACGGCCCATTCCGCCATGGGCTATCACGCCTGATTCAGCGGGCCTCGTCCTTCGACAAGCTCAGGGTGAGGCCCTCATGCTGAGCTTGTCGAAACAGGGGGCTTGGCGGCGTTGCTTCGCACCCGTTCGCATCGAAGGATTCGCGCATGCACGATGTCACCGACCGCACCCATTGGCATGAGCCCAAAGCGGGCGAGAATGCCGGCTTTGGCAGCTTCAAACGGGCGGCCATGCCCTATGACCGCTTCATGGAGAGCGAGGGCATCCCGATCTATCGCAGCATCGGCGCACGGCGGATGCAGGACCTGCCGCTGGGCGATTGGAAAAGGCTGGGCGGGCGCGGCTCCTATATCCAGCTTTTCGGCACCGAGGGGCTATGGGGCTCCTATGTCGTGGAAGTGCCGGGCGCCAGCGCTCTCAACACCGACAAGCATCTCTATGAGAAAGTGGTGTTCGTTATCGAGGGCCGTGGCACCACCGAAGTGTGGCAGGACGGCCAGACCAAGCGCCACGCCTTCGAATGGCAGAAGGGCTCGCTGTTCTCCATTCCGCTGAACACCAGCCACCGCTTCATCAATGCCGGCAGCACGCCCGCTTTGCTCTATTGCGGCACGACCGCGCCGAACGTGATGAACGTCATCGACAATATGGATTTCATTTTCAATTGCCCCTACGCCTTCACTGACCGGTTCTCCGGGGCCGACGATTATTTCAAGCCTAGGGATGATCTGGAGCCCGATCCGGTGCGCGGACTCGCCATGCGGCGCACCAATCTCATTCCCGACATCATCAACACGCAACTGCCTTTGGACAATCGCCGCTCGCCCGGCTACCGGCGCGTCGAGCCCAATATGGCAGGTAACCGCTTTTATCTCTGGATCGGACACCACGAGACCGGGCGGTACTCCAAGGCGCACAAACACATGTCGGCCGCGGTCCTGCTCTGCGTGAAGGGCAAGGGCTACACCTATACCTGGCCTGCCGATATCGGCATGACACCCTGGAAGGACGGCCAGGCGGACAAGATTTTGCGTCAGGACTACGAATATGGCGGCATCGTCTCGGCGGCGCCGATGAGCGGGGACTGGTTCCACCAGCATTTCGGAATCGGCAAGGAGGGCCTGCGCGTCTCGGCCTGGCACGGGCCGAACAACCAGCGCTCGCGCAAAGCGGGCCGCCCGGGCGAGGCCATGATCGATGCCGGAGCCATCGACATCAAGAAGGGTGGCGCGGCTATCCCCTATTACATGGAAGACCCGAACATCCGCATCGAATTCACCGAGGCCCTGAAAGCCGAAGGCCTGGAGAATCGCATGAAGCCGGAGTTCTACGCGGGGCCGGCGGTGGATGGCGAAGAACCCGGCGACGTGATGTAGCTGCCTTTTTGTAGGATAAAAACCTGCGACAGCTTAGGGCATCACCCTACGCGCGCCAGATGATAGCTGATTCTTCCGTACATTTTGGTACATGATTTTTATACACGCTGAGCGTGCAATTTGATAGCGTGACTGCGTTGGTGGGGGTGTGGTTGGACAAAATGGAGGACAAAAACCTCCGAAAAGAAATCAACGCGCTGCGCACACGGGCGCGCGGCGCTGAAGCTTTGGCTGAGATCGCGATCGATGCCAATGTAATCGCAAACCTGCGAGCTTACGCCGCTGACCTTGAGGCGAAAGTGGCCGCCCTCGAGCATGGCTACCAGGTCAGCGAGGGCTCGCTGCCGTCGATGTCCGTGTCTCCGGAAGGCGCCAGCGAAGCCCCCGTTACTGACGCCGGCGGGACCTCAAAAACCGAACCGGCCACCACGATACGGACCGAGCCACACAGAATCCGGCGAGTCAATCTGCTCGCGGACGGCGACGGGCGCGAAACAATTTCCCCTTATCGCAGGCTGGCAAGCCAGGCGAACAGAAATGCGGAACTGGCTGAGGATGTGCATCGCTGGTATGTCGCGATGAACAAGACGATGTCGGCCTTGGCCGATGCGTTGGAAGAACACGAGAAGCCGACTCCGAAGTAATCTTCGGTAAGCAGTGGTGCGGCATTTTTGCACCTCGCCGGCAGCCGGCGCGCGACCGCGCGTTTGATCCAGATCAAAACGGCGCCTTGGCCATTCGCTAGTCTGTCACTCAGCAAATTGCTTACTCGGGAGATCGGCTGTGTCAGACATCGTGCAGAATCAAAACAATTCGAATGCCAAGAAAGCCAGCGGGATCAGCGTTCAAATGATCCTGATCGGAATCGCCGTCGTCGCGTTCGCAGCACTCATCGCCTACCAGATGTTTGGCTGCAGCACCTGCTACGGCTGAACGGTTCCTACCCGCCGCCGGCAACGCGCTTGAGAGTCTCGATCGTTTCCGGCGGCTGGGCGAGCGCACTTTTGATGCGTGATTCGACCGCGTCGCCGGGCAGGTAATCGATCGGTAGATTCAATTTCTTCGCATCTGCGAGAAATTGCGGGTCTTTTACCGCAGTGGTGAGCGCCTGACGCTCGGCCGCGAGCACATCAGCGGGAATGCCGGGCGGGCCCGCGGTGAGCCGGCCCATCTCCGAAAGCGCCTGCAACAGCGCCAGCATTCTCTTGCCACGCTCGTCTTTGATGTAAGCCGCCGCGCGCGGCACGCCCGGAAGCGTATCGGGCCTGCCGGAAAGGGCCAACCCGAAATAACCGTGGCCGTTCTTGACGAATTGCTCCAGCGCATCGACCGTACCGACCTCGGCCGCGACTTCGCCGCGCAGCATGCTCATCTCGCCTTCATTGCCGGTGAAGCCGTTCACAATCTGCACGTTCAGGTGAAGCGCATCGGCCAGGATGCGCGTGTCGTTGTAAGAGGCCGCCCCGATCCCGGACGCCGCGAATTTGATGGGGGCTTTGGCTTTCAGCATATCGTCGAAGCTCTTGATGCCCGAGGCCTTTGAAATAAGAAGCGCGCGCCCTTCCGAGGCGGCCTTGCCGATCCAGGAGAATTTCGTCAGATCGAACTGCACCCCATCGCGATGGATGAGCTGGTCGTAGATGAGCCCGGTGTTGAACATTCCCATGGTGAGCCCGTCGGGCCTGGCGGCGTAGATTTCGTTCGCGCCGATGATGTTGCCCGCGCCCGGAACATTTTTCACGATGACGCGCGAGCCGGTGAGATGTTTCTGCAAATAGCGCGCGATCAGCCGGCCATAGGTGTCGTAACCGCCGCCGGGCGAGGTCGCGACGATGTAGGTGATCGTCTTCCCCTTGAACATGCCGCTATCGGCGGCGAAGGCAGACGCCGGAGATAACAGAGCGATAGCAGCGGCGAGCATTCGCCAATGCTTCGGCATCGGTCTTCTCCTCGCGGGGGTTTCCGCGGATAAACCGGTCTTGCGGAAAGCCTAACCCAATTCTGCGCGTCCCGGCAATTTGCGGCCCCTGTTGCCTTGCGCGGCCGGTTCAGAGCACTCTGATGGCGCATGGGTTGCGTAGTCGACAGGGTATTGCGATGGGTCCCTTGAACCGGTTTTTTGTGTGGCTTTCGGCGACAGGAGCGCTTGCCGCGGCATCGACCGCACCCGCGCAGGCAGCCGACGCGGTGGCCGATTTCTACAAGGGCAAGACGATCCAGGTCCTGGTCGGGTTCGGTCCCGGCGGCGGCTACGACCTCTACGCCCGCACGCTGGCGCGCTATATGGGCCGGCACATTCCCGGCAATCCGACGCTTGTGCCCCAGAACATGCCCGGCGCGGGCGGCGTGAAGGCGATGAACTATCTCTACAATGTCGCGCGCAAGGACGGCACCGTGATGGGCACGTTCGCGCGTGGGCTGGTGATCGAGCCCTTGCTCGGCCACGCGCAAGGAACCCAGTTCGAGGCGGCGAAATTTTCCTGGATCGGCAGCGTATCCAACGAGGTCTCGATCTGCGCCTTCTGGGCCACCAGCGGCATCAAAACCTGGGACGATGTCCAGAAGAAGCCCACCATCATCGGCGCATCTGCCGCCGGCGCGGACAGCGAAATCTTCCCGACCGTGCTGCGCAATTTGTTCCATTTGCCCACGAAAGTGGTCACCGGCTATTCCGGCGGTGGTGCGGACATCAATCTTGGCATGGAGCGGGGCGAAGTGACGGGACGCTGCGGCTGGTCCTGGAGCAGCCTCCTGAGCCAAAGCAAGCCCCTGTTGGATGGCAAGAAGATCAACATCGTGCTGCAATTGGCGCTGCAGAAGCACGAAGACCTGCCCAATGTGCCGCTGATCATGGATTTGCCGACGACGCCGGAGAACAAGGCGGCACTGAAGCTGATCGCCTCGCGCCAGTCGATTGCGCGCCCCTTCGCGGCGCCGCCCGGCGTGCCGGCCGACCGCCTCGCCGCCCTGCGAGCGGGCTTCGACGCCACGATGAAAGACCCGCAATTCCTCGCCGAGACAAAGCGGCTCGATCTCGAAGTGCGGCCGGTTTCGGGGCAGGAGGTTGAGACTCTTATCAAGGAGATCTATGCCTCACCGCCCGCGATCGTGAGGCTTGCGGCGCAGGCGGAAAAATCGGCGCCGTAAACGCGCGCTAGGCGGGCCTGATAAGCGCCAATTCCTGGATCAGCGATTCGATCAAACTCACGCGGCGCAAAAAGCACATCCGGCTCAGGCACGAAAAACAGGGATTTGACGATTCCGACCGTTCGAGAAGACCTGCGCGCTCTTCCAACTCGCAGGCATAGCGGGATATCTCGTCGACCAGAGAGGGATCGGAAACACCCTCTGTGAGCAAGGCGTACCGCGCCGCCAGCCGCCGGAGCACTAGGGCCTCGTCGCCCAAGGATGGCTCCCGCGGCACATAGTCGGCGCAGGTCTCGATTTGATAACGGTAATAGCGCTCGGCCATGGCCTTAATTATCAAGCGGCAGATTGAGAAATTTTGATTCAAATCAAGCGCGTCGAAAATCCTTGGTGAACACCCACTCGTGAACGGGCCCAAAGCCCGGCGGCTTCTTCGTCTGGGAAAACGTCTTTCCGCGTGATACCTCACATCGGTTCGCAATGATCGCCCGCCCATGACGAAGCCGGAAAAATTAAGGCTTGCCGCCGATATCGGGGGCACCTTCACCGATATTGCCGCCTTCGATGAGGCAAGCGGACGATTGCTGCTGGGCAAAACGCTGTCCACGCCCGACGCGCTGGTAGACGGTATCGAAGCAGGCGTCGCCAAGACAGCAACGACATTCGCCGATGCCGGCCTGTTCCTCCACGGCTCGACAATTGCCATCAACACCATCCTGGAACGCACCGGTGCGAAAACCGCGCTCCTCATCACGGAAGGATTCCGCGACATCTACGAAATCGGCCGCGTGAACCGGCCGGATTCCTATAATCTGTTCTTCAGCAAGCACCAGCCGCTGGTGCCGCGCGAACATCGCTACGAGGTGCAAGAACGCCTGCTCGCTAGCGGTGACGTGCTGAAGCCCCTGGATGAAACGGAAATCGCTGGGCTCGCCGAAACGCTGAAGCACGAACGCATCGAGGCGGTGGCGGTGCTGTTTCTGCATTGTTATCGCAACCCGACCCATGAGCTCCGCGCCAAAGCGATTCTGCAAAAGGCGCTGCCGGGTGTTTTCGTCACCACCTCTCACGAATTGTCGCAGGAATATCGCGAGTTCGAACGCAGCTCCACGGTGGCGGCTAACGCCTATATCGGCCCGCGCGTGGCGCGTTATCTGGGCGAGATCGGCGATCATCTGACGCGCGCAGGCTTCGGCGGCGCCTTCCTGGTCGTGCAATCGACCGGTGGTCTGTTCGAAATGCACCAAGCGCGCGAGCAATGCGTCCGCATGCTGGAATCCGGACCCGCCTCAGGCGTGATCGCAACGCAGGCTGTTTGCCGCGAGACGGGAATCGCCAATGCCATCGCGTTCGATATGGGGGGCACCACCGCGAAGGCTGGCGTGATCTTGGACGGTCACGTGCTGACCACGGGCGCCGCACTGATCGGCGGCTATGAGAAGGCATTGCCGATTCAGATTCCTATGATCGATATCTTCGAAGTCGGAACCGGCGGCGGATCGCTCGCGCGCGTTGCCGAAAATGGCGCGCTGCATGTCGGGCCGGAAAGCGCGGGCGCCGTGCCGGGCCCCGCCTGTTACGGACTCGGTGGAGCCGCGCCCACCGTCACCGATGCCAATCTCATTTTGGGCCGGCTCGGTGCGGATCGCTTTCTCGGCGGCGAGATGCGGCTGGATGTGGGAAACGCCGAGCGCGCGCTCTATGCGCATGTGGCCGCGCCGCTCGGCATGAGCATCGTGGAGGCGGCGTCCGGCGTTATCGACATTGCGGTGACCAAAATGTCCTACGCCGTGAAGGGCGTGACCACGGCGCGTGGGCTGGATGTGGGAAATTTCGTGCTGGTCGCCTATGGCGGCGCGGGGCCGCTGCATGCCACCGCTGTGGCGCGGGAGCTCGGCATCACGCGCGTCGCTATCCCCAGCGCGCCCGGCCATTTCTCCGCCACCGGCATGCTGTTTTCCGATCTGCGCTACGATTATGTACGCACGCGCTTCACCAAGCTTGCCGATCTCGATTTCGCTACATTCGAGGAAATTTTCGATGCGCTCGAAGCGGAGGGACGTCGCGCCATTAAAGAGGCGCGGGTGAATGTGGCCGAGGTGAAGATCGCTCGCGCGCTCGACATGCGCTATGTCGGCCAGGAACACCTCGTCACCATCCCTGTGCCGATGGAATTGTTCGCGAGCGGGAATCGCGATGCCATCAAGGGCCTGTTCGACGCGGAACATGAACAGCGCTATGGCACATCGGCGCCCTCAGAGCTCGCGGAAATTGCAAGCCTGCGGACGGCGGTGACCGGCGTGCTGGCCAAGCCGGAATTCGAACGCATCGACACGGGCGGCCATGCGCCAACTCCATCCGCGCGCCGGGGCACGCGGTCTGCTTATTTTGCCGGGCAATTCATCGACACACCAGTTTTCGACCGTGCGGCGCTTCTTTCCGGCAACCGCATTGCCGGCCCGGCATTGATCGAGGAACATGCGTCCACAACCGTTCTG
This sequence comes from Micropepsaceae bacterium, assembly GCA_035577685.1. Taxonomy (GTDB): domain Bacteria; phylum Pseudomonadota; class Alphaproteobacteria; order Micropepsales; family Micropepsaceae; genus CAIYRG01. The sequence goes on along the minus strand of DATLVC010000323.1, from coordinate 1,853 downwards.
ATGCCGGGTGACATGCTGACCGTGGATGCAATCGGCGACCTCATCATCGCCGTGGGAACCCCGTAAATGCGCGCTTCCTCCGTGTCCCCCGTCCTTATCGAGATCGTGCGCAACGGTGTCATCGCCGTCACCGAAGAGATGAAGACCAATCTGATGCGCACCGCCTACAACATGATCATCTATGAGGCGCTGGATTTCACGGTCGGACTTTTCACCGCTGAAGGCGAAACGGTGTCGATAGGGCTCGGGCTTCCTACGTTCATCCGCGGCATGGCGGAAACCATCAAGGCGAAGCTGAAACATTTCGGCCGCGACGGCATCGAGCCCGGCGACATCTTGCTCACCAACGACGCCTATATCACCGGCAGCCATCTCAACCATATGACGTTCAGCCTGCCGATTTTCCACGACGGCGCGCTGATAGGATTTTCCTGCTGCATGGCGCATTGGCAGGATGTTGGCGGCCAGCTCGGCGGCATCACCACGGATATTTTCTCCGAAGGCTTGCAGGTGCCGATTGTCAAATACGCCAAGCGCGGCGTGGTCAATCAGGACCTGGTCGACATCATCCGCATGAATGTGCGCATCCCCGAGCGCGCCATGGGCGATCTGCGGGCGCAGATCACGGCGGTGAAAACCGGCGAGCGGCGCTTCCTGGAATTGGTGAACCGCTACGGCCGCCCCGAAGTGTTGGGCGCCATTGCCGCCATCATGGACCAATCGGAGAAAGCTGCGCGCGCGCGCACCCGCGCCATTCCCGATGGCGTCTATGACGCGGAATCCTTCATGGACGACGACGGCATCGCTATCGGCCGACCCATCCCGATCAAATTGCGCGTGACCGTCAGTGGCGATGAGATGACCATCGATCTGACCGACGTGTCGAAGCAGGTGCGCGGGTTCTACAATTCAGGCATCACCACGGGGCACGGATGCGCGCAGGTCGCGTTCAAATGTCTGACCTCGCCCACCGACTATCCCATCAACGACGGCTCGTTCCGCAATCTCACCACCATCGTGCCGCCGGGGCGCGTGGTTTCGGCTACGCGGCCTGCGCCAATGCGTTGGTGGATGACATTTCCCATGACGGTCATCGACACCGTGTTCAAGGCTCTGACTCCCGCCATTCCGGAGCAGACCATCGCCGGCCATCACGCCGACCTCTGCGTGTCGCTGTTGCATGGCATCGATCCGAAGGACGGCAAATTCTTCCTCGCCCATATGGGGCCGCTCGGTGGCGGCTGGGGTGCGAAAATGCGCGAGGACGGCATGTCCGGCACGGTCTGCCTGAACGACGGCGACACGCATAATTCGCCGCGCGAGCAGCTCGAAACCAAATATCCGCTGCTGGTCGAACGCTATGCGCTGATCCCCGATTCCGGCGGCCCCGGCCGTCATCGTGGTGGGTTGGGTTGTGAGACCGTCATACGCGCGCTCACCGACATGACGCTGAATGCGAGCATCGACCGGGCGCATTGCCTGCCTTGGGGTCTGATGGGCGGCCTCGAAGCCACCGGCAACGAGGTGCTGCTGCGGCGCGACGGCGAATGGGATAAGGGGCGCGTAAACGCCAAGGTGCTGACGGCGCCATTGAAGCGCGGCGATGCCTATGCCCTGCGGTCCGGCGGCGGCGGCGGATTCGGCTCGCCCTTGGAGCGGCCGCCCAGCGAAGTGCAGACCGATGTGCGGCAGGGTTACGTTACGCCTGCTGCTGCGCGCGATTATTACGGCGTGGTGCTGAACCCCGAGACGCTTGCCATCGACGCGGCGGCGACCGAGGCATTGCGCGCAACGCTGGAGCCGATGCATCGCGCCCGTGTCGCAAGTCAGACCGCGCCGATGCGCCGTCTCTC
>DATLVC010000322.1:0-11267 GCA_035577685.1 Micropepsaceae bacterium | reverse complement strand
GGGCTTTCCATCGATCGCCCAAAGCGTTCGCGCGGTGGAGCAGAGCGAATCGAGAAGATCGATTCGCCGTCCGTCCGGCAGCTGAATGGGCGCAAGACCGGCGTAATCGCTGGGCGCGGCTGAGGCCGACAGCTTCAATTCGTGTGCTTCGGCTTTGGCAAGATCGGGTTCGGGGAACTTGGCCAAAGCTAAAGCCGGCATCGGCTTGTCGCTGCCTCCTGCGCCCTGCGCCACCAGCGTCGCCAGCGTGACGGGTTCGGCAGCAAAATAATCGATCAGGCTGATTTTGCCGCCGGCCGCTGGCGTTCGCAGCGAGACATCCATGCGCATCGCCGGACCCAATCGCCAGGTCTCCAAGGCAAAAGGGGCCAACGCGTTGCCGTCAACCGCAATCAACGACCCTTCCGCGCCCTGGACGCCGATATCGCTCACGCGCGTGGAATCCAGATTGAGAATACGCAGACGGATATTGGCGCCCGCCGGAACGGCGATATCCGGCGTGGACAAGCCATTCACCGTCCGCAGCGTGCCGAAGGTACCGCCGCGGCTCGCGCCCTCGGGCGTGATGAAGGGAAGAAACTTCCCATCCTTTCCAACGCGCCAATCCTTCAGGACACAGACAACATCGTCGTCGAACTGGAGGTCGTCCTCCACGATCAAAACGCCAGCAAGCCCGCGCCCCAACTGCTCGGCCGTGTTGCAATGGGGATGGAAGAAATAGGTACCGGGGTCTGGTGGGGTAATCCGGTAGGTAAAGCGCTCGTCCGGCTGAACTGGCATCTGAGTCACATAGGGGACACCGTCCATCGCGTTCGGCCCGCGCACACCGTGCCAATGAATGGAGGTGTGTTCCCTCAAGCGATTGGTCAATCGCGCATTCACGCTCTCGCCCAGCCGCAGCCGGTACACCGGGAACGGCGCATCGCTATAGAGCCACGCCGGCGTCGGTCCCATATCGGCACCAAGGGTCAGAGATTGTTCCCCGGCGGTCAGTTCGAAGGGTGTTCCGCCGATCCGCATTTCGCGCAACCGGCCGGCAGACAAAGACGACGCTGAGGATTCAGTCGAACGCGGCCCGCAGCCGGCGAGCATTGCCGCAGTTAGAGCACTTCCGCCCACGACCAGGGCGCGGCGCGTGATCGCCGGGCGATCGTCATCCATCAAGCTATCATCGCGTAACGGAGGATGGATTGTCGAGGCTGTCCGATCCTTCGAGCGAAATCTTGAGACCCATCGCAGCGACCACGGCTTCGTCGGCACGGGTTTGCGCGATCAAGGCGTCGATGGCGTCCTGCACCATCTGATTGCCGGCCGTATTGCCCTTGGCGATCATCTGGTCATAGGCCATCTTGCCGGAATCACCGGCATCCTTGATCTTTTTGACCTTCGCCAACGTGTCCGCGAGCTTCTCATCCATGCGCTTGGCGATTTCGGGTGCTTTCGCGGCGACGTAATCGCGGAAGCTCGGCCCCTGCACCACCGCGCCGTTCACGCGCGTATAGTGGCCGCCCCAGATTTCGGTGATGCCGAGCTGGTCGTAATAATGCGAATTGTGGGTGTTATCGGAGAAACAGTCCTGCTCCTCCTCGGGATCGTGCAGGATGAGACCGAGCTTCATGCGCTCGCCCGCCATCTCGCCATAGGACAGGCTGCCGATGCCGGTGAGGATGGTGGATAGACCGCCGTTCTGGCCTTTGGCGGCAAACTCCTTGCGCGCTTTGCCGCCGTCCGCCCAATTGGCAGACATCACGGCCATGTCATCAACCAGAAGATCGGTCGCCGCTTTCAGATATTGCGCACGCCGGTCGCAATTGCCGTGGGTGCAGGCTTTGACATCGTAATCGCTGGCCGGCCGTTCGCCCGCACCGGGGCCGGTGCCGTGCAAGTCCTGACCCCAGAGCAGGAACTCGATGGCGTGATAGCCGGTGGCGACATTGGCTTCCACACCCTGGGCATGCTGCAATTGACGGAGCAGCTTTTTGTCGATGACCGACGCATTCAGCTGTTTTGCGCCGACGCGGATTTGTTTGTTGGCAATAACGTTCAGCGTATAGAGCGGATTCTCATCCGAAGTCTTTCCGTACGACGCGGCGACATAATCGATCAGCCCCTCGTCCAGCGGCCAGGAATTCACCTCGCCTTCCCATTCATCGACGACGGCGTTTCCGAAACGAAAACCTTCCGACTGGAGATAGGGGATTCGCGCCGCCTTCCAGGCGCTGCGCGCGGCGCCAAGCTTGGCGGCCGTCGGATCGCCAAGAAACGCATTCACGGCCGTCTGAAGCGCCTTTGCCGTGGAGAAGGAATCCTCATACATCGCATGGGCAAGGTCGCTATAGGCATTCAGCACATCGGCAGCCTTGGGCTGGCTTGCCGGCGCGGCAAAGGCCGCGCTTGAGATCAGCGCGCCGACAAAGAAACCTGTAAGAACTCCACGCATGATGGATTTTCCGTGCTTGACGGCTGCATGGAACCCTATATGCGACTGATTTGCAAGTGCAGCTTTGGTTACTATTCATTTAAGCTTTGATCAGACCGGCAATCGGCGCAAAAAGACCGGGAAACTCGGGGTTAGGCTCATGATGAAGCTCTATAATTTCCACGCCAGCAGCACGTCCTATCGCACCCGAATTGTGCTCAATCTCAAGGGACTTGCCTATGAATACATCCCGATCCGGCTGAACAAGGAGGAGCATCTGACCCCCGCCTACACTGAAATCAACCGAATGCGGGGGCTGCCGACCCTCGAAGTGGACGGGGTCCGGCTCTACCAATCTTCCGCCATCATCGAATATCTCGAAGAGGTCTATCCCACCCCGCCCTTGCTGCCCAAGGATCCAATCGCCCGTTGCCATGTCCGGGCGTTGGCCGCCATCGTCGGGTCGGACATGCATCCGGTGAACAATTTGCGCATCCGCAATTTCATCCGCGACACCTACAAACAGGATGCCGAAGGCGTCGCCGCCTGGATTCAAATCTGGAACAAGGCGGGATTCGACGCCATCGAGACCATGCTGCGCACCGACAAGAACCGGCAGGGTTTCTGCTATGGCGCTGGCCCCACCATTGCCGATGCCAATCTGGTGTCGCACGTGTTTTCGGCGGTGCGGTTCAAAACCGATATGTCGCCCTATCCGGAAATCCGCGCGGTGGTGGAGAACTGCAACGCGCTGAAGCCTTTCGCCGACGCCCATCCGAGCAAACAGCCCGACGCGTAGCATCAGCCGTTGAGGCCGTCCGCGAGCTTTCGCAAAACCGGGTGGACGGGGTCGATCTGCTCCAAAGGGAGCCGCGGCCGGGCCGATGTCTGCTGCATATGGGCCGTCAATTCGGCTTCCGGTACGTGACCGGCGATTCGGGCGATATCCGAGGCGCGGATGCCCTGGCGCAACAGAAACGCAAGATAGGCGTGGCGGAGCGCGCCCGCGGTAACCTCCGACGGGCGATCGAGGCCCGCATCATAGGCGCCATAGAGCACGAGCCGATTGAGGTCATCGACCCTCAAGGGATCGCCCCGATCATTGTGCAGAACGGGTGCCGATCCGGCAGCGCCGCGACGGCATTGCTCAAGCAGCGTTGTGAGCGGTTCCTGCAAGGGAATCGTCCGGGCGAAGGCGCCTCCGATGTCGATCGCCCCGACCGCAAGATCAACTTCATCCCAGCGCAGCGCGACGATTTCCTCCGGGCTTAATCCCATCAGAAGCGCGACCGCGGCGAGCCGCAAATCCTCCGAAGCAGCCCCGATCAGCGCGGCAAGCTCGGTGTGCTCGAGTTCGCGTGGCGGCGGCTCGGGCGGCGCCAGTTGGGCGGGCGAAGGCGTGTTGATCGTCCGTAATGCCGGCGCCGCATAACGCTCCATCGACGGCAGCGCCAGGGAATGATGCACGAGCATCGAACGGGCCGGGGCAGGCCCGTGCAGGAATTCGCCAAGCAGAGTCGCGAGCAGTCCAAAGACAAGTGACCCCGCCACGCTGATCACCGCATCGCGCGAATAATCGGGGCGCCAAGGAGCCAGACTCGGCGCCGCCGCTTCCAGGAGTTCCACGCGCGGCGCCCGCTCGCGAACGCTCGATTGCAGCTTAGTGGAGCGGTCGAGCACCGCCCGCTCCATGCCCTGGAGATGATCGAGGTCGTCCTGCATTACCTTGAATTGCGCAAGGCGCGCGGCGAACTCCCGTGCACCTTTCTGGTTCTCGTCGATGTCCTTGCGCAAGCGAGCTACCGTCGCCTGCGCGGTCGACAATTCATCCTGCGCTTCGACCAAAGCCCCCTGCTGACTGGCCGCGCGCCGATCCTTCAATTGCTGTTCGAGATCGGCGATGCGCGACAGCATGGAGGTCGCATCGGTATCGAGCGCGAGATAGGCCGGGGTGAACCGGCGCTCTAGTTCCCGCCGCTGCTCGCGAAGAGCCGAAATGCGCTGTTCGATATCGGCGAGCGTCGGATCGTCCTTGGCGCGGACAACGTTCTTTCCCTCGGCCGCCGATTGCTTCAGCGCCTGCAGGCGACCTTCCGTCTTGGCGACTTGCTCGTTGGCCTCCGAATAGGTGCGGTTCAGGCCCTCGATCTTCGCCAGAACGTCGTTCTCATTGCGGTTCAAGGAAACGATGTCGTAGCGCTCGCGAAACACATCCAGTGCGCGTTGCTTTTCCTCGACCTGCTTGTGAAGGTTCTGGGCTTCATCGCCGACATCGGCCGAGGTGCTCGCCGTGCGCTCCTTGAAGGAATCGGAGACACGTTCGCGGTAAACCGCGGCAACTCCGTTTACAAGGTCGGAAACGAGCGCCTGCTGCGTGCCTTCGGCGAAGAGTTGCACCACCTGCGTGCCTTCCACCGGTTCCGGGCGGAGCATGCGCTGCACGGCATCGACCGGGTCCTGCCCGAGCTTTGGAAGTTTGCCTTCCCGGCCCAGACGCTTGACCACCTCTTCCAGCAAGGGACGGCTGGTCAGGACCTGCACCTCGGTCAGAAACGATTTGGGGTCGCTCTGCAAACCCGGCGATTTGGTATCGTCGGTGGCTTCGGCGACCACGCCCGCGGGCTTGATCTCGAGGCGAGCAACGGCGCGGTATTCCGCCGGCCGTGTGTACACATAAGTAAGGCTCGCCGCGCAAGCGAGTATGAACGCGCAGCTGAAGACAAGAATCCGCCTCCGCGACGACCGGTGCGGAACCTCCATCAAAGTCGAGGGCGCGCCATCAAACAAACACAACTCCAACGATGGCCGGAAGCTTGGTTAAAATAGACCGCGCAAAGCATGCCGTGCAAGGCGCGCACCCGGCAGTGCCGGCCTGCATCTTCAGCGCAAATGGTCTTGTCACAAATAGTTTCGCATCTTCCGATGGTTGCAAGCTCCGCTTGATCGCAGGTCCGCGAAAAATTTGCGACTACGCAATGCAATCGTGGTGAACGCCAGCGCGTGCTTAGCTAGCTGCGCGGTTCGAGCGGGATACCCGGTTCCTGCTTCGAGGTGCGGATGACCAGGGCTGTCTTCACGCTCGCGACGTTCTTCGCCGCGGTCAATTTCTCTGTCACAAAAGTCTGAAAATCCGGTAGGTCGCGCGCGACGCAGAGCAGCACGAAATCCACTTCGCCCGAGAGCATGCGGCAGGTCCGCACTTGCGGCCAGGCGCGAACCTGTTCCTCGAAAGCCTTGAGATCGCCCTCGGCCTGGCTGGAGAGCCCGACAAACGCGAACGCGGTAACCTCGAACCCCAAGGCCCCGCCATCGAGCTGGGCGTGATAACCCTTGATGTAGCCGGCCTTCTCGAGCGCGCGGACACGGCGCAGGCAAGGCGGCGCGGTAATCTTGACCCGCCGGGCCAACTCCACATTGGTCATGCGGCCGTCCGCCTGGAGCTCGGCCAGGATCTGGCGGTCTATGGAATCAAGTTGGTGCCGCGTCATGCCGTGTCCCTTAGCCCGTCTATGCCAAACACGGCCCTTCTTTACAGCAATAATATTTCATCTTCTCGCAGATGTGAGCAAAAAAAGCGGCTGCTTGACCTTTAGCCGCCTTCTTCCGATATCTGGCGGCCGATCCTCGCCCTTAGGGAACTTGCATGTCCGACACTGAGCACGCCAAAGTTCTCATCTTGGGCAGCGGTCCCGCCGGGTGCACGGCCGCCATCTACGCCGCGCGCGCAATGCTCGAACCGGTCATGGTGGCAGGCCTCCAGCCGGGCGGGCAGCTCACCATCACCACGGAAGTCGAGAACTACCCGGGCTTCAAGGAGGCCATTCAGGGCCCCTGGCTGATGGAGCAGATGCAGGCCCAGGCCGAGCATGTCGGGACTAAGGTCGAATATGACCTGATCGCGAGCGCCGACTTGGCGCGGCGGCCCTTCATCCTGACCGGCGATTCCGGCAAGCGCTACAGCACCGAAGCGCTGATCATCGCCACAGGGGCGCAGGCCAAATGGCTGGGGCTGCCCAGCGAGGAGCGGTTCAAGGGCTTCGGCGTGTCGGCCTGCGCCACCTGCGATGGCTTCTTCTTCAAGGGCAAGAAGGTGGTGGTCGTGGGCGGCGGCAACACGGCGGTGGAAGAAGCGCTATTCCTGACGAATTTCGCGACGGAGGTCACTCTGGTCCACCGGCGCGATACCTTGCGGGCCGACAAGACCAATCAGATGCGCATCGAACAGAATCCAAAAACCCGCATCATCTGGGATTCCGCGGTTGAGGAAGTCGTCGGCAGCGGCGAGCCCAAAATCGTTTCCGGCGTGCGGGTGAAGAATCTGAAGACTGGCGCGTCCGATCTCCTGGCCGCCGATGGGCTGTTCATTGCCATCGGCCATGTGCCGGCCACGGAAATCTTCCGCGGGCAGCTCGATATGGACGAGGAAGGCTACATCCGCACAGCGCCCGATTCGACCAAGACCAGCATCCCGGGCGTCTTCGCGGCCGGCGACGTGAAGGACAAAGTCTTCCGTCAGGCTGTCACCGCGGCGGGCATGGGCTGCATGGCGGCGCTGGAAGCGGAACGCTTCCTCGCGGGGGGGCATTAAGCCTCCGCAACCGATTTACATGAACAGCTGTTCGCCGCCCAACGTGCTGTAGAGCGAGGCCACCTGCTCGCCATAGCCGTTGTAAAGCTGGGTCGGAACGCGCTGGCCGGTGCCGAGAATTTCTTCTGTCGATTGGCTCCAGCGCGGATGCGGCACCTGCGGATTCACATTCGCCCAGAAGCCATATTCGTCAGGTCCCAGCGCCATCCAATAGGTCTTCGGCCGCTCATTGGTGAAAATGAAGCGCTGAATGCCCTTGGTCGACTTGAACCCGTATTTCCACGGCGTCGCCAAACGCAAAGGCGAGCCGTTCTGCTTCGGCAGCGGTTTGCCATAGGCACCGGTCACCATGAAGGCGAGATCGTTGGTGGCTTCTTCGATCGTCAAACCTTCTGTATACGGCCATGGCACCCAAACTTGATTTTGCGCCGGCGATACTTCGGTGTTCATCCAGGATTTCATCACCACATATTTGGCGCCCGACATCGGCTTGGCGTAATCGACCAGCGCCTTCATGGGAAATCCCGACCAGGGCGCCACGAAGGCCCAGGTCTCCACACAGCGGTGGCGGTAGACGCGCTCCTCCAGCGGCATGGTTTTCAAGAGCGTGTCGAAATCCGTCTTGAACGGCTTCTCCACCATGCCCTCGAAGCTGATCTCCCAGGGACGGACGGGCAGCAGATGGGCGTTGCGGACGGGATCGTCCTTCTCCACACCGAACTCGTAATAATTGTTGTAGGCCGTGACGATGTTTTCCGGCGTCATCTCGCGGTCGGTGACCTTGAACGCATCATTATGCTTGAACGGATAAAGCGACGCGCTCGGATCGGGCGCGTTTGCGGCGGCGGCTGTTTTGGCGGCCTCACCGGGAGCTTGCGCGACATTGCCGCGATCGCAGCCGGCCAGAACACCTGCCGCGGCGAGCACCCCTGCGGCCTTGAGCATTCCTCGCCTGTTCATGACCAGTCCTTCCGGCGCCACGATGCGCTCGGGAAGTTCCCAGCTCTGTTTGCTCCTGATCAGCATGGTACTCACTCTCCTTAAGCCCGCTGGGCCCAGACCGATGACACGGCCGGCCTAGGCGGGCCGGAAACCTGCGGCAAATCACATTCCCGTTCTGTAGAGAAATATACCCCCCGCGGCTATCAACACCAAGCCCGCGGCGCGCGGCAAAAACCAGCCGGCAGGAAGTATTTTCTCAAGCAGCACCAAGGCCGAAAGTGCGGCGATCCATAGCACGTTCATGACCCCGCCAACGAACAAAAGCGCCATCAGCGCCCAGCAGCAGCCGATGCAATAAAGCCCATGCCTGAGCCCAAGCTGGAGTGCGCCGGACAAATCGCGCTTGAAGCCGCCATGGCGCTGCAGGAACTGAAGCGGAGCCTGGCACTGCGACAGGCAGGCATATTTGAGCGGCGTGAACTGATAAAGACCGGCCGCAATGAGGACCGCGCCCGCCGCGACGCGATTGACCAGATTCAACATCGGCGTGATCAGCGCCGCATCCGCGAGCGCCGCCTGCGCCAGACTCGCGAGCGCGGCGAAACCGGTCCAGGCCAGAAGATAGCCGCCGGCGAACCAGCCTGCTGCGGCGAAGGGTTTGCCCTGAACCTTCGCCTGACGCCCGACCCGCGCATAGAGAAGGATCATCGGCGCGGCCGATGGCGTCATCATGCCGATCATCATCACCGCCCACATGGCGAAGGTGAAGGAGAGATCGGAGAGATTCCAGGCGTGGGTGGAAGGCCCTATATTCATTCCCGGCATGTCCATGCCCGGCATGGATGAAGCCGGTGCGCCCATGGACATGGTAGCCGCCAGCCACAGCACATAACCCCAGGCGAGCACCGTCAGCGCGAGCAGCGCCGCCCCCACGACCATGCGGTCGCGCTTCAGCACGGTTTCGAGAGCAGCCTCTGCCATCGTTTAATGGATGACGCCGTTCTGATTGAGATCGACGTGGCAGAACTGGCCGTAAGTATCGGCGAGTTCGATCTTCACCGGCCCCGAGGATTTGGACCAGCCGCGTCCTATTTCCGCCATGCTGTATTCGAAACCGTTGGGCATATCGATGCGGACGCGGTGTTCCTTCCCCGTCACCGGATTGAGGATCGGCTCGCCCTTTACTTCGATATAGCCGGGAACCATGACACGCGCTTTCCGGCTGTCGATGTCGACCTCGAAATCGATGTCCGCGAAAATCGGTTCGTGGACCTTCTCCAACGTCGAGGCGAAGACGTTGAAGATGGTTGCGCCCGGTTCCGTGTCCTGTCCCGAAAGGATGCGCAGCAGCGCGTTTCGCTGGGCCTCGGTCGCGCGCTTGTCAATGATGATGGCGGCCTGGCCATGGCCTTCATGGATCGGCCCCGGCCAGGAGAACATGCCGGACACTTTCAACCCATCAAGCCTCGTATCGCCGTGGAAGCCCGTCTTGATCTCGAAGCTCACGATCGCGCGACAATCGCCATGCGTCGGCAGCCCGTTGAACTGGCAAGGGCAACCATAGGAGCAATTGCAATTGGCAAATTCGAGCGCCCGGATTTCCCATTTGGTATCAGTCATCGCATTCCCCCCTCATCCCTGCCAGGACGGCAGATTACAGTTTCGGCATCGTCTCCGATGACGGATTCTCCAAATGGCTGCGCAGCATCCAGGCTGTCTTGTCGCTCGCCTCCATGCGGCCGATCAAAAGATCCATGGTTGCCTGGTCGCCACCGGCGTCCGCGGTCTTGAAGGCCGCGCGCAATGTCCGCCCGAGCGCTTCGTGCCCCAGGGTGAGATTGCGCACCATGGCGAGCGCCGTCGGCACGCTGTCATTGTCCTCAGTGATGCTCGTAAGCCGCGCGAACGTCGCATAGCTGCCCGGCGCGAAATGTCCCAGCGCCCGAATCCGCTCGGCAATCGTATCGCCGGCATCGTGCAACTCGTTGTACTGGGTCTCGAACAGCAGATGCAGCGACGAGAACAGAGGCCCCGTCACATTCCAATGATAGGCATGCGTCTTGAGATAGAGCATGTAGGTGTCCGCAAGCACGCGCGACAAACCTTCGGCAATCGCCTCGCGGCTCTGTTTCGAGATGCCGATATCCATTTCCATGAACGCCTCCATCGTTGGACCAGTCGCTCCGGTCCGCCCAGAGGTATATTAGAACTATTCTAATCTTTACAAGCCTGGCAATACCGACTCCTACGCCGCAGCCTTGCGGGCAGCCACCACATGTTCCGCGAGCTTGCCCGAGAGTTCGGCCAGATGGTCGAAATTCATCTCATAGGTGCCCACGCCCTGGGTGAGTGAACGCAGCTCCACAATCATATCGTGCAGCTCCGCCTGGGGAATCTCCGCCTCGACCGTATCCCAGCCATGCCAGCCGTCACGCGCGTCGAAGCCGAGAATGCGCCCTCGCCGGGTCGAGATCACGCTGTTGACGTCCGCGGTGGAGCTCGACGGCACATGGATCTTCACGCGCATGATCGGTTCCAGCAGCACTGGCGCGCAATTGGGCATGCCTTCGGTCATGCCGATGCGCGCGGCGGTCTGGAACGCGGCATCGGAGGAATCCACCGTGTGGTAGGAGCCGTCGATCAGCGCAACGGAAAGATCGACCACCGGGAAACCAAGCGGACCGTGCTTGAGGGCATCGAGAACCCCTTCCTCGACGGCCGGGATGTAGTTTCGCGGCACGACGCCACCGGTGATGCGGTCTTCAAATTTGAAACCGGATCCGCGCGGCAGCGGCTTGATCTCGAGGACCACGTCGCCGAACTGCCCGTGGCCACCCGATTGTTTCTTGTGCCTTCCCCGTTGCGTGATTGGCTTGCGAATGGTTTCGCGATAGCCGACCGAGGGCGGCCGCGTCGACACCGGCACCAGGAAACGATCGGCCAGCCGCTCCGAGGCGACGCGCAAATGCATTTCGCCCTGGCCCCAGATGACCACTTCGTGGTTCTCCGCGTTGTGCACGACGGTGAGCGAAGGATCTTCTTCGGTGAGCTTCGTGAAAGCAGGACCGAGCTTGACGTCGTCCTTGCGCTCTTTCGCCTGTACAGCGGTGGCGAGCACCGGCGCAAAGGGTTTCACCTGAATGAGTGCGGCCAGCGGTTGCTTGCCCGACGCGAGAGTGTCGCCGGTCTTTGCACTGTCGAGCTTGCCGAACGCGATTGTTTCGCCGGCGGTGGCCTGCGGCCGTTTCTCGAAATGCTGACCCATCAGCTTGAAGACTCCCGAAACGCGCGCGCTGTCGCCGCCCGGCGTCATCAGGG
>DATLVC010000321.1:0-6925 GCA_035577685.1 Micropepsaceae bacterium | reverse complement strand
GGTCTCCTCGCGCGCATAGCCCGCGATCTCAAACGCCTTCAGCATTACTTCCGGGCGGTGATTGCGGATCGCACCCGAGGACAATTCCACGCCGTTGCAGACGATGTCGTATTGGAACGCCTTGATGCCGAGGATCGTGTCCTTGTCGGAAGGATCGAGCGCGAGGAAATCGGCGTGATCGAAATTCGGCATCGAGAATGGGTTGTGCGAAAAATCGATTTTCTTCTCGTCCTCGTTCCACTCATACATCGGAAAATCGACGATCCAGCAGAACTCGAAAACATCTTTTCGGGTCAGGCCCAATTCATTGCCGATTTTCAGCCGGGCTTGTCCGGCGAGCGTCGCCGCGCGCTGCGCTTTGTCGGCGGCGAAGAACACCGCGTCGCCCGATTTGGCAGCGGCCGTCACGGCCAATTGGTGCAGGGCTTCGGCCGAAAGGAATTTCGCGATGGGCCCTTTGCCGGCAAGCACGCCGTTTTCTTCCTCGAACACAATGTAGCCGAGACCCGCAGCACCTTCGCCGCGCGCCCATTCGTTCATCTTGTCGAACCAGGACCGCGGCTGCGCAGCGGCACCGGGGGCGGGAATCGCGCGCACGGCTTCCTTGCCTTTGAAGGCTTTGAACGAGACATCGTCGCGGTCGAAAATGTCCTTCACTTCCGCAATCATGATCGGATTGCGCAAATCGGGCTTGTCCGAACCGTAAAGCAGCATCGCCTTGGAATAGGGAATGCGCGGGAACGGCATGGGGGAAACTTTCCGACCGCTCGCGAACTCTTCGAACACGCCGTGCAGCACCGGTTCGATGGCAGCGAACACGTCTTCCTGCGTGACGAAGCTCATCTCCAGATCGAGCTGATAGAACTCGCCGGGGCTGCGATCGGCGCGACCGTCTTCGTCGCGGAAACACGGCGCGATCTGGAAATAGCGGTCGAACCCGGCCACCATGATGAGCTGTTTGAATTGCTGCGGCGCCTGCGGCAAAGCGTAGAACTTTCCCGCGTGCAGCCGCGAGGGCACCAGAAAATCGCGCGCGCCTTCCGGGCTGGAGGCGGTCAGGATCGGCGTTTGGAATTCAGTGAAGCCTTCGGCCACCATGCGCCGGCGAATGGATGTCACCACGTTCGAGCGCAGCACGATGTTCCGGTGCAGTCTCTCGCGGCGCAAATCCAAGAACCGGTAGCGCAGGCGCGTCTCTTCCGGATAATCGAGGTCGCCAAACACCGGCAGCGGCAATTCCTCGGCCGGGTTCTGGATCGTCACCTCTTCGATACGAAGCTCGATCTCGCCCGTGGGCAGGTCCGGGTTGATGGTATCGGGGGTGCGGGCAACGACTGGCCCGGTCACGGTCAGAACCCACTCGGAGCGGGCCTCGGAGGCCACGGCGAAGGCCGGGCTGTCCGGCTCCACCACGCATTGGGTCAGGCCGTAATGATCCCGCAAGTCGATGAACAGAAGGCCGCCATGGTCGCGGGACCGATGCACCCAGCCCGACAGGCGGACGCGGGTGCCCACGTCCGAAAGGCGCAATTGGCCGCAATTATGGGTGCGGTAGGCGTGCATAAGGTTTCCTCATCCGGGCCGGCGTTTGTGGAAAGCCGCCTCGCGGAAGTCAAGGCGGTTCCTGGCCATTCTATGGCTTACCTCCTGGACTCTCGATTTCGCGACACCCTTCACGGTCAAGTTTGCGATTTGCGCCTGGCTTGCCGCAGGAAAACGGCGACAGGAAAGGGGCGAATCCGCTAAACCCCTTCAAATGCGCATTGTCACCGAAACGGCCGATCTGGAAGCACTCTCGGCCGAGCTTGGACGCGGCCCCTATGTGGCCATCGACACCGAGTTCATGCGCGACCAGACCTATTGGCCCAAACTGTGCCTGATTCAGGCTGCCGGACCGGGGGTCGAAGCCATTATCGATCCCCTGGCCGAAGGGATAGACCTTGGCCCTTTTCACCGTCTGCTGGCCGCCAAATCGGTGATGAAAGTGTTCCACGCGGCGCGCCAGGACGTGGAAATCTTCCACCATCAGGGGGGTGTTATCCCAGATCCCCTGTTCGATACCCAGATCGCTGCCATGGTGTGCGGGTTCGGCGATTCGGCGTCCTATGAGACCCTGGTGCGCAAGCTCGCCAAGGCGGAAATCGACAAATCCGCCCGCTTCACGGATTGGAGCCGGCGCCCGCTGTCCAAGCGCCAGCTCGAATATGCGCTGGCCGATGTGACCTATCTGAGGCTGGTCTATGAGCTTCTCTCCAAGGAATTGGAGAAAACCGGCCGCGCCAAATGGGTGGAAGAAGAAGAAGCCACCCTGACCGATCCGGCCACCTATCAGCTCGAGCCCGCCGAGGCCTGGCGCCGGCTGAAGCCGCGGTCGGGCAACAAGCGCTTCCTACAGGTGCTGGCAGGCGTGGCAGCTTGGCGCGAACGCGAGGCCCAAACCCGCGATGTTCCGCGCAACCGCATCCTGAAGGACGAGGCGCTGCTGGAGATCGCCTCGCATCCACCGCCCGATGCCGAGCATCTGGGCCAGATAAGGGCGTTACCCAATGGCTACGCCAATTCGCGGGCCGGTAAGGCGCTGATGGGCGCCATCAAGGATGCGCTGGCGAACCCGCCGCCCGAACTCACGCTGCCTCCGGAACGGCGTAACCGCGGGCCCGAGCCCAGCCCCGCCGCTTTGGATCTTTTGAAGACGCTGCTGCGCATAAGAGCCACGCAATACCGCGTGGCGCCTCGGCTGGTCGCTGGCTCGGACGATCTCGAAAGGCTTGCTTCCGGAGAGAATGACGGTGTCGCCGCCCTCCATGGCTGGCGCGCGGAGGTGTTCGGCCATGACGCCGTGGCTTTGCGCGATGGCAGGCTCGCGATTGCGCTCGAAAACGGCGAGGCCGTAGTCATCGAAACGGGGGCGGAGAAAAAGCCGCGCGCCAAGCGTGGCGCCGAGCGCTAGGCAAAGACAAACCGCCGGCCCCAATCGAGCGCGGCGGCAATCCCCAGCAGAAGAAAAACCACCGCCGCGGCAATACGCATAGCCTTCACGGGAATGCGATGGGCGAGAATGTCGCCCAGAAATACGGCAGGCACATCCGCGATCATCATGCCGATCGTGGTGCCGGTCGCGACCAGCAAAACGCTGTCGAAACGCGCCGCCAGCGCCATAGTAGCTAGCTGCGTCTTGTCGCCCATCTCGACCAGGAAGAATGCAATCAGCGTGGCGCCGAAAGCGCCGAATTTCTCGAACAATTTGGGCTCGTGATCGAGCTTATCGGGAAGCAGCGTCCACAGGCCCATGGCGATAAACGACACGGCCAGAATGCCGCTCAAATTTTCGCCCAGCCAGCCGCCGATATACGTCCCGAGAAAAGCCGCGAGCGTGTGGTTGATAATGGTCGCGCCCAATATCCCAAAGATGATCGGCACGGGTGCACGGAAACGCGCTGCGAGCAAAATGGCGAGAAGCTGGGTCTTGTCGCCGACTTCCGCGAGTGCGACGACGCCAATGGAAACCAGAATCGCTTCCATCAATGCGACGGCGCAGCCGCGGCGGGCCGCATCAAACGCCGCCAGGCGATCGTAAAGGCAAGCAGATTGAGCAGCGCACAGGCGTAGAAATTCACGCCCAGCCGGATATCGCCGGGCGGAAGATCGGCAACCTGCGCCAGCAGCGCATTCCCGAGCAGCGGGCCCAGAACAGCCGCAAGACTGCTGATCGATTGCAGCGCGCCCATAGTCACGCCTTGCGTGCCAGGTTCGGCCGATTTCGACACCACCGCCTGGATCGACGGTCCAGCGGTGAACGTCAGAAAACCCGCGAACAGGATGGGGAATATCATCCAGCCCACTGGCGCGATTCCATAAAGTGTCTGGATAATGACATTGCTGCCGACCGCCATCAGCACAAGCCGCTCCTCGCCGAAGCGTTTCACCAGCCGGCCGATCAGCCCGCCTTGGACGATTGTGGAAAGCAGTCCGACGCAGAACAGCAAGAGACCGTTTTCAAAAGGCCCCCAGCCGAAGCGGAAATGCGTCGCCAGCACAAAGCTCTGCACCATGGTCATGTGGGCAATGAAATAGAACGCATAGACGAGCACGATGCCGCCCACGGCGTGATTGCGGATCAGCGCGATCAGGGCGCGGAAGGGATTGGCCTTGGTGATCGGGAATGGCGTGCGGCGCTCGGACGGCAGCGATTCCGGAACGATCAGAAAACCGTAAACCGCATTCAGCATCGAGGTGGCCGCGGCGACATAAAATGGAAGGTGCAGATCGATGCCGCCCAGAATCCCGCCCAGCATCGGCCCGCAGATGAAACCCAAACCGAAGGCGGCGCCGACCAGGCCAAAATTTTTCGCCCGCTGTTCCGGCGGCGTGATATCGGCGAGATAGGCATTGGCAACCGAGAAGCTCGCACCGGTGATGCCACCGATGAGGCGCGCGAGCAGCATGAAAAACAACGAGGGCGCAATCGCAATCAGGAAATAATGGATGCCCAGCCCAACGATAGCCGCAATAAGAACGGGCCGCCGTCCGAACCGGTCGCTGAGCGCGCCCAAGGTCGGCGCGCAGAGAAACTGCATCAACCCATAGGCGGCGGTCAGGCCCATATACCAATAGGCCTGCATCCCACGCGAGGCTGTATACGCCCCGACCAGAACCGGCAGAACGGGAATAGCAATGCCGACGCCCACCATGTCGATGAACACGGCGATCAGCACGAACCAGACATTGCCGCGCTGAGGCGGAGGGGCAAAGAACTCAGTGCGGGTCATTCGTTAACGGGCGAGATGGAATAGGGCTGGGTTCTCATACATCCGATTTGCCTAGCCCGAAACAGAAAGACATCAATATCAACTGCCCGCGCCCCGATTGACGAAGGGCCGTGCCTATTCCTCTACCGGTTGTTCTTCCTGCGGCTCGGCGGAGAAATCCTCCCCGTCTTCGCCCTCATAGGGGTCTTCATCGGGCGCGAGCGCGTCGGACGGATTGGGCACGGAGAAGCTCGACGGCGGCACCGCATCGAGGAAGCCTGCCGCCCTAAGATCATCCATGCCGGGAAGATCACCGACATTCTCAAGGCCGAAATGGCTGAGAAAGGCTTCCGTCGTCCCATAGGTGACAGGCCGCCCCGGCGTGCGCCGGCGACCCCTGATCCGCACCCAGCCCGCCTCCATCAAAGCATCGATTGTGCCTTTGCTCACCATCACGCCGCGTATGTCTTCGATCTCAGCGCGCGTGACGGGTTGGTGATAGGCGACGATGGCGAGCGTTTCGATGGCCGCGCGGGAGAGCTTGCGTTCTTCCACCGCCTGTTTGCGCATCAGGAAGGCGAGATCGTTCGCAGTGCGGAACTGCCATTTGCCCGCGACTTTGATCAGATTGACGCCGCGGCCTTCATATTGGCGCTGCAATTCGGCAAGGATCGCGCCGACATCGGTGCCGGTCGGCAGGGCCTTTGCGAGAGCCGAAGCCTCCACGGGTTCACCCGATGCGAAGAGCAACGCTTCAACAATGCGCAGGTGCATCGGATCGAGCGCCGTTGAAACCTCGCCCTCGCTTCCCGCGTGGTCGTGGATGTCGAGCTCTGCAGGTTCGGCCATTTGAGCCTCACTCAGTCGAATGATGCGATTCACGGTGTACCCTCCCCCGCTGCAGCGGCCGGCGCCACGCGGTCTTTCAGGAAAATTTCTCCGAAGGCAGACATTTGGCGCATTTCAAGCTTTCCATCGCGGGTCAGCTCCAACGCGGCTGAGAACGTGCTGGCAAGCGCGCTGCGCCGACGCACGCCCATTCCCCAATCAAGCGGCATGAAGCGCGTTAGCGCGCTCCAATTGGGAATCCGCCCGAGCATGCGCTCGATGCGCCCACGCGCTTCTTCTATGAGATAGACCGGCGCGCGGGCCATCTCATAAACACGGTGCCCGAGCTTGCGCACGCGCTGCTGTGAATACGCCGTCAGCAAATCATACATCGTGTCGGCGTACTTGCGTGTGCGCACGACGACGATCGGCTCCGGTGCGCCGCGGGCAAAGACGTCGCGCCCGAGCCGGTCGCGGGCGAGCAGGCGCACCGCCGCGTCGCGCATCATCTGCAACCGCGCCAGACGCCAGCGCAATTGCGCGGCCATCTCTTCAGCGCCTGCGGCTTCAGGCCCGGCGGGTTGCGGCAGCACCAGACGCGACTTGAGAAAGGTGAGCCAGGCGGCCATCACAAGATAATCGGCGGCGAGCTCAAGCCGGTGGCGGCGTGCGGTCTCCATGAAGGCGAGATATTGGTCGGCCAGCTTCAGCACGGAGATCTTCGCAATATCGACTTTCTGATTGCGCGCCAGGGCCAGCAAAAGATCGAGCGGACCTTCAAAGCCGTCGACTTCGATAATCAGCGCGTCCTCCACCGCAATGGGCGCGCTTTCGAAATTGTCGATGTTCTCGAGCTCAGGCTCGTTCATGCAAATGTCCCTACCATTTCGGTCAGCCGCACTTCGCACTTCTCGATGTCCAAATCCAAAGGCGCGCGCAAATGCGCCAGTGCCGCTTCGCTTCGTTGCAATGCGCGGCCGGAAAGCGGTTTGGCCTCCTGCGCGACCTCCCGCATTTCCACGGGGTTGCCGTTGCAGTGAAGCAGCACGTCGCAGCCCGCAAGCAGCGCCTGTTTGGCACGCAAGGTCAGGGGGCCTTCGAGCGCAGCCATGGAAAGATCATCGCTCATCAACAAACCGTCGAAGCCGATCTCCCCGCGAATGATGGTCTGCACCACCTTGCCGCTGGTCGTGGCAGGACGATGCGGATCGATCGCCTCGTAGACGACATGGGCCGTCATTGCGATGGGCGCCTGGTTGAGGCTGCGGAAGGTCACGAAATCATGTGACGACAGCGCATCCAGGCTGGCATCGACTCGCGGCAGCGCCAAATGGCTGTCGGCCAAAGCG
>DATLVC010000320.1:0-9585 GCA_035577685.1 Micropepsaceae bacterium | reverse complement strand
AACCCTTGCCCAATTTGCCGGTGGATTCGGCGATCAATTGTTCGAGCCAGGCGCCGATATCCGCGATCGCCGGCGAGGCGATGATGGTGATCTTGTCGCGCCCCTCGGCGGCGAGCGTGCCCAGAATAGCACCCAGCCGGATGCCGGGGTTGTCCGCCGGCGGCACATGGGCACCGCAGGACCGCACCATCTTCGCCGTGGAATCAAGGAGCTTCGTCACGTCCACGCCCATCGCGGCGGCGGGCACCAATCCGAAATCCGAAAGCACCGAATAGCGGCCGCCAATATCGGCTTTGCCGAGACAAATCTGCCGGAACTGCTCGGCGCTGGCGCTCGCCTGAAGCTTCGAGCCGGGATCGGTGATGGCGATGAAATGTGCGCCCGCCTTGCCCTTACCGAGCACCGCTTCCACCCGTGCGAAAAAATAATCCTTCAGGATATTCGGCTCGAGCGTGCTGCCCGATTTGCTCGACACGATGAAAAGCGTTTGCTTCAGATCGACGGCATCCTCGACGCTCTTGATCTCGGCGGGATCGGTCGAATCGAGCACCAGCAATTTCGGGAAGCTAATTTGCGCGCCAAAGGTGTTGGCGAACACTTCCGCGCCCAGGCTCGATCCGCCCATGCCCAGAAGAACCGCGTGGGTGAAGCGCGTGGCCTTCGCATCGGCGGCGATCTTGGTCAGGTGTTCTACGGCATTCTGTTGCTCGGCGACGATGTCGAGCCAGCCCAGCCACTTCGCTTCATCGGCGCCGGTCCAGAGTGACGCATCGCGCCGCCACAGGCGCCGCGCGTTCCCCGCCTTGCGCCATTCTTCCAATTTGGCTTTGACCGCCTTCTCGGTCGCCGGCGCCAATTGCGCGCTTTGCCGATTGAGCGACGGCCCGAATTGCGCTGTGCGCTTGTTCTCGACGGCTGCGAGGAGATCGTCGAACGCGTCCGCGAAAAGCGCCACGCCTTCCTCGGTTAGTTTGGTGGTGACCGTATCGAGCGAGATGCCGAAACGGCTGAGCGTCGTCACGGCGGCATCGGCGGCGGCGATATTCTCTTCGAGGCTCGGACGCACCAGACCATGGTCACGGAACGCATCCATGGTTTCCGGCGGCATGGTGTTGACCGTATCCGCGCCGATCAGCTCCTCGATATAGAGCACATCGCGATAGGCGGGGTTCTTGGTGCTGGTGCTGGCCCAGAGCAGACGCTGCACGCGCGCGCCCTTGTCGCGCAATTTCTGCCAGCGCGAGCCTGTGAATATGCGCTTATAGTCCTGATAGGCGAGTTTGGCGTTGGCGATGGCGATCTTGCCGCGCAACGCGGCGAGCGCATCCGCGTCTCGGCCCGCAGGCATTTTCTTCAACTGTTCGTCGATCAGGCGGTCCACCGCGGAATCGATGCGGCTGACGAAGAAGCTGGCGACGCTGGCGAGCCGTGTGGCATCCCCGCCACCGGCAACGAATGTCTCCATCCCCGACAGATACGCTTCGGCAACGGCGCGGTAGGCGGCACGCGAAAACAACAGCGTGATGTTGATATTGATGCCTTCGCTCAGGAGCTGGCGAATGGCGGGCAGGCCGGCCTCGGTCGCTGGCACCTTGATCATCACATTCTCGCGGCCGACGGCGTTCCACAGGCGCCGCGCCTCGGCGATGGTGGCCCCGGTGTCGTTCGCGAGATAGGGCGAAACCTCCAGGCTGACGAAACCGTCGGCGCGCGCGGTGTCGCGGAAAACTGGCGCCAGCACATCGGCGGCATTCTGGATGTCTGCGATGGCGAGCGTTTCGTACAGCGTCATCACGTCGCAATCGGCATCTTTGACGACCGCCGCGAGCGACGAATCATAATCGCTGCTGCCGGCGACGGCTTTCTTGAAGATGGAAGGATTGGACGTCACGCCCGTCAAATCGTCTTCCTGGACGAGCCGTTTCAGGCCGCCTTCGGCGACGAAGCGGCGCGCCAGGAAATCCAGCCAAATGGCTTGGCCTTGTTCATGCAGCGAATGAAGCGGATTCACGGGGGCCGATCCTTCTGATGGCGCAAAAAACGCCAAGCGGGTTCGATGAACCTAGCATGGCGATGGCGCGCAATGCGTCTATGACACCGGTTTAATTCCGGATTGGCAAGGGTGCATTCTTCCGGAACCATAAAGCCGTCCGTCCGTTTGCCCCATTCACGGGGAACGATGAATTCCATAGGATCGCCGCAACCGAGGGGATGCACATTTTCGTGTGGTATGTGGCGCGTGAAAGGGCCGTTCCATGGCTGGCATAATAAGTCCGCTCGCGGGGAAACCCGTGACATCGTCGATGCTTGTGAATGTGCCGCGGCTGTTGACGGCCTATTTCACGCAGGTGCCCGATCCCGCGACCGCGGCTGAGCGCGTCAGTTTCGGCACCTCCGGCCATCGCGGGTCGGCGTTCGATACCGCCTTCAACGAGGCGCATATCCTGGCCACAACCCAGGCGATCTGTCTCTACCGGCAGCAGAATGGAATCGACGGGCCGCTGTTCATCGGCATCGATACCCATGCCGTATCGGAAGCTGCCCTTGCGAGCGCGGTGGAAGTGCTGGCGGCGAACGACGTCACCACCATGTTGGACGCGCAAGGCGGCTATACGCCGACGCCGCTGATCTCGCACGCGATCCTGACCTATAACCGGGCGCGGCTGGGCGGTTTGGCCGACGGCGTCGTCATCACACCGTCGCATAACCCACCGGAGGATGGCGGGTTCAAATACAATTCGCCCAATGGCGGGCCGGCCGATGTCGCAGCGACCGATTGGATTCAGCGCACCGCCAATGAATTTCTGGCGAACGGCCTTCAGGGCGTGAAGCGGATACCTTATGCGCGGGCGCGCAAAGCCGAGTGCATGCACCCTCACGATTATATCGGCGCCTATGTAAGCGACCTCGAGAATGTGCTCGACATGGACGCAATCCGCAGCGCGGGCGTGAAGATCGGGATCGATCCACTGGGCGGGGCGAGCGTTCATGTCTGGGAGCCGGTCATCGCGCGCTACGGCATCAGCGCAACTGTCGTCAACAACGAAGTCGATCCCACCTTCCGGTTCATGACGGCCGATTGGGACGGCAAGATCCGCATGGATTGCTCCTCGCCCTATGCCATGACGCGGCTGATCGCGATGCGCTGGGGTTTCGACGTCGCCTTCGCCAATGACACCGATGCGGATCGCCACGGCATTGTGTGCCGCTCCAGCGGGTTGATGAATCCGAATTATTATCTCGCCGTCGCAATTTCCTATCTCTATCAAAATCGTGCCGGCTGGCGGGACTCGCTGGGCATCGGCAAGACCGTGGTGAGCAGCGGCATGATCGATCGCGTGGCGGCAAAGCTTGGGCGCAAGCTGGTGGAGGTGCCCGTCGGCTTCAAATGGTTCGTCGATGGATTGCTCGGAGGCACCATGGGGTTCGGCGGCGAGGAAAGCGCCGGCGCTTCATTCCTGCGTTGGGATGGTGGCGTGTGGACCACCGATAAGGATGGGATCATTCTGGGTCTTCTCGCAGCGGAGATCACGGCGCGAACGGGTCGCGATCCGGGCGAGCTTTACGAGCGCATGACCGTGGAACTTGGCCCCTCTTTCTACGAGCGCATTGACGCCGCCGCGACGCCGAAACAGAAGACGATTTTGAAGAACCTGAACCCCGAAAAGCTGGACGCGAAGGAGCTTGCGGGCGAGCCGATCCTGACCATGAGTTCCACTGCGCCTGGGAACAATGAGCCCATCGGCGGGATCAAGGTCAGCGCGAAAAGCGGCTGGTTCGCGGCGCGCCCTTCCGGCACCGAAGAGGTCTATAAGATCTATGCCGAAAGCTTCCGCAGCGCAGAACATCTGAAGCAAATCCAGGATGACGCGCAGAGCCTGATTTCACGCGCCTTCGCCAAGGAGCCCGGCGGATAGAGGGTTCGCATGGACCTCGATGCGGTATTGCTGTCGCGCCTGCAATTCGCCTTCACCATCGGCTATCACATCCTGTGGCCGGCCTACACGATCGGCATCTCCGGCTTCATCGTCATTCTGAATCTGGCGTGGCTGCGCACCCGAAACCAGGTCTATCGCGATCAATTGCGGTTCTGGATTCATTTGTTCGCGCTCGGCTTCGCCATGGGCGTCGTCACCGGATTGGTACTGTCCTATGAGATCGGGACCAATTGGAGCGTCTTCGCGGAACGCACCAGCAATGTGCTTGCGCCGTTCTTCGGTTATGAGGTGCTGACGGCGTTTTTCCTCGAAGCCGGTTTCATCGGCATCATGCTGTTCGGCATGGATCGTTTCCCGGCCGGGCTACACATGTTTTCCTGCATGGTGGTCGCGTTCGGCGCCATCGCGAGTGCGTTCTGGATTCTGGCGGCGAACAGCTGGATGCAGACGCCGGCAGGTTTCCGGATGGAGGGCGACAAATTCCAGATCGCCTCATGGTGGGCGGCGATTTTCACGCCGTCTTTTCCCTACCGGTTCTTCCACATGGTGACTGCGGCCTATCTCACCGGCGTCTTCGTGGTGATCGGCGTGATGGGCTGGTATCTGTGGCGGCGGGAACATGTCGCCTTCGCACGCGCCGGATTTTCGATTGCGATGGCAATCGCCGCAGTGCTCGCGCCGTTGCAGCTTTTCATCGGCGATCAGCATGGGCTCAACAGTCTCGCCTACCAGCCCATCAAGGTTGCGGCAATGGAAGGCGATTGGGAAACGGGGCCGGATCAAACGCTGACACTGTTCGCTTGGCCCGATATGGCGCGCGAACGCAATGATTTCGCGATTGCGATTCCCGAACTGGGCAGCCTCATCCTCACGCATCATTCGGATGGGGTGGTGCAGGGGTTGAAATCCGTGCCGCCGGGAGACCGCCCCTATGTGCCGCTCGTTTTCTTTGCCTTCCGCGCGATGGTGGGGATCGGGCTGCTGCTGATTGCAATTTCCTGGACTGGGCTTTGGCTGCGTTGGCGCGGCCGTCTCTGCGACACGCCCTGGTTCAGCTGCGTCTGCGCCTTCTCGAGCCCACTCGGCTTCATTGCAATCCTGAGCGGCTGGACGGTAACGGAAGCCGGCCGGCAACCCTGGATTGTCTATGGGCAATTGCGCACCGCGGACGCTGTGGCCCCGGTTGCGGCCGGTGCGGTGGCGGGCTCGCTTGCGCTTTTCATCCTGATCTATTGCGTGCTGCTGGCCGCCTTCTTCTATTACGCTGCGCGCCTCGTGTTCGCCGGGCCGCACCCGGCAGAGACAACGCCCGAAGTGGTGCGTCCAGGTCGCGATTCCGCGCCCGCGCGTGCTCCGGGTTGAACGAGGCGGCGATGCTCGACCTTCCCCTCATCTTCGCGCTGACGGTCGCCTTCTCGGTCGGGCTGTATGTGGTGCTGGACGGGTTCGATCTCGGCATCGGCATTCTGTTTCTGCTCGCAGCTGACAGTCGGGACCGCGATGTCATGATGAATTCGGTGGGTCCGGTGTGGGACGGCAATGAGACCTGGCTGGTGATGGGCGGGGTGCTGCTGTTCGCGGCATTTCCGCTCGTCTATGCGGTGGTGTTGCCGGCGCTTTACGCGCCGCTGATGGCGATGCTGTTCGCACTCATCTTCCGCGGCGTGGCCTTCGAGTTCCGCTTTCGGGCGCGGCGTTTTCGTGCGGCCTGGGACTGGGCTTTCTCTCTGGGCTCCGGTCTTGCCGCGCTGATGCAGGGCTTGATGCTGGGCGCATTCATCGATGGCATAGCGGTGCGTGACGGACATTTTGCCGGCGGGACTTTTTCCTTCCTGAGTCCGTTCGCGGTGGCGTGCGCGTTTGGCGTTGTCGCCGGTTATGCGCTCTTGGGCGCGGTGTGGCTGATCTACAAGACGGAAGGAACGACGCAAAGCTTTGCGCGTATGGCCGCGCCTTGGGCGCTCGCGGCGACGCTTGTCTTCATCGGCATCATCAGCATCTGGACGCCGCTGACGCATCCGGCTATCGCACAGCGCTGGTTTTCGCTGCCGGATTTTTTCTTTCTGTCGCCGGTGCCTTTGGTGACCGCGGCGCTGGCCTTCGGCATCTGGCGGTCCGTTCCGGGGCCGCACGACGGGCTGCCCTTTCTGCTGTCGATCGGGCTGGCGCTGGTGGCCTATGCGGGGCTCGGGGTCAGTCTCTGGCCCTATGCGATTCCGGAGAGCGTCACCATCTGGGAGGCGGCGGGTGCGCCGGACACGCTGATATTTTTAGGTGTCGGTACTGCGGCCATCCTGCCGTTGACGCTGGCCTATCTCGGTTATGCCTATTGGACATTCCGCGGCAAGGCCGGCAGCGGCTACGGCCACTGATCAGGCGGCGCGCAGGAGTTTCGCACAGAGGCGCAGATCATCCAGAAGCCCCTGATATTGGCGCTCCTTGTCGTCGACATCCTTGATGCGCAAAAGCGCGGAGGGATGGATGGTGACGATGAGCTTCGCGCCGTCGTCCAGGGGGAGGACCTGTCCGCGCAATTTGCTGATGGTGACGGTTTTGCCCATGAGGCTGCGCGCGGCGGTAGCGCCGAGCGCGACGACCAGTTGGGGCTGCACCAGGGCGCGTTCGATGTCGTTCCACCATTTGCAGCGTTCGATCTCATGGGCATTTGGGCGCTTGTGCAAGCGACGCTTGCCCCGCGGCTCCAATTTGAAATGCTTCACCGCGTTGGTGACGAAGATCTGCTTGCGGTCGAGACCCGCGTCGGCGATGGCACGATCCAGCATGCGCCCGGCGGGGCCGACGAAAGGATGGCCGGCAAGGTCTTCGTCATTGCCGGGCTGCTCGCCCACCATCATCAGCGCGGCATGGTCCGGTCCCTCGCCAGGGACGACCTGTGTCGCCGGCAGATACAGCGGACAGCGCATGCAGTGGCTCTCCGCCTTGCGAAGGTCTGCAAGCGTGTGAGGTCGGGCTGCGTCCATGGCCGGATTAAGAATGCCCGCCGCCAAAGGTTCCGAAAAGTGGCTGTTTCACTCCGGAGGAGACGCGGCGCGCGTCATGCCCCACGAACGCAATTCTCACTGTGTCTGCTCTCACTGTGTCTGCGTTACGCGGCGGCCCATCCAAAAATCACCTGACCCGCGCGGAACCAAAGAGGGCGCGTGACGCTGATTCCTCAAGGGCTTAGGCCGACACCCAGAACCCACCAAGGAGGAATTCATGCCGTTAGGAACAAGCACGCACACAAAAGGGCACGCGCCCGTCAGGCCAAAATCCACCAAGACCCAGGCCAAGCAGCGGGACGCAATCAAGCTGCTGATGGCCGACCATGACGAAGTGAAAGCCCTGTTCAAGCAATTCCAGAAATCCAAGGACGGCGATGCCCGGAAGGCCGGCATTGTCGAGCAGATCTGCAAAGCCCTAACGGTCCACGCGGAAATCGAGGAAGAGATTTTCTACCCCGCGGCGCGCGATGCCCTCGCCGAAAAAGGCGAAGACATGCTCGATGAAGCCGAAGTCGAACATGCCTCAATCAAGAGCCTTGTCGAGCAGTTGCAGGAGGCCCAGCCGGGCGATGAGATGTACGACGCCAAGGTCAAGGTTCTGTGCGAATACGTCAATCATCACGTCAAGGAAGAGGAAGGCCAGATGTTCCCGAAGATCAAGAAAACCGGCCTCGATCTTCAGGAACTAGGCGCTGAATTGCTGGAACGCAAAACCGAATTGATGGGTGAGGAGGGATAGCGATTCCGTCGTAGGCGATAGGGCGGGCGCCGCACCTCTCCGCGGCGCTCACTATCGCAATCAGCAGGGACCTTCAGGGTGGCCCGCTGATGGCCCGGAAGACGGTCAGCCCGAGCAGCAGGAACACCACGAACATCGCAACGAACAGGAAGAACAGGAATTTCGCGATCCCGAGCGAGGCGCCCGCGACCCCGGTGAATCCCAGCAGTCCCGCGATCAGCCCGAAAACGAGGAAGATGAAAGCCCAGCGCAACATCGATCTTCTCCTTTGGGTGTCTCTCAGGGAACGCGAGGGCAAAACCTCTGTTCCTTATGCGCAACGCCTTTCCGGATCTTCCGAAAAGGCGTTGCGTCAAAAGGCGCATCGATGCGCCTCAGGAGGCGCGCCGTTGCGCGTCTCACCAATATTGCGGCGCGTGGTAGTAGCTGAAGGTTTCGGCCCGGATGGCGCCGTCTCCATCGTCCTTGGTCAGGTCTTCCATGCGATAGGCCGGTGCGTCCTTAAGCGTGGTCTTGTCGAGAGGAACGACATAACCGCCCTTTTCCGGGTCGTAGTCGAGAACCGACCAGGGAATCGGCCGGTACTTCTCGCCCATTCCGAGAACGCCGCCGGAGCCGAGCACGGCAAACATGATGTTGTTGGACAGTTTGTCGAGAACAAGGTCTTCGACCGTTCCGACCTTTTCTCCGCCACGATTGTAGACGGCCGTTCCTTTGACCTTCGAGGCCAGGATGGCCGCCGTATGTCCGCTCGCTGTGGGCATTGTTTTTACTCCTCCAGTTTCAAGGCGGTAACTTTCGAACAGCATCAATTGTTCCGGCGCGATTGCGGTCGGACGAAAGGCAAATCGTTCATCGCTTCTTAACGTTAACGGCTTGTTAACTGGGCCCTGACCTAAATGTCATGCGCCCTTGAGGTCACGTCCAAGCTGTCCGGTGAAAAATAATTCCCCAAGCGAGGAACTTCAGGGAACTTTGTTTCACCGATTGCGTTTGGCGTTTAAGGGCTGGCTGATTCGCGTGTTCGGGGGACGGTACGGGCATCGGAAGGGGCACTTTCTGCTAAGTGGTCATTGCCTCGGGGGCAGTGGTGCGGGTGACAACGCCCGGGCCCAGCATGCTTGTCTTCTCCTCTCTCGCATCAGCCATTCTTCGGCAGCTTTCTCGTGTGGATTCACACTGATCCAGGGAGTCTCGAATGGCTAAAGCAGCATCGGCGACGGTTACCCCGGCGCCTGCTACTCTTGACAGACATCAATTACTGGCGGTTTTGCGGGCCTTCCGGAAAGGCGATTTCTCGGTACGTCTGCCGATCGGTCTCACGGGGATCGATGGGGAAATCGGCGAAGCCTTCAATGATGTGGTCGAGCTGAACGAAAGGCTGACCAAGGAATTCGAACGTCTCGGCGATGTGGTGGGCAAGGACGGCAAGATCGGCCACCGCGCCAAGCTGCCGAACGCGACCGGGTCCTGGGCGTCCAACGTCGAGACCGTGAACAATCTCATCGGCGACCTGGTGCAACCGACCTCGGAAATGGCGCGCGTGATCGGCGCCGTGGCCCGCGGCGACCTCTCCCAGACCATGAATCTGGAGATCGAAGGGCGCCCGCTGCGTGGCGAATTCTTGCGCATCGGCAAGGTGGTGAACACCATGGTGGGCCAGCTCGGGTCGTTCGTCTCGGAAGTGACCCGTGTGGCCCGCGAAGTGGGTACCGAAGGCAAGCTCGGCGGGCAGGCCAAGGTGAAGGGCGTGGCCGGCACCTGGAAGGACCTGACCGACAACGTGAACATGATGGCCGCGAACCTGACCAACCAGGTGCGCAACATCGCCGACGTTGCTCGCGCGGTCGCTGCCGGCGACCTGTCGAGGAAGATCACTGTCGACGCGAAGGGCGAGGTGCTC
>DATLVC010000319.1:0-3225 GCA_035577685.1 Micropepsaceae bacterium | reverse complement strand
GATCTGATCGACTTCACGCCGCAATTGCGCGCGCAGGCCGTTGAGTTCCTGAAGCGCTACAAAGTGTCGGGCAATCCGTTCCAGCCCCCTGCGCTCGGCGACGACAAGGGGATGCTTGGCGCCATCGTTGCCGGCACGGCTACCAATTGGCCCGGCGGCGGCTATGATCCCGAGCTGCATATCGCCTTTGCGCCGGCGGGCAATAATCCCGGCGTTCGCGCGCTGCGCACGCCGCCCGCGGAATTCACCGATCTTCGCTACGTCGCGGGCGTGGAAGGGCGCCCCTTCCAGATTGTGCTTGGACCGGGCGATTGCTGTGCCGCCGACGCGCCGCTGACGGCAGAACGCGCGCGCCAAGCTGCGAGCGGCGCCCCTGCCCCGCCTGCACCCGGAACGCCGCCGCCCAATTTCACCGTGAGCGGGCTTCCCATCGTGAAGCCGCCTTACGGTTTGTTGGCAGCCGTCGATCTCGATAAGGGCCAGCTCAAATGGCAGACGCCGCATGGCGATACGCCGGACGAGATCCGCAACAATCCGGCCCTGAAGGGGATGAACATCCCTAAAACCGGCCAGCCCGGCACCTGGGGCGTTGGCCTGCTCGTCACCAAGACGCTGGTCATCATGGGCGATCCGCAATCGACCACGACGCCGGACCATCCCAAGGGCGCGATGCTGCGCGCCTATGACAAGCTAACGGGCCAGCAGGTGGGCGCGGTATGGATGCCCGCACAGCAAAGCGGCTCGCCAATGACCTATAGCGTTGATGGCAAGCAATACATCATCGTACCGGTCAGTGACCCGCGCTATTCGGGCGAGTTCCTGGCATTCAGCCTGCCCGGTTGAATTGGCAATTGGAGGGGAAAATGCGGGTCACGATTCTGGCTGGGTTGGTTGGTGCCGGTTTGGCGTTTGTAAGCCTTCCGGCCGAGGCCGCGTGGAAAAGCTACATCAGCAAGCCTTTGGGATTTTCCTTCGAGGCGCCCGGCGAAATGAAAACCGAAAAAGGCACCTATGAAGGCGCGCTTGCGGGAAAGAAGGAAGCCATCGTCTACCGCGCAGTCGACGACAACATCGAATACAAGGCGATGGTGGTCGACTTCAGCCAACGCGCGGCCGAAGGTGCGGTGCTGCTCGGGGAAGCGACATTCCTGTTCCAGGACAAGAAGAAGCTGATGATGGATACGTTCGGCCGCGTCGATGGGCTGTACGGCCGCAAACTTTCCGTCGATCAACCAAACAATGGGGGGCGGACACTGGCGGCGTTCTATTTCATCAACGGGCGGCTGATCTCGCTCCAGGTGACCGTGCTCCCGGCCAATGGCGATTACGGCACGCCGGACATGGGACGTTTCGTGGACTCGATCGCGTTCCGCCCCGACCGTGCGGAAAAGGGCTCGACCGAACTGGCCTTGCCGAAATAGCGCGGGGCTAATACGCGTTTTTTCCGGCGGAAACGCTGCGCGAACGCAGCGTCAAATCCCTTTATCATTCTGTCACAGGAAGGGGAGATGTTGCCGCTTCCCTGCCGGAAACCGTTTTTGAGATTCGCAATGGTCATGAACCCACAAATCGCCGCGCGGGAATTATTGGCCGATATCAAAGCGCTCAGAGCCATGGTCTCGCGGGATGGCCGGGCGCGGTTCCGTGACTGGCGGGCACAGATCACCCGGCCGGCGTTCGGCGCAAGCGCGCTGAATTTCGCACAATATCTGGCGCTCAGGCGTGACGACCTGCGGCCACTTCAGCGGCGCCTGATGGTGCTTGGTTTGTCGTCCCTAGGCCGCTCGGAGGGACATGTGCTCGCCACGCTCGACGCGGTGACTATCGCGCTCGCAGCTTTGGGGGGGAAACGAAGTTTCGGGACGTCCGAAGAGCCCCTCGCCCTTTCAATTCTTCCGCGGTGAAAGAATGCTCGCGCGTAACACCGCGGGCCTTTTCGGGCTGCAGCTGTCGGGACGCGCCCGCATCCTGGTCACGCTCGATAGCCAGGCAGCAGACGATCCTGAATTCGCCGTGCAGCTTGGCCGGCACGGCGCGGACGCCGTGCGGATCAATTGCGCGCATGACAACCCAGACGCTTGGGCACGCATGATCGTCAATATCCGCAAGGCCGAGATGATGACCGGCCGGCCTATTCGGATTCTGATGGACATCGCCGGACCGAAGGTGCGCCTTGCGGCCGTCACGACGCCGCGGGAGAGTAACCGCCTCAATGTCGGCGATGAAATCGTGCTTTGCCGCGGTCTTGGAGCCTGTTCGGAGGCCGCGCGCTTTAAAGCCAGTTGCACGCCGGCGACGGTCTTCGACGATCTTAAAATTGGCGATCCGGTTTCAATCGACGACGGCAAACTTCGTGGGCATCTGGTGCGTCAAACAGCAAACGGATTTGTTGCGCACCTTGAGGAAGGACGGCTCAAAGGGCTGAAACTCAAGCCGCAGCGCGGCATCAATTTTCCCGGCGCCGCGCTTACCCTCGATCCCATCACCGAAGAGGATCGTCACGCGCTCGATTTCATCGCCGAGAATGCCGATCTGGTGGGATATTCCTTTGTCGAAACGGCCGAACACGTTGCGCAATTGCAAGACGAATTGGCATCACGGCGTGCCGGCAAGCCGCTTCTGCCGTTGGTTGCAAAGATCGAGACGCCGCGCGCGGTGAAAAATCTGCCCGAGATTATCGTGCAGGCGGCGGGACGCCAGCCGCTCGCCATCATGATCGCGCGCGGCGATCTGGCGGTGGAACTCGGGTTTACCCGCCTGGCCGAAATGCAGGAAGAAATCCTCTGGCTCTGCGAAGCGGCCCACATTCCGGCCATCTGGGCCACGCAGGTGCTGGAGAGCCTTGTCACGAAGGGGATGCCCTCACGCGGCGAGATGACGGACGCGGCCATGGCGAGCCGCGCCGAATGCGTCATGCTTAACAAAGGGCCGAACGTGTTGCGCGCCATTGACACACTCGACCGCCTGCTGCCGCGGATGTCCGAGCATCAGGTCAAGAAGACGCCGACGCTGCGCGCGCTGCATTCATGGTCGGAAGATCACCCGCGCCATTAAGCCCCAGCCTATTTGTTTACATAGCCCGCCGGCAGAACCTTATGCGGGTCGACGCGCACCACGAGATAGACGATCTCGTCCGATGTGATTTGCGTGAAGGTGTGCGGGGTGTTCGGCGGGATGATGATGACATCGCCGGGGCCGACGTTGCGGCTAGTCCCGTTCACGATG
>DATLVC010000318.1:0-2250 GCA_035577685.1 Micropepsaceae bacterium | reverse complement strand
CGTCGGTTCGGCGGGGAAGATGTTTTCGCTCACCGGATGGAAGATCGGCTGGATTTGCGGGCCGGCGCGTCTGATCCAGGTGATATCCAAAGCCCACCAGTTCAACACCTTCACCACCTCGCCGGCGCTACAATTGGGCGTGGCGCATGGTTTGCAGCATGAAATGGATTACGCGCTGGAGAATACGCGCGAGCTCCAGGCCAAACGCGATTCCATTGGGGAGGCGCTTGCCGCGGCCGGCTTCGATGTGCTGAGCAGCGAGGGCACCTATTTCATCACCGCCTCGATCCGCAACCTGACCAACCAACCGGACCGCGAATTCTGCAAGCGCATGACGCGCGAAGCCGGCATCACGCCGATTCCGCTCTCGGTGTTTTACGGGGAAAACGGCCCGACCGATCTGGTGCGGTTCGCCTTCTGCAAGAAGCAGGCGGTGCTGGACGAAGCCGGAAAGCGGCTGAACGCCTATTTCTCCGCGGTCGCGGGATGAGCGGCGAAATTCTCAGCGTCGCGGAAATGGGGCAGGCGGACCGGCTGGCCGAGGAGGGCGGTGTTCCTTCGCTGAGGCTGATGGAAAATGCCGGCGCGGCCGTTGCGCGCGCCGTGCAGGCGCATGATCCCAACGCGGCGGTGCTTGTGCTGTGCGGGCCAGGCAACAATGGTGGCGACGGATTTGCCGCCGCGGCGCTCTTTCGTGAGCGCGGGCTTGAGGTGCGCGTCGCTTGCCTTGTCGGCACAGACGCGCTCAAAGGCGATTCGGCGGAAATGGCCAAACGCTGGGGTGGACCGATTGCACCGCTCGGCGATGCGGCGTTCGAGGGTGCGACGCTGATCGTCGATGCTCTGTTCGGCGCCGGCTTGGCGCGGCCCTTGGAGGGCGCTGCGGCACAGGCCGTTCGCAAGGCGAATGAGAGCGGCATCCCCATTCTTGCCGTTGACGTGCCGAGCGGTGTGCATGGCGATCTGGGCCGCGCCCTGGAAGCCGTCTCGGGCCTCACGATCAAGGCCGCCTACACGGTGACGTTTTTCCGCAAGAAGCCGGCCCATCTTCTGTTTCCGGGGCGGAGCCTGTGCGGCGAAATCATCCTCGCCGATATCGCCATCCCGGACTCGGTTCTCGAAACCATCCGCCCACGGAGTTTCGAGAACGCGCCCGATCTGTGGCGCAAGCATTTTCCCCATCTCCGCCGCGAGGGCCACAAATACGAGCGCGGCCACGCCGTCGTGGTGAGCGGGCCGATCCACGCCACGGGAGCCGCGCGTCTGGCCGCCAGAAGCGCACTTCGCATCGGCGCGGGACTTGTCAGCGTGGCGAGCCCGCTGGACGCGATTGCGGTCAACGCGGCGCAACTGACCGCGATCATGGTCAAGCCCTTCGATGGCGCCAAAGGGCTGAGCGCGCTTCTCGCCGACAAGCGCCTGAACGCGGTGGCCATCGGCCCTGGCTGTGGCGTGTCGCCGCGAACGCAGGATCTGGTCGCGGCCGTACTCGCCTCCGGTGCCGCCGCGGTGATCGATGCCGATGGCCTCACCGCTTTTGGCGAAGACCCCAATGCGTTGTTCCGCCAGCTTCGGCCCAATGTAGTGCTGACCCCGCATGAGGGCGAGTTCGCGCGAATCTTTCCGCAATTGCTGAAGACGGCGCCATCGCGGCTTGCGGCGGCCCGCGAGGCCGCACGCACCGCGGGATGCGTGATGGTGTTGAAAGGGCCGGACACGATCATCGCGGCACCGGACGGCATGGCGGCCATCAACGCGAACGCACCGCCCTGGCTGGCGACGGCGGGCGCGGGCGATTGCCTGACCGGCATGATCGCCGGCTTGCTGGCGCAAGGCATGGCCGGGTTCGATGCCGCCTGTGCCGCGGTGTGGCTGCATGGCGAGGCCGCAAACCGTTTCGGCGCCGGACTCATTGCGGAGGACATTCCCGAACAGCTCCCCGCGGCCTTGCGGGCGCTGGCGGCCGGTTAGGGCATCACCACTCTGGTCCTTGGTGTGATACCCTGAGATTCCTGATCCGGGAACGCCTCGTGCTTTCATACGAAGGAGCGCTGCAATGTCGATGTCAGCTTTCGCGAGATGTTCGTTTGCTGCGGCGGCAGTGCTGTGCCTGGCGATGGATAACAGCCAGGCGGCCGAGCCGTCAGGCACGTCGCAGACGCGGGATGCCAAACCGGTGAACAGCGGCGCCAATCCCTATCGCGTCATTCGCGACTGGGCGCAGATCACCTCGGAAAAGCGGCCGTGGGG
>DATLVC010000317.1:0-14253 GCA_035577685.1 Micropepsaceae bacterium | reverse complement strand
GCTGCATCTGCCGGCGCGGCGGAGCATCCCCCGGCTTTATCACCGTTTCGTGTGCCAGCTGTTCGGCTTGCGCGTCGCGGTCGCCGGCACCCCTATCCAGGGCGGATTGCTGGCGGCCAATCACACCGGCTGGCTCGACATCCCCATCCTTTCGGCGCTCACGCCCATCTCGTTCGTCGCCAAATCCGAGGTTGGGGCCTGGCCTTTTTTCGGCACGCTGGCGCGGCTGCAGCGGACCATCTTCATCCGCCGCGCAAAGGCCAAAGCGGCAGAAGCCCGCGACGATATCCGCAAGCGGCTGATCGAAGGCGACACGCTGGTGCTTTTCCCGGAAGGAACGTCCAGCGATGGCAACCATGTGCTCCCCTTCCGCAGCGCGCTGCTGTCGGCGGCGGAACTGAGCCTGGGGGAAGAAGCGGGGCATGCCGTCCATGCCGCGGTGCAGCCGGTGTCGGTCGCCTATGTCGGCCTGCATGGCATCCCGATGGGCCGGGAAAACCGCCCCTTTTTCGCCTGGTATGGCGATATGGAGCTGGTGCCCCATCTCTGGGAATCCCTGAAAACCGGGCCTATCGACGTGACGGTGGAGTTCCATCCGCCTTTGACCGTCGACGCGGCCGGCGGGCGCAAGGCGCTGGCGTCCAAATGCGAGGCCCTGGTGCGGGCCGGGTTGATCCGGGCCCTGGCCGGGTCTCATGCGGCGGCCGCGCCAAACCAGGACGAAGCGCTGCTCGAGGCTTTGAGCGAGGCGGAGAAGGAAACCGAGGAAGCCGCATGAGGGCCGGGCGCCCGCTGCCGGTTGTCTTGGCCCGCGCCTTTGCGCATAAACGCCGCCTCGGCTTGCACTGAAAGCGTATGAAGAAGCTCTACATCAAGACCTATGGCTGCCAGATGAATGTCTATGATTCCGCCCGCATGGCGGATCTGCTGGCGCCGCTCGGCTATGCGCCGGTCGATGGCCCGGACGGTGCCGACATGGTCATTCTCAACACCTGCCACATCCGGGAGAAGGCGACCGAGAAGGTCTATTCCGAACTCGGCAAATTGAAGCGGCTGAAAACGCGCCGCGCCGAGGAGGGCAATCCCATGCTCGTCGCGGTGGCCGGCTGCGTCGCCCAGGCCGAAGGCGCGGAGATCATGGCGCGCCAGCCGGCCGTCGATATGGTGGTGGGGCCGCAATCCTATCACCGCCTGCCCGAGATGATCGCACGCATCGCGCGCGGGGCTGGTCACGCGCTGGAGACCGATTTTCCCGCCGAGGACAAATTCGATGCCCTGACCGAGGAGCAGGCGGTTTCGGGCCCCACCGCCTTTCTCACCATTCAGGAGGGTTGTGACAAATTTTGTACCTTCTGCGTGGTGCCCTATACACGCGGCGCGGAATTTTCGCGCCCCGTGGTTCAGATCGAGGCCGAGGCGCGCCGGCTGGCGGACAAGGGTGTGCGCGAGATCACGCTACTCGGCCAGAATGTGAATGCCTATCGCGGCGCCGGTCCGGATGGAACCGCATGGACTCTCGCGCAGCTGATCCGCCGCCTCGCGGACATCGAAGGCGTCGCGCGGCTGCGCTACACCACCAGCCATCCCCGCGACATGGATGATGCGCTGATCGCAGCCCATGGCGATGTCGAGGCGCTGATGCCCTATCTGCATCTGCCCGTGCAATCGGGTTCCGATCGCGTGTTGAAGGCGATGAACCGCGGCCACACGGCCGGGGAATATATGCGTATCGTCGAACGCATTCGTTCGTCGCGCCCGGATATCGCAATGTCATCCGATTTCATCGTCGGCTTTCCCGGCGAGAGCGATGCCGATTTCGAAGCCAGCATGGAACTCGTGCGCAGCATTGGCTATGCGGGCGCGTTTTCCTTCAAATACAGCGCGCGACCGGGAACGCCTGCGGCGGCGGCAGCGAAGCAGATTCCCGAGGATGTGAAGGACGCACGCTTGCAGGCGTTGCAGGGGCTCCTTGTAGAGCAACAAGCGGCTTTCAATCGCGGCTGCGAGGGGCGCGTATTCCCGGTGCTGTTCGAGAAGCCGGGCAAGAAACCGGGACAGGCGGTCGGCCGCAGTCCTTATCTGCAGCCGGTGCATGTCGAGAATGCGGCCTCGCTGATGGGTGAGATCCGCGATGTGCGCATCGCCGCCGTGCTGCCGAACAGTCTGAGAGGCGAATTCGCGGCAAGCGGCCTGCGCGAAACCCAATGGGCGCTGGCGCATTGAGCCGGCGCCACGGCAGCGGCGAATCCGAAGCACCCGCGCATGAGCAGGTGACGCTGGAATTCAAACGCAATGCGCTCTTGCCGGCACTCGCCGGAAACCACGGCCGCAATCTCGTCAGGTTGGAACAGAAGCTCGGCGTGCGGTTGGCGCAGCGCGGGAATCTTATTGCGGTGGAAGGCGTGCCGGAGGCTTGCGAACATGCTGCACAAATCTTGCGCGCGCTGTACGAAAGGCTCGAAGCCGGTGAGGAACTGACCATGGGCGATGTCGATGCGGAGATCGGATTCGCCTCGGCGCGTGGGCATGAATTGCCGCAGCGGGAGAAGGCCGGCACCTTGCGCACGACGGCCGGCAAGATCACGCGGGCGCGTTCGAATGCGCAGAGCGCCTATATCGAGCTGATGCGCAATCATGAGCTGGTATTCGGTCTCGGTCCCGCAGGCACCGGCAAGACCTATCTCGCCGCCGCCTTCGGCGCGCATCTTCTACATGAGCGGCGTGTCGAGCGGCTGATCCTGTCGCGACCCGCACTGGAGGCCGGCGAGCGTCTCGGGTTTCTTCCCGGCGATCTCAAGGAGAAGATCGATCCCTATTTGCGTCCGCTCTATGACGCGCTGTTCGACGTGCTGGGCGAACGCTGCACCAAACTGATGGAGACCGGAATCATCGAGGTGGCTCCGCTCGCTTTCATGCGCGGACGCACGCTGTCGCGCGCATTCGTCATTCTGGATGAGGCGCAAAATTGCACGCCGGCGCAGATGAAAATGTTCCTGACCCGGCTCGGCGATGAATCGCGCATGGTGGTGACCGGCGATCCCTCGCAAAGCGATCTGCCGGTTGGACCGCAAGGGCTGAGCCAGGCGGTCGCCTATCTGGAAGGCGTGGAGGGCGTCGGTATGGCGTGGTTCAGCGCCGCCGACATCGTGCGCCATCCGCTCGTCAACCGCATTGTCGCGGCCTATGATTCCCATGAGCCGGGCGTAAAATCGCGTTCACGTCAGGTCAAGCGGGACACGGAATGAAAACTGCGCCGCGCCGCCGCGCGCCGCGCAAGCCTGCGGCGAAGGCGCCCGCGATCGTCCTCATCGTCGAGGAGCCGCGCTGGCGCAAGGACGCGCCGGCCTTGCGGCTCATCCGCCGGGCGGCGCGTCTGGCTTTGTCATCTCCCCTCTCCTCCGCCGGGGGGGAGGGTCGGGGTGAGGAAGACCCTCGCAGCCTCACGATTCTGCTGACGAATGACGCCCGCTTGCGCGCGCTGAACGCATCGTTCCGGGGCAAGGACAAACCGACCAATGTGCTGTCCTTTTCGGCGGATGAGGATTCGCCCTCTCTCGGCGATATCGCCATGGCCTATGGTGTCGTGACGCGCGAAGCCCGTGCACAAGGCAAGGACTTTGCCGCTCACGCGGCGCACCTCGCTCTGCATGGAACCTTGCATCTGCAGGGCTGGGATCACGAAAACGCAAAGGATGCCCGCCGGATGGAGGCGCTCGAAATAAAACTTCTGTCGGCGCTCGGC
Organism: Micropepsaceae bacterium; assembly: GCA_035577685.1. GTDB lineage: Bacteria > Pseudomonadota > Alphaproteobacteria > Micropepsales > Micropepsaceae > CAIYRG01. The sequence goes on along the minus strand of DATLVC010000317.1, from coordinate 10,511 downwards.
ATTACCGATCCCTATCGACCCCGTCTCTATACGCGAAGCCGCAAAGCATCCTAAACTGCCCACCATGCCTGCCGATTCTGATCAAAAGCCCAGCCCCACGCCGGGCACCGCCAGTTCCACCCAGATTGAACCCGCCGAAACGCGCGCACTGAACCTGCCGGCGCCGCGCGCGCTTCTGAGCGAAATCGCCGCCCGCCTGGCGCAGGCGGTCAGGGGACTGCGCAAGGATTCCGCCATCCGCGAAAGCCTCGAAGAGATGATCGAGGAAAGCGAGCGCGAAACCAAGGAACTGACCTCACAAGAGCGCCGGATGGTCGCCAATCTCCTGAACTTCGGCGAGCTTGCTGTGTCCGATGTGATGGTGCCGCGCGCCGATATCGTCGCGGTGGAGGAGCAGACCCCCTTTGCCGAGCTGGTGGCGCTCTTCCGCGAGGCGCAGCACTCGCGGCTTCCGATCTATCGCGAAACCTTGGACGATCCGATCGGCATGCTGCACATCAAGGATGTTTTTGCCTTGGTCGAATCCGGACCGGACGGCCAATTGCGCTGGCCGCCGACGCCGATCACCAAGCTGAAGCGCGAGGTGCTGTTCGTGCCGGGTGCCATGCCCGCGCTCGATCTTCTGTTGAAGATGCAGGCGACGCGGATTCATCTCGCCTTGGTGGTGGACGAATATGGCGGCACCGACGGGCTCGTTTCCATCGAGGATCTGGTGGAGGAAATCGTCGGCGACATCGATGACGAGCACGATGTCGACGAGGCCCCCGACATCATCGCGCGCGGCGACGGCAAATATGAAGCCGATGCGCGCGTCGATCTCGACGATTTCAAAGAACGCACCGGCATCGACTTGACGGGTACAGAAACGGAAGAGGACATAGACACGCTGGGCGGCATCGTGGCCGCTTCATTGGGACGCGTGCCGGTGCGTGGCGAAATCGTCAGCCATGGCGGCGTCGAGTTCGAAGTTCTGGAAGCCGATCCGCGACGCGCCAAACGCCTGCGCATTCGTAGCCTGCCCGCGTCAACGCCCGCGCAGGCCCATTGATCTTGCGGTTGGAACTCGCTTTCCTCGATCGCACGGCTGCTGAGCTGCAGCGCATGCGCGGCATGAAGCGGCTCGGCCTTGCGGCCGGGTTGGGAATCAGTGGCGCGCTCGCCTTTGAACCGTTCCGCGCATTTCCGCTGCTGCTTCTGTCCTATGCCGGACTCGTGCTGCTGCTCGATGGCGCAGGATCGAGTCGGCGCCGTTTGCGTCAAGGTTTTGGAATCGGCTGGGCCTATGGCTTCGGTTTCTTTCTCTTGGGCCTTCATTGGATCGGTTACGCGTTCCTGGTCGATGCCGACGAACATGCCTGGGAATTGCCCTTCGTCGCGATTCTGATGCCGGGCGGTTTGGCGCTTTTCTTCGGTGCGGCCGCGGCTGTGTGCATGCTGCGCTGGCGGCCCGGTGTGCAACGGATCTTTCTTTTTGCATTCGTGTTCGCGGTTATCGAATGGCTGCGCGGGCACATTCTGACGGGATTTCCGTGGAACCTTCCCGCTTACGGGTGGGGTGCATCGCTGGGTGTGATGCAGAGCGCTTCGGTATTCGGCGCCTACGGATTGTCGCTGCTGACGCTGCTCCTCGGGGCCTCTTTTGCGGCGTTTCCGAGAACGAAACAAACGCAGGCGCGCTGGCTACCGGCTGCGATGTTAATTTTTTTTATAGCGTTATGGGCCGACGGAGAGCTTCGAGTGTTCCTTGGGACGAACGCTAACGTGTCCGGAGTCCAATTGCGGCTTGTCCAACCTGACACGCCGCAGAGCGAAAAATACGTCGATCGTTATCTGCTGCGCAATTGGCAGAGGCTGATCGATCTCTCCAATTCGCCCGCCGCAATCCCTCCCACCCTCATCATTTGGCCCGAAGCGGCGCCCCCCTTTCAGCCTCTGGCGCGTTTTCCCGAAGCGCTGGCGGACATAGCGCGCGTCACGGGCGACACGCGCGTCCTTCTGACAGGGGAAGTCCGTGTCGATCAGGGTGGCCCTCGGACGCGGTACTACAATTCCTTTGCGATGTTCGGGCCTCACGGAAAATTGCTGGCCACGTCGGACAAGTTTCACCTCGTGCCATTTGGAGAATATTTGCCGTTCGGCGACGCGCTCCGGTCCATCGGACTCACGGAAATCGCGGCAAACACCGGCTTTTCTGCGGGCCCGGGTCCGGAAACTTTCTCCGTACCCGGAGCGCCGGCCGTGGGCCCGTTGATCTGCTACGAGGTGATCTTTCCCAACGCGGTGACGGGAACTCCGCGTCCCTCGTGGCTGGTTAACATGACCGACGATTCATGGTTTGGTCCCAATGCGGGCCCGATGCAGCATTTCCTGATCGCGCGCGTGCGTGCCATCGAGGAGGGTTTACCTATTGTTCGCGCAGCGAACAGCGGCATCTCCGCAGTGATCGATCCCTACGGCCGCGTGGTGGCCAGACTCGATCTTGGGTTGCGCGGAATCATCGACTCAAACCTCCCGGTTGCTATCGCTGCGACGCCCTTTGCGCGCTTTGGTGATGCCATAATCGCGACGCTCTATGCAATTTGTGCAGGTGCGGCGCTTTGGCCTCTACGCATTTCGAAGACTTGACGTGCCTGTGTGCGAAAGCTTTTCTTCGCCCCATTCTCATTGTGCAAATCAGCGAAAGGTTTTGGGGAAGTGCCAAAGAAACAGGCGAATCCGGTCGACGCACATGTCGGCCATCGCGTGCGATTACGACGTATGCTGATTGGAATGAGCCAGGAGCGTTTGGGGGAGTTGCTCGGTCTCACATTTCAGCAGGTCCAAAAATACGAAAAGGGAATCAACCGCATCGGAGCGGGGCGGCTCTTCGAAGTTTCGGGAATCCTCGGAGTTCCGATCAGCTTCTTCTATGAAGATGTCCTTTCCGGCGCGAAGAGCGTCGGCGGTTTCGCCGAAGGAGACGAGCCGCCGCCGGTGATGGAATTCCTTTCGAGCGGGGAAGGACTCCAGCTAAGTCTTGCGTTTATGCGGATCAAGGATGCGAAAGTGCGACGGCGCATTCTGGATCTGGTCCGCTCTCTGGCAAACGAGGACGAGGACGTTCATTAGGTTCGGGCATTAGTTTCGGGCAGAGCTGAGACGCGGCAAGTCGTTGCCGTCTCAGCTCTTGCGCGAGGCTTTCTCGTCGAGGCCCGATTGCGCCTCGCGCCGGGCGAGCACGTCATAGACATCGTCCGGCGACAGCTCGCAGGCCGCCCAAAGCACCATCAGATGATAAAGCACGTCGGCGGATTCGTTCGCGAGCGCCGTCTTGTCCTCGGCAGCTGCGGCCAGACATGCCTCGATCGCCTCCTCGCCGAATTTCTTCGCGCATTGCAGCCGGCCCGCGCTGAGGAGCTTCGCGGTGTATGACATTTTTGGGTCGCCGCCCTTGCGCGAGGCGATGCGTTCGAAGAGCCGGTCGAGCGGATGAGTCGTCATGGCGCCAGTTTGGAACGGCCGCTGCGCGGGCGCAATCGCTGCTGTGGCCCTAGCTGGTTTTCTCCTGCGCGATCCAACGCGCGATCTTGGCGTCGAGGACGGGAAGCGGCATCGGGCCGTCCCTCAGCACTGCCTCGTGAAAGCGCCGGATGTCGAATTTCGCGCCGAGAGCCGCCTTTGCCCGCTCGCGCAGATCGAGAATTTCCTGCTCGCCGATCTTGTAGGAAAGCGCCTGCGCGGGGATGGCGATGTAGCGGTCCACTTCCTCTGCCGCTTCGGTCTCGGACAAGCCGGCGTGGGTTTTGAGGAACGCGACGGCCGCATCGCGCGTCCATCCCAGCCAATGAATGCCGGTGTCGACCACAAGCCGGGACGCACGCCAGGCATCGAACGAAAGCGCGCCGAATTTCTGATAGGGGTCCTCGTAGAGTCCGAGTTCCGGCCCCAGTGTTTCGGCGTAGAGCGCCCACCCTTCCGCGAAGGCGGTTTCCTCGCCGAAGCGGCGGAACTGCGGCAGAGCGCGGTTTTCCCGCGCCATGGCCACCTGCATATGATGGCCGGGAATGCCTTCGTGGATCGCCAGCACTTCGCTGGTGTAGGTAGGCCGCTCGGCAAGGTCGGAATCGTTCAGATAGACAATGCCCGGCCGTCTCCCATCGCCCGAGGCGGCCGCATATTCCGCCGCGGGCCGGTCGGGCGCGACATAGGACTCATAGAAGCGGAACGTGAGATCGGACTTCGGCCTGGTCAGAAACAGCGCGCCCAGATGGGCGTTGACCGTATCCCGCACGCGGGTGAATTCCGCCAGCATCGCGGCACGGTCCTTGAATTTGAACCGTGGATCGCTGTGGAGGAATTCGCGGAACTGCGTGAGCGAGCCGGAGAAGCCGGCTTCGGTCTTTACCTGTTCCATCTCCACTTCGATGCGCTTGAGATCGGCCAAGCCGAGCGCATGGATGGTATCGGGCGTCAGATCCGACGTCGTCTCGCTCTTCACCAGATAGAGATACATCTCCTTGCCGCCGGGGATGCCGGATAGCCCGATGCTCTCGCGGGCATGCGGCAAATATTCGTCGTTGAGAAACGCAAGCAGCCGCCGATAGGCGGGAACGAGCTGGCCTTCCACCGCTTCGCGATAGGCCCCTTCGATGCGGCTGCGCTCGGCTCCGGAAATCCGCGCCGGCATGGTCTTGAGCGGCGCCATGAAAAGCCCGGCATCGGCCTCGCCCGTCGCGAAGGTCTGAGCTTGCGCGATCATACGGTTCACCACCGCGCGCGGCTGCACGATGCCGCGGGCGATGCCCTCGCGCATCTTGGCGATGGCCGAATCGATGGCGTTCGTGAACCGCAGCATGCGACGGATGGCGTCGTCGTAATCTTTCGGCTGGTTCCAGGGGCTCTCGGCGCGCGACTGCATTTCGCGCGGGAAAATGATCTGGGCGCCGTCGAACTGATTGAGCGCGAGAAGGTCGAAATTGTCGGCGATGCCGGGCTTGAGCTCGCGCGCCTCGTCATCGAGCGACCAGCGGAAGATTTCGTAGGAAAGAAAATCCTGCGGTTTCAATCCGGATTCGTTGATGGCGGTGAGCCGGGCCAGCGTGTCCTCGTTGATGTGGCGCCGCGCCGTCAGCATCGCGGCGGTGCGGCTCCCGTCATAGCGGTCATTGCCACGGTTGGCTGTATTGGGCCTGAGCTTGAGTTCCGCGGCGCGATAATCGCGCATCAGCGTGTTGAGATCGGCGCTGGAATCGGCTTGTGCCGGGCCTGCGAGGAAACCGGCGAGACCGAGTGCGAGCAGAATTCGGAAATGCCGCATGGGCGCCTCTCTGGGCCAAGCTTGCAGCAGAATGAAGGCGCGCGCCATTGCGGCGCTTGAATTTTTCGTGAGCCGCGAAACGGGGCCTAAAGCCCGACCATGGCCCGGATCGTCTGCCGCGTAGCACCGTGTTCCCGCAAGCTCGCGAGCGTGACCGCGCGGTCGCGCTTGGAGAATTTCCGGCCCGCCGGATCCAGGATTAGCCGATGATGGGCATAGGCGGGCACGGGAAGATCGAGCAACGTTTGCAGCAAGCGCTGGATATAAGTCGCGGGGAACAAATCCCATCCCCGCGTGACCAGGGTCACGCCCTGCAGTGCATCGTCGACCACGACGGCCAGATGGTAGCTGGCGGGTAGTTCCTTGCGCGCCAGCACCACGTCGCCCAGAAGTTCGGGCCGCGCGACCTGAACGCCGGATTCGCCGTTGGGCCCGCGGCCCTGTTCCTCGAAGGTCAAATCCGGCGCTAAAGACTTCATCGCTTTCTTCACATCGAGCCTCAGCGCATAGGCGTCTCCGCGTGCCAGACGCTCGGCCCGGACCTCCGCCGTCAGGGCGCGGCAAGTTCCGGGGTAAACAGGCCCTTCGGCCGACAGATCGGCCGCGGCCGGGGCAAGGCCCGCGCGCGCGATTTCCTCGGCGATCTCCCTTCGGGTGCAGAAGCAGGGATAGAGCAGGCCCATCCTGTCGAGCTGTTTCAGCGCTTGCGCATAATCGGCGAAATGCTCCGACTGGCGGCGGACCGGTTCGGGCCAGCGCAATCCAAGCCATTTCAGGTCAGCGAAAATGGCCCGCTCGAAATCGCTGCGCGAACGGGCGGGGTCGATGTCTTCGATGCGCAGGAGAAAGCGCCCGCCTGCACCCTCCGCGGCCTCGGACGCCATGAAGGCCGCATAGGCATGGCCCAGATGCAGAAATCCGGTTGGACTTGGCGCGAAGCGGGTGACAATCATGGGGACGGAAATCTACACGGAAAAAGCCACAGGCATGAGCACGCTCGACGGCCCGCGAATGGAACCCTTGCGCCCACCGGCCACCCATCTCGTGGTGCTGTGCCACGGCTATGGCTCGGACGGCAACGATCTGATCGGGCTTGCGCCGCATTGGCGCAACATTCTTCCGGGCGCGGCCTTCGTGTCGCCCAACGCCCCGGATCGCTGCGCCGTGGGCACGGGCTATCAATGGTTCCCGCTGTCGCGCATGGACGCGGAGGAGACGTTGCGCGGCAGCCGGAACGCGGCGCCGAAATTGAATGCGTTTCTCGATGAGGAGCTGGCGCGGCTTAATCTCGCCGACGACCGGCTGGCGCTGGTCGGATTTAGCCAGGGCACGATGATGTCGCTCTATGTCGGCTTGCGTCGGGACCCCCCTCCCGCGGCCATTGTCGGTTTTTCGGGTGTGTTTGCGGGTGCCGAAACGCTGCCGCATTTGGACAACCCGCCGCCGGTTCTGTTGCTGCATGGGGATATGGATCAGGTAATCCCGCCGCAGGCGCTGATCATGTCCTCAACCGCGCTTGGCGCGGTGGGGGTGCCGGTGCAATGGCATATGAGCAAGGGGCTGGGGCATGGCATCGATGGCACCGGCCTCACGCTTGCCGGGCAGTTTCTGGCCGATGTGTTTGCCGGACGCGCGACGCGCACCGGCCCCGTCACCGCGCCCCGGCGCTGATCGCACAGCCCGTTCAGCCAGCCCGCTGCAGCGTTCGCTTCAGCGCATAGAGAAGTTCGGCGCGCCACCAATTGGTGTCGTTGGCATCGGCCGTGGCGACACTCTTGTCCGTGATATTCGCTTCCATCCAGCGTAGCGCTTTGCCTTTTGTCCAGATATCGCCGGACTGATAGGCGTCCGCGGTCGCAACGAGCACCCAGGGCAGCTTGATCTGAACCACGTGATCGATAAAGGCGCGCGTCGGCGCTTTGATTTCGAAATAATTGTTCTCGACCTCCGATGCCGCGATCTTCCGATCGGGCAGACTGCGCAGCCATTCCTTGTCGATCTCATCGGTGGGGACCGCACCGGACATATGCAGCGCGTGCACGACCAGACCCGAGATGCTTTCCGATTCCATGGCCGCCGGTAAATTCGGATAGGGCTTCCAGCGCGCATTGCTCTGGTCGCGATGTTGCAGCAGCCAGTTTGAAGCTTGCTCGATCGCGCTGTTCACCTTTTGCAGATCGCCGGCCTGGAGCAGCCCGTGCCGCTTCTGTTCGGCAAGCCCGATGATGATCCAGGCGGTCGCGTAAGTGGATGCGTTTTGATATTGGGCGGAATCGGAGAAGCTGGACCACCAGCCTTCGCTGCCGTTCTGTTTCGACAGCACATATTCCAACTCGGCCGGCGACGGCGGTACGCCAAGGTCCGCGAGCGCGGCCATGATCCAGCCGGAAATGTAGACCGATTGCGCGCCGTCTTTATCGGTGGGCAATTCCGTCCAGCAGGCGCAATTGGCGGCCGTGTTGCCCCGAATATAGGCGACGATTTTGTCGGGGCCGACGCTCGCGGCCTTCGCACCATCGAGCGCAAAAATGGCCTGTGCCGTCGACCACGGAGTCATGATGACGCCGTCCAATTTCTTCTCGGTCAAATCGCCCGCGACCGATTTGGCCAGACGCTGATCGGTGTCCTTCAACAATGAAATCGTTGACGCGTTCAAAGGCAGGTTTCCGCCCGGCGCAAAGGTCGCCAGTCGGAGCGCATAGGCTTCCTCCAGAAAGCCATTGGGGACGTCGGGAAATTCGAAGCTGCCAATGATCAAGAGAATCACCGCCAAAATGCCGGCGCGGATTCCCCAGGACCGCGCCATCACCCAGGTCCAGATCGGTGCGAGGACGGATTGTGCCAGGTCGGTCACATACCGGCGGACGAAATCCATATCCGTGATACCCGTCGCAGGTTGACGAAAGCGCCTTAGATTAAGGCGCATAGGTGCGGCGCACAACGGGACGGGTGTGCGCTACAGCCGGTTTTCGCCCGTCTTTGCGGATGGCCGAATACCGCGTCGCGCATTATAATTCTTGCAGGGAGTGAAAATCCGTAACAGCGGATACGTCCATGCGCAAAATCCTGATCCTGGCTGCCGCGGCTCTTCTGCTCGGCGGTTGCGTTGCGCCCAACAGCGTGATGCTGGCCGACGACAGCGCGCTGATATCGGCCCATGGCAGCAGCCCGGCCGACCGTGAAAAAATCATTCAGGACGTGCTCGCGATCGCGGCCAAAACCACGGCCGCGCACGGCTACCGCTATTTCATCATCCTGAAAGCCGAAGATGCGAGTCGCGCCGGAACGATGTTCCTGCCCGACCGGCCCGGCACGCGCACCGCGCCCAGCAATCTGAGCCGTCCGGGCGCGAACTATTCCCAGCTCTCCCGGAATGTGAGCTATCTGAGACCCGGTCTGAACATCACGATTCGGATGTTCCGCGAGGGGGAAATCGATCCCACGATCAAGGGTGTCTGGAACACCGACGGAACCATGGGACCGTCGCTGGAGAAAGCGCCGAACCCGAAGGAGCCGCCGCGCCGGTCTTCAGTCCTGCGCGGCTGACACGGGGGACGCTGTAGCGAAATCCTTGAGCTCGCGCGCGACCTTCGGCATCAGCGTGTTCCAATCGGCGAATTTCTCGCAGGCGAAAACGCGGGTGCTGCGATACCAGGGATAGGAATCGGTGCCGAGCTGCGGCCAGACGCGGCTCGCCAGCATGAACCAGGTTTCCCGTCCCAACGCGCCCGCCATGGCCGCGGCGGCCGTGGGCGCGGAAATCACCAGATCGCAGGCATCCGTCAACGCGGCGGCACCATCGAGATCATTCCTGAGATCGAGATCGGTGAAATTGTGAACGGTGACGCCGAATTGCTCGGAGACGCGCTTTAGCTCTTCCGTCACTTCGCCATATTGCAGATTGACGAAGGTCATGCCGGGAAGGTTGAGGATCGGGCCCCAGGCGTCGATGGGGCTGTAATATTTTCCGCGTTTGGCGCCCATCACCATCGAGCGCCAGCAAATGCCGACATAGGGGCCGGGGCCCAGCGCCTCCAGCCGGGTGCGGAAGGCTTTGCGCTTTTCCGGATCGGCTTTGAGGAAGGCTTCGCGCGGAAAATCCGAAACCTGTTTGCGGAAAATATGCAGCGGCGTGCCGACAGGTGCGTAGAAATCCGGGTCGCCATTCTCGCGGGCCCAGGGAAAAATGCGCACCGGTTTGCCCTCGAGCTTGCCATCGTCATAGGTGCCGACCTCGGCCTTCGGGAAGGAGCGCTGGAAAATCGGCACCAGCCGCGGGTCGACCGCGATTTGCAATTTGCCGTTTTCGCCGACGGCGCGCGCGACATCGGGAACGATGTTCGCGAACATCAATTCATCGCCCAGGCCCTGTTCGCCGACAATGAGGATGCGCTTGCCGTCCAGCGGTTCGCCGCGCCAGAGCGGGGCCTTGGTGTAATGCAACAGCCAAGCGCGGAATTCCGGCGTGTTGCGGATTTCATATTCCTTGAAGCCTTCTTCGATCTGGCCCAGGCCGATCAGGCAGACACTGCGCGAATGGCGGCTCTCGATCAGTTCATGCGCGTTGGATCCGAGCGACAGCGCGCGATCATAGGCGTGGAGCGCATCGTCCAGGCGGCCGAGATGCATGTAGGAATAGCCGAGATTGTGCCAGACGCGGGCGAATTTGGGATCGAGCCGCAGTGCTTCCTCATAGAAGACGAGACCGTCTTCGGCGCGGCCCTCTTCGGCGAGCACGGTGGCGAGCGAATTCCACAACATCGCGGAATCGGGCAGGCGATAGATGGCGCCGCGCAGGGTTTCGATGGCGGTTTCGAGATCGCCCTTGTCGCGCTGGACGCTGCCCAGATTGTTGTAGCCGGCGGGATGCTCGGGGCGCTTCTCGATGAAGAGGCGAAACATGCGTTCGGCGCCGTCCAGAAGATCGAGATTCCACGCGGTCAGGCCGAGATTGAGCAGAAGATCGGAATCGTCGGGATCGAGTTCGAAGGCGCGCTCAAAGGTGACGAGCGCCTTGTGCAGATGGCCGAGCCGGTCGAGCGTGATGGCCAGAAGATGATAGGCCTGTGCGTTGGTCTCGTCAGCCTGTGTGGCATCGAGTGACAATTTCGCTGTCTTGATGGTGTCGCCGCGTTTCCAGGCTCTGAGCGCGCGCTGCAGCAGCTTGTTCGAGCGCAGCCGGGCCTCGATGGTAGCAACAGCCAAGGTCGCCGCT
>DATLVC010000316.1:0-2609 GCA_035577685.1 Micropepsaceae bacterium | reverse complement strand
CAAATCGAGGACGGTCACCGGTCGCGCCGATGTGAAAAGATGGTCATTCCCGCGAAAGCAGGAATCCAGCGCCCTTGGCGGTCCCGGATGCCCGCATGCGTGGGCGCGATAATGGGATGGGAAGAGGGGTTGCTTGCCAGTTGGACCTCCGGTTGCTAGCAACATTCTTATCAGAAACTTCCCGCAAGGCATGGCCCATGTCCGTGGATAAAGACACCGTCCGGCGCATCGCGCGGCTTGCCCGGCTCGCCGTGGACGAGGATCAGGTTGCTGCGATGGAAACGGAACTGAACGCACTCCTCTCCTGGGTGGAGCAGCTTGCTGAGGTGGATGTCGAAGGCGTGCCGCCCATGACAAGCGTGGTCGCGCAGCGGCTGAAGATGCGCGAGGACGTCGTGACCGACGGCGGCTATGCCGACGATCTGATGAAGAACGCCCCGCAATCCGAGGATCATTTCTTCGTCGTGCCCAAGGTGGTGGAGTGATGGCGCGACCATCCGATCCCACACGGTTCACGATTGCCGAGGCGCGCGAGGCTCTCGCCGCAAAGGACATTTCGGCGACCGAACTGGCACAAGCGCATATCGGCGCCATTGCGAAGGCCCACGCACTGAATGCCTTCGTCACCGAAACGCCCGAGCATGCGCTTTCCAGCGCGGAGACCTCGGACGCGCGGATTGCGGCAGCGAAGGCGGGCACCCTCGAAGGCATTCCGCTCGCCATCAAGGATCTGTTCTGTACCAATGGCGTGCGCACCACCGCGTCCAGCCGCATCCTCGACAATTTCGTGCCGACCTATGAATCGACGGTCACGCAGAATCTGTGGAATGCCGGCGCGGTCATGCTCGGCAAGACCAATCTCGACGAATTCGCCATGGGCTCGTCGAACGAGACGTCCTATTTCGGGCCGGTCACCAATCCGTGGCGCGCGCATGGGCGCAACGAGGATCTGGTGCCGGGTGGCTCCTCCGGTGGTTCCGCCGCTGCCGTGTCAGCGCATCTGGCTCTCGCCGCGACCGGTACGGACACGGGCGGTTCCATCCGCCAACCGGCCGCGGTGACGGGCATCGTGGGGATGAAGCCCACCTATGGCCGCTGCTCCCGCTGGGGCATTGTCGCCTTCGCGTCTTCGCTGGATCAGGCGGGACCGATGACGCGCACCGTGCGCGATGCTGCGATCATGCTGGGCGTCATGGCCAGCCACGATCCCAAAGATTCTACCAGCGTCGATGTGCCGGTGCCCGATTACGAAGCGGGCCTGGAATCCGGCGTGAAGGGCCTACGCGTCGGCATCCCGAAGGAATACCGCATCGAAAACATGCCGGTAGAGATCGACGCCCTCTGGCAGAAAGGCGTCGACTGGCTGCGTGCGCAAGGTGCTGAGATCGTCGATGTCAGCCTGCCGCACACCAAATACGCACTCCCCGCCTATTACATCGTAGCGCCGGCGGAAGCCTCCTCCAATCTCGCGCGCTATGACGGCGTGCGCTATGGCCATCGCGCCCCCGGCGTGGATGATCTGATCGGGCTTTATGAACGCACTCGCGCGGAAGGTTTCGGCCGCGAGGTGCGGCGTCGCATCATGATCGGCACCTATGTGCTATCCGCGGGTTATTACGATGCCTATTATTTGCGGGCCCAGAAGGTGCGCACTCTAATCGCGCGCGATTTTTCGGAAGCTTTCGCGGCTTGCGATGTGCTGCTGACGCCGGCCACGCCCTGCGCCGCGTTTGCTATCGGGGCGAAGACCGCCGATCCGGTTTCGATGTACCTCAACGACGTGTTCACGGTGACGGTCAATCTCGCGGGGTTGCCGGCGATTTCGGTGCCGGCAGGCTTGTCCGCGGACGGCCTGCCGCTGGGCTTGCAGATCATCGGCAAGGCCTTCGATGAGGCAACCGTGCTCCGCACGGGCCGCGCGCTCGAACAAGCGGCGGATTTCCGGGGGATACCGCAACCCTGGTGGAGGATGTGATGAGCGAGACCCAGACCCGCAGCGCCAGGCTGATCGAAGGCGCAACCGGAAAATGGGAAATCGTGATCGGCATGGAAGTCCATGCCCAGGTTTCCTCCAAGGCGAAGCTGTTCTCCGGCGCATCCACTGCATTCGGCGCCGAACCCAATTCCCAGGTGAGCCTTGTCGATGCGGCCATGCCCGGCATGCTGCCGGTCATCAACCGCTATTGCGCGGAGCAGGCCGTTCGCACCGGGCTCGGCCTGAAGGCGAAGATCAACCTGCATTCGGTGTTCGACCGGAAGAACTATTTCTATCCCGATCTGCCGGCCGGCTATCAGATCTCGCAATACAAGCAGCCGGTGGTCGGGGAGGGCGAAATCCATATCGACCTTCCCAGTGGCGAAACGGTGAGGGTCGAGATCGAACGACTGCATCTGGAGCAGGACGCCGGCAAAAGTCTGCACGACCAGCATCCCGATTTCACCTATGTCGATCTCAACCGGGCGGGCGTCGCGCTGATGGAGATCGTCAGCCGCCCCGATATGCGGTCGTCCGAAGAAGCCGCCGCGTTCCTGCGCAAGCTGCGCGCCATCCTGCGTTATCTCGGCACCTGCGACGGCAATATGGAGGAAGGCTCCATGCGCGCCGACGT
>DATLVC010000315.1:0-4456 GCA_035577685.1 Micropepsaceae bacterium | reverse complement strand
GATTGGCCGCCGTTTTGACGACCCGATGACCCAAAAGGACATCGGCATGGTCCCCTATAAGATCGTCAAGGCCGGCAATGGCGACGCCTGGGTCCAGGGCCGCGAAGGCAAGCAATATGCGCCATCGGAGATTTCCGCCTTTATCCTGCAGAAGATGAAGGAAACCGCCGAATCCTATCTCGGCGAGAAGGTCAGCCAGGCCGTCATCACCGTGCCGGCCTATTTCAACGACGCTCAGCGCCAAGCCACCAAGGACGCCGGCAAGATCGCGGGCCTCGAGGTTCTTCGCATCATCAACGAGCCGACCGCGGCGGCACTCGCCTACGGCCTCGAGAAGAAGGGCACCGGCACGATCGCGGTCTATGACCTCGGCGGCGGCACCTTCGACGTGTCGATCCTCGAGATCGGCGACGGCGTGTTCGAAGTGAAGTCCACCAACGGCGAAACGTTCCTCGGCGGCGAAGACTTCGATATTCGGCTGGTCAATTATCTGGCCGACGAATTCAAGAAGGAATCGGGCATCGATCTGCGCAGCGACCGGCTTGCGCTGCAGCGGCTGAAGGAAGCCGCCGAAAAGGCGAAGATCGAGCTGTCCTCGGCGATGCAGACCGAAGTGAACCTGCCCTTCATCACCGCCGATGCGTCCGGCCCCAAGCATCTGACCATGAAGATCACGCGCGCAAAGCTGGAAGCCTTGGTCGACGACCTGATCCAGAAGACCATCGCACCCGTGAAGCAGGCGCTGAAGGATGCCGGCGTTTCGGCCAACCAGATCGACGAAGTGATCCTGGTGGGCGGCATGACCCGCATGCCCAAAGTGCAGGATGCAGTGAAGCAACTCTTCGGCAAGGAGCCCCATAAGGGCGTCAACCCGGATGAAGTTGTCGCCATCGGCGCCGCCATCCAGGCCGGCGTGCTGAAGGGCGAAGTCAAGGACGTGCTGCTGCTCGACGTGACGCCGCTTTCGCTCGGCATCGAGACGCTGGGTGGCGTGTTCACCCGGCTGATCGACCGCAACACCACCATCCCGACCAAGAAGAGCCAGATCTTCTCGACCGCCGACGACAATCAGACCGCGGTCACCATCCGGGTCTTCCAGGGCGAGCGCGAGATGGCGGCGAACAACAAGCTGCTCGGCCAGTTCGACCTGGTCGGCATTCCCCCCGCCCCGCGTGGCGTGCCGCAGGTGGAGGTCACCTTCGACATCGACGCGAACGGCATCGTTTCGGTGGGCGCCAAGGACAAGGCCACCGGCAAGGAGCAGAACATCCGCATCCAGGCCTCGGGCGGTCTGTCGCAAGCCGACATCGAAAAGATGGTCAAAGAAGCCGAAGCCCACTCGGCCGAGGACAAGAAGACCCGCGAACTCGCCGAAGCCAAGAACCATGGCGATGCGTTGATCCATTCGACGGACAAAGCGGTCTCCGAGCACGGCTCGAAAGTGTCCGACGCCGAACGCACGGCCATCGAGAACGCGATTGCCGCATTGAAGGCGGCGATCAAGACCGACGATGTCGACGACATCAAGGCCAAGACCAATACGCTGGCCCAGGCGTCCATGAAGCTGGGCGAGGCCATGTACAAGGCGCAGGGCGGTCCGGGCGAAGGCGGCGAGGGTCCGGGTGCGGGCCCCGGCGCGGATGCGCCCAAGGACGAGAACGTCGTGGATGCGGAGTTCTCCGAGGTCGACGATCAGAAAAAGGGCGCGGCGTAATTGCCGCAGCCCTAGCGTCGGGGGGCGCGGATGCTCGCAAAATCGTATAAGGAACCCTTATGCTGATGGTATCGGGGTTTAGCCGCAGCCTGTCCTCTGTATGCGGACGAATGGCATGAGCAAGCGGGACTATTACGAAGTCCTGGGCGTCGCGCGCACCTGCGCCCTCGAAGAGGTGAAGCTCGCTTATCGCAAGCTCGCCAAGGAATGCCATCCCGACCGCAATCCAGGCGATCACACCGCCGAGCACAAGTTCAAGGAGCTCAGCGAGGCCTACGACGTCCTGAAGGACCCCGACAAGCGCAGCGCCTATGACCGCTTCGGCCATGCCGCCTTCGAGAATGGCGGGCGTGGCGGTGCGGGGGGCTTCGATTTTTCCGCCTCCTTCACCGACGTGTTCGACGATCTCTTCGGCGAATTCATGGGCGGCAAACGCAGCCGCCGGTCCAATCGCGGCGGCGATCTCCGCTACAATATGGAAATCACGCTGGAGGACGCGTATCGCGGCAAGACGACCGAGATTCGCGTGCCTTCGCTCATCGCCTGCGAGGAATGCACCGGCACCGGCGCCAAGCCGGGCACCACCGCCGAAACCTGCGCCACCTGCGCCGGCCATGGCAAGGTGCGGGCGAGCCAGGGCTTCTTCACGGTCGAGCGCACCTGTCCCAAATGCCGCGGCGCGGGCCGCGTGGTGAAGCATCCCTGCAAGGCCTGCAACGGACAGGGCCAAGTGCAGAAGGAACGCACGCTCTCGGTGGACATTCCTCCCGGCGTCGAAGAAGGCACACGCATCCGGCTGTCGGGCGAGGGGCAGGGCGGTTTTAATGGCGGGCCGCCGGGCGATCTTTATATTTTCCTCTCGGTCCGGCAGCACGCGATCTTCCAGCGCGACTCGCAGGATCTTTATTGCCGCGTGCCGATCGGATTCGTGACCGCCGCACTCGGCGGCGAGATCGAAGTGCCGACGCTTTCTGGGGCGCCCGCGCGCGTCACGATTCCGGAAGGCGCCCAGACCGGGCATCAATTCAAGCTCCGCGGCAAAGGCATGCCGGTGCTGAAATCGGGCGGCCATCATGGCGATCTGTTCGTCGAGGTGCGCGTGGAAACGCCGGTCAAGCTCACCAAGAAGCAGAAGGAATTGCTGCGCACCTTCGAGACCGAAACGCCGCAAGGCTGCAATCCGGATTGTGAAGGCTTCTTCGCCCGCATGAAGGAGTTCCTGGGCGGCAATTAGCACGCAGCGTGGTGTTGGCCGTTCCGTCGGACAAGTGACAGCGCGCTTTTCCCGTACCCGCTACATCGACTGTGCATTGTTCGATTGGAATCCCATGTCCGAAAAACGTTCGCAGACGCTTGATGAGAAACTTCCCGAAATGCGGGCTTTGGCCGCCGAGGCCAAGCAGGCGGCCGCGGAAGCCGCCACGAGCGAATTGCGGCAGGCTTACGAGGAACTCGCCCGGTCCTGGGAGCAATTGCTCCAGGAAATCGAAGCGATGAACCGTTTGGCCTAGCTCCGAGCAAAGACGTGAACGCTATTGCCGGATACGAACCACGCCCGGCGGCGTATGATTCGGCAGGAACGGGGCTAACCGTCCCACCGGCCACGGAGCCGATTTGCGAAAATCCTATCGCGCGCTGCCGTTTGCTACAGCGGGCAGCAGCCGGTCGAAATGCGCCTCGATGGATTCATAACACTCGCAGGCGGTGGCTTCGATGCCACGGCGATTCACGATCTCGACGCGTCCACGCCCGTAGCGGATCAGGCCCCGGGCCTGAAAAGTTTTGATGACGGCCGTAACCGTTGTGCGCTGGACGCCGAGCATTTCCGCCAGCGCTTCCTGGGTCAGGGGAATCGGTGAGGTCGCAACCCGATCCTGGGTCGAGAGAAGCCAGCGCGCACAGCGGGCTTCGACCGAATGCAGTGCGTTGCAGGCGACCGATTGCATCATCTGCGCGAGCAGCGCGTCGGCATAGCGCGAGAACAGATCGTGGAAGACCGGCGAACGCGTTTTGGTCTCTTCCAGCTTCGCGGTTTCGATGGAGTAAGCCGGGCCGCCGATCTGCACCACCGCGCGGGCATAGGCCGGCTTGTGGCCGGCGCTGACAATGCCGCCCACGGCACCTTCATGGCCAATACTGGCCGCTTCCACCTCGCGGCCGTCGGAGGAGATTACGAGCAGCGAAGCCATGGTGCCGCGGCAGGGGAAAAAGGTCGTCGTGATGTCCTCGCCGGGTTCGAAGAGAACCTGACCGCGATAAAGCTCTTTCGGGATCAGATAGGGCTGGATGTGATCGCGGTCGCCGGGTTGAAGCGCATTCAGCAGGCGGCTTTCGCACGGACCGTTTTTGGGACCCGTAGCAATTTGCAACGGAGCGAGTCTTGCCATGTGACCTCACCGGATTTTTGCGAGGACTGCGGCCAGTCGGGAACCAGCCACGACGATACAAGTGGTTGCTAGAGATAACGCAAAGGCGCAGCTTCGTTTCCGTCGCACGCAGAGAAAAAGGGCCGGCGCAGCGCCGACCCTTTGGCAAATGCACAGAAGGCTGACCTTAGCCCGCGGTCCACATTGGCGGCGCGGATTTCAAGCGGCGGATAAGATCCTGACGTTCCGCCTCCAGCTCGACCGGCAGCCGATCGCCGAAGCTGCCAAAATGCTCGGCCTGTTCCTCGGCTTCTTCCAGCCCCTCGGCGCGGTCGATGTCGGTGATGCGATGGAATTTGGCGGGCGGAAAATCCAG
>DATLVC010000314.1:0-3440 GCA_035577685.1 Micropepsaceae bacterium | reverse complement strand
ACGCTGTAGAGGCGGAACGCAATGAACCCCGTCAGCAGTGCGAGAAGGATCACGTCGAAAAACTGGAAATTGTGCATGATGGATCTGCGCCTGCTCAGTCTTTCCGCGAGTGAGCCGAAAGCTCATACCCCTTCCGCTCTGCAAGGTCCCAACCCTAATCCTTGAGTCTGCCCGGGTCTAGCGCACGGGGAGGTCTTTTCGCGATTGTCCTCAATATGGCCGGTGCGGGCGGTTTTGCCACGTTTGGGAACCCTTGCGCTTGTCACGCTTGCGCGATCCGTGCTAGCGGCGGGCCTCCTCTTCGATACTCACCTCCAAACCGGAACGGACGACCATGGCCGATAGCAACGACCCCAATGGCAGTGGCGGGCAAGACGCCGCTCAGCCGCAAATGCCGGCCATTCAGGTTGCCGCGCAGTACATTAAGGATCTTTCGTTCGAAAACCCATCCATGGGTGTGAACATCCAGCGGCCGCAAATCGATTTCACGGTGGATTTGCAGGCGCGCCGTTTGCAGGAAAACGGTCCTTACGAAGTCGTCATCAAGATGCGTGTCACCGCGCAGCAGGAGGAAAAGACGTTGTTCCTCCTGGAAATTGCCTATGGCGGCATCTTCGTGCTCGACAAGGTTCCCGAAGAAGTGTTGCAGCCCTATCTCTTGATCGAGTGCCCGCGGCTGCTGTTCCCCTTCATGCGCCGGATCGTGTCGGACATCGTCAGCGATGGCGGCCTGCCGCCCTTGATGATCGAGCCGATCGATTTTGCCGCGCTCTACCGCAACAAGATGATGGAAGCGCAGGGCAACCCGCCGCTGTCGGCGTAATCAGCCCCAGTTCCAGACCACATCGCCCTGCACATCGCCGGCGACGAACCGCGCATGGGCTTCGCGTTCTTCAGGGAGGATGCGTTCGGGCAGGGGCGTGGGCCGTGGCCGCGCCACACGGATGAAGCCCATCCCTGCGGTGCCGGCATCGCCGGGCGCAAGCTGAAGCCGGGCCTGCCGGCCGCCGACCAGCTCCAGATAGACCTGGGCGAGCAGTTCCGAATCGACGCGCGCGCCGTGCTTGGCCCGGACCGAGAGGTCAATATTGAAGCGCCGGCAAAGCTCATCCAGCGAATAGCGCGCGCCGGGGAAACGGCGTTTGGCAAGGGCGATCGTATCGATGCCGCGCGTGGCCGGCAGCAGCTCGCGATGGGCGCGGGCGAATTCTGCATTCAGGAATTTGAGGTCGAATTCGGCATTGTGGATGACAAGGCGCGAATCCCCCATGAAGGCGAGGAGCTCGTCGGCAATGGCGTTGAATTTCGGCGCCTCGGCGAGCTTGTCCATGGTGAGCCCATGCACCCGGGTCGATTCTTCGGGGATATCCCGCTCAGGATGGATCAGCGTGTGGTAGACGCGGCCTGTCGGCAGATGGTTGTCGAGTTCCAGGCAGCAGACCTCGATGATCCGGTGGCCATCGGCCGGATCCAATCCCGTCGTTTCCGTATCGAGGACGATTTCGCGCATGCTCAATTTCGTTGGGCGGCGCGATCGCGCAATTCCGCGACGACTCGCTTTACCGTTTCGAAAGCGTGCGCCAAGCCCTTGTCAGTCTCAATCACAAAATCGGCGCGTTTGCGCTTGTCCACATCCGGCACTTGGCGCGCATGGATGGCTTCGAGCTTTTCGGGAGTCATGCCTTCGCGCGCCAGCACTCGGGCGCGCTGCACTTCGGGTGGCGCGGAGACGACAACCACCGCATCGACGCGCGATTGCCCGGCGGTTTCGAACAGGAGCGGGATGTCGAGCACGACAAGGTCGTCGCCCCGAGCGGTGGCGGCGGCGAGAAAGCTGCGTTCGGCCTCCCGCACCAGAGGATGGACGATGGCCTCGAGCCGTTGGAAGGCGGCTTCATCGCCGGCCAGCCGCGCCGCCAACGCCGCGCGGTCGACGCGGCCGTTTTCCACGGCGTCCGGGAAAGCAGCTGCGATGGGTGCCACGGCCGCGCCGTTTGTGTCGTAAAGCGCATGCACCACCGCGTCGGCGTCGTGGACGGGAATCCCAAGACGGGCGAACAGTTTGGCGGTTTCGGTCTTGCCCATACCGATGGAGCCGGTGAGCCCGACCACATAGGGTTTGCGCCCCGGTTCAGCCATTCGGCAGGGCCTTCGCCAATTCCGCCCGCAAGGCGGCCGTCACCTTGGGCGTTACGCCGAACCAGGCCGCAAAGGCCGGGGCCGCCTGGTGCATCAGCATGCCGAGCCCATCCATGGTGCGGGCGCCGCGGGCGCGCGCCATTTTGAGAAGCCCCGTTTCCAACGGGTTGTAGACGATATCAGCAACCGCCGCTTCGAGCGGTAAAGCATCCAGGGAAATCTCGAGCGGCGCCTTTCCCGTCATCCCCAGGCTCGTGGTGTTGACGAGAAGCCGCGCATCTTTGAATGCCGCACTCAAATCGCCCCAGTCGACGAGCGTTATCTTGACTGCCGAGCCAAGACCCGCCGCGAGCGCGACCGCGCGGTTCTTTGTGCGGTTAACGAGGCGAATATCGGTAGCGCCTGCGCGAATCAGCGCCAGCAGCACCGCCCGCGCAGCCCCACCCGCGCCCAGCACTGCCACGGGTCCACGCGCTGCTGCATCGTCGCCGAGGCTTTCCTTCAGGCTGGCGGCAAAGCCCTGCACATCGGTGTTGCGGCCATGGGTCAAGCCGTTTTCGAACACCAGCGTGTTCACGGCGCCGGTCGCGCGCGCGTCATCATCCAGGCTCGCCGCAAGAGCGAAGGCGGCCTCCTTGTGCGGCACAGTGACATTGGCGCCGGCAAAACCCATCAGCGGCATTGCCGCGACCACGCGTCCGAAATTTTCCGGCGCCACCGGAAGCGCCACATAAGCGCCCGCGATGCCATGTTCCTTGAGCCAGGCGGAGTGCATCAACGGGCTCAGAGAATGATGCACTGGCCAGCCGATCACCCCGGCGAGTTTGTTAGCGCTCACGACAGCAGGCCTTCGTAATCGCGCAGGGCTTCCAGCACGGCAATCAGCGGCAGGCCGCGGATACAGAAATGGTCGCCCTTGACGCTGGAAAAGAGTTGCGCGCCGCGGCCTTCGATCCGGTAGCAACCGACCGAACCCAGAAGGTCTGGCATTTCCGCAGTCAGATATTCATCGAGAAAAGCGTCCGAAAAATCCCGCATGGTCAGGCGCGCAATATCTGTTCGCCGCCAGATGGCCTGGCCATCCCGCGCCATCACGGCCGCCGAAATCAGTTCGTGCTCCTTCCCGCGCAAGGCGAGCAGAGTGGTTCGGGCCTCGGCTTCATCCAGCGCTTTGTTGAAAACCTTCCCTTCACAGAGAAGAATCTGATCGGCTCCCAGCACCAGAGCATGGCGGTGATGTTCGCTGATCGCCATGGCCTTCGCTTCGGCAAGCGCATGCGCAATGGTCGGCCCATCGGCAC
>DATLVC010000313.1:0-10512 GCA_035577685.1 Micropepsaceae bacterium | reverse complement strand
GGCAAGAATAAGCCCGGCCCAGAGATGGACGAACTGCAGGCCTTTGCGAAATTTCTGCCAGGTCACGCTGCCCCCCTCATGCGAGGCCCAAGCGAAGACTAGCTAGTATCCTATCGCGACGCCATCCTTGCGCATTTCGGTTGCGCCCCAATAGGCGCCATTTTTCTTGTCTCTCAGGATGGCCTGATAGCCACCGAAGCCGCCTCCGCCGCCACGCACCAGCAGATGGCCACGTTTGGTCAAATCGGCACGCACCGGCGGCGTGATGCCCGATTCCATTTGCACCTGGCCGACGCCGCGCGCCGCCTGGCCGGTGACTTCGGTACCGCCCAGATGGCGAAAGCGCATGAAGTCTCCGGCTTCCTGCACGTTCATGCCGAAATCGATCATGTTGACCAACACCTGGACATGGCCTTGCGGCTGCATATCGCCGCCCATCAGACCGAACGCCAGATAGGGTTCGCCGTCTTTCATGACGAAGCCCGGAATGATGGTGTTGAAGGGCCGCTTGCCCGGCGCATAGACATTGGGTGAACGATCATCGAGCGAGAACAGCGCGCCGCGGTCGTGGAACATGAAGCCAAGGCCGTCCGGAACGAGACCCGAACCGAGATCGGCGTAATTGGACTGAATGAGCGAAACCATCATGCCGTCCTTGTCGGCGATTGTCAGATAGGTGGTATCGCCCTTGATCAGCTTGGCATCGCCCGGACCGATATTCGGGTTGGCGCGATCCATATGAATTTGCGCCCGGCGCTGTTTGGCATAATCGGCGGAGATTAGAGTCTGGACTGGCACTTTGACGAAATCCGGATCGCCGTAATATTTTGCGAGGTCCTCATAAGCGAGCCGCTTGGCTTCGATCATCACGTGCAATGCATCGGCGGAGCCGGGGCCCATTTTCTTCAGATCGTAGGCTTCGAGAATCTTCAGCATTTCGAGCACGGCTGCGCCTTGCCCGTTTGGCGGCATCTCATAGACATCGTAACCGCGATAATTTACCGAGATCGGATCGATCCATTCGCCTTTGTGCGCGGCGAAATCCTCGTAGCGCAGATCGCCTCCGATGCGTCGGAAATAGGCATCCATCGTCTTGGCGATCTGGCCCTTGTAGAAGGCGTCGCGTCCCCCTTGCGCCAGCGCCTGATAGGTGCGCGCAAGATCGGCGTTCTTGAAGACCTGTCCCTGGGCCGGCGGCTGGCCGTTGACGAGGTATGTCTTCTGTGCATTTTCGAATTCCTCCACATCGGTGGAGGCGGCGAGGCCTTCCATATTGGCCGCCCACAGGGCCGCGATGAATTGGCTGACCGGGAAACCTTCGCGCGCATAGGTGATCGCCGGCTGGAGAAGATCGGCCATCGGCAGCTTGCCGAATTTGTCGTGCAGCGCGTACCAGCCATCGACGGTACCGGGCACCGTGACCGACAGCGAACCGAACGCCGGCACATAGGTGCGTTCTCCCACCTTGCGCTTCATATCGGCGAGAGTGCGCCCTTTCGGCGAGCGGCCGGAGCCGTTGTAGCCGTAGAGATGTTTTGTCTTCGGGTCCCAGACGATGGCGAAAAGATCGCCGCCGACGCCACAGGAAACCGGCTCCATCAAACCAAGCGCCGCATTGGCCGCAATGGCCGCGTCGATCGCGGTGCCGCCCTTCTTCAAAACGTCGATAGCGATCTGCGAAGCGAGAGGCTGCATCGTGGCCGCCATGCCGTGCTGGGCAATCACCGGTGCACGCGTGGCAAAGGGCGCGCCGACATAGCGGTCGCCGTTCCCGGCCGCGAAGCTTTGGACGGAATACAAACTCACCATCAGAATAATCCCTATCAACTTCGTGTTCACGGACGCGGCGCTCCCTTTACTGGGATTCGTTGGGTCATGGGGTGAGTGGAAACAACGCAGCCGGAGCGGGCACGCTATTCTCCACCCGCCCGTATCGCGCTGTCCCCCAGGACCCCCATTGAGTGGCGCGACTATAAAGCCCGGCCCAGCATGCGTCATCCTGGCTCCCGCCGACTTGATCGGCTGTGCCGACGGGCTTAATGCGGTAGGGATGGATATATTGGCCGGACGGATGGTGGCCCTGCAATTTCGGGCTGAAGAAGCGCCATGAAAGTGCTCATTGTGGGCGCAGGCGTTGCGGGGCTTGCGATCGGCTGGCGGCTTGCCGAAGCCGGTCTGGGTGTCGAAATCCTCGAGCGGGGTGTGGCCGGACGCGGCGCCACCTGGGCGTCCGCCGGCATGATCGCGGCCGGCGCCGAAGAGGTGAGCGAGAACCACAAGATGGCGGGGTTTGCGCTTAAGGCGCGGGCTGAGTGGCCGCATTTCGCCAAGGCCCTGGAGGCTGCCAGCGGCCAGTCCATCGCCTATGTGGAAGCCGGTTCGCTGCTGGTTGCGGAGGACGAGGACCGCGGGCGCACCCTTAAGGCGCAGGCAGCGCCACCCGATGGCCGCGCGCCCCGTTGGCTGCCCCCGGAAGAATTGCGCGAACGCGAGCCCTTGCTGTCGCACGCGCTTTTAGGCGGACTGTATTTTCCGGACGACGCGCAAGTGGACAACCGCGCCTTGGCCGATGCGCTTCGCACGACGGTCGCCAAATCCGGCGCCCGATTGCGCGAGGGCTGCGAAGTGCGCTCGCTCGTGGTTCAGGATGGCCGCGTACGCGCCGTGGTCACCGCGGATGGAATGGTCGAATCCGATACGATCGTGCTCGCTTGCGGCGCCTGGATGAATCTCATCGGCGGCTTGGATCCGGAGACGTTGCCGCCGGTGAAACCGGCAAAAGGCCAGATGATTGCAGTCGAACCGCCGGCTGGAATATCTCTGCCGCAGTCGCCGATCTGGGGCGATCATGTTTATCTCGTGCCGCGCAAAAACCGTCTCTTCATCGGCGCGACCGTCGAAGATGTGAGCTTCGATACGTCGATTTCACGCGAGGCTCGCGATTCTCTACTTGGTGCGGCCACGCGGCTCATCCCCACGCTCCCCACATGGCGCGTGGCGGAGATGTGGGCGGGCTTGCGTCCGCGTACCCCCGACGATGCGCCTGTGCTTGGTGCAACCGCCGTGGCCGGCCTTTACGTGGCGGGCGGACAATTTCGCAACGGCATTCTGTTCGCGCCCGCGGTGGCGGATATTTTATGCCGCCTCATCCTCAACGAGCTGCCGCACCCCGAAGCATCCCCCTTCGATCCTCGGCGTTTCACCGTTTCATGATAGATTTCGCGAAAGACGGGGAGGGATGTCGTGAGTTTCACGCTGCATCCGAGGCTGGCTGCGGACACTGCGATTATCGCCGATTGGCCACTTAGCCGAGTGCTGGTCATGAACGACAAGCGCTTTGCTTGGGTGATCCTGGTTCCGCGCCGTTCCGACGTCAGCGAAATCTTCGATCTGGACGAAGCTGCACGGATTGTTCTGACCAATGAAATCACGCGGGTCGCCGAACGGCTCAAATCCTGGGCGAGAACGCGTGGGGGCTGCGACAAGATCAATATCGGTATGATCGGCAATCTCGTGCCGCAGCTCCATATCCATGTGGTAGCCCGCACCAAATCGGACCCCGCCTGGCCCGGAACGGTCTGGGGTGTGGGAAAGGCGATTCCTTATGGGGCTGCCGAGCTTGCGCGGGTTGTGACCGAGCTGCGCGACGATCTTTGAGGAATCTTAGGACTTGGCACGCAGATTGCGTGGGACTTGCCCGAGCGCAGAAAGCCCTTAGCCATGATTTCCGATACCCAATCCGTTACCGCTACCGGCCACACCGATGTGCTGGCCGCCTTGCGTGCTGCGAGTAGCAAGACAGGCCTTGATTTCGACTTTTTGCTGCACACCGCGATGCGCGAGAGCAGCCTGAATGTACAGGCAAAATCAAAGACTTCGTCGGCGTCCGGCCTGTTCCAGTTCGTTGAGCAAACCTGGCTTGGCCTGATCAAGCGCTATGGCGAGCGCTATGGCCTGGGTTCCTTTGCGAATTCGATCCAGCAGGGCAGCGATGGCCATTACGCCGTCGCCTCACCCCAGACCAAATCGGCAATTCTTGCCTTGCGGCAAGATCCGGAGCTGTCGGCGCTAATGGCCGGCGAAGGCGCGAAGCAGACGAAGCAAACGCTTGAGTGCGCCCTCGGCCGCCAGGTTTGCGGCGGCGAATTGTACGCGGCCCATTTCCTGGGCCCCAGCGGCGCCCGCCATTTGATCGAGCTCAAGGAGCGCAATCCGGACACACGCGCCGATCTTGCCTTTCCGCAGGCTGCGAAGGGGAACAAAAGCGCCTTCTATCATGCCGATGGCACGGCGAAGACCGTGGGCGAGGTCTATGCCTGGGCCGTGGATGCGCCGGATGCGCAGACACCGACGACAGCGACGACGACATTTGTCGTCGCCCCGCCGCAATCACAGCCGCAAATGGTGGCGGCAAATTTCGGAGGCGTCGATCCCGACAGCCTTTTTGCCGCTTTGAATCCGCCGGAGCACAGCGAGATCGCAGCCATGCCAGCGTCCGATGCGGACAACGTATTTCCCAGTGTCAGGCGCCCCGCAATAGATTCTCCGAGCGTGCCGTCGATGACCGCAATGGCAGCTCAGGTTGTTCCGCAGTCGTCCGTGCTGCTCGCGCCGGGGGTCCTGCAGATGCTGGCGACGCTTTCGCCCGCCAAGACGCGGCAGACCGCCTAAACAGCTTTCCCCGTTTCACCCGGTTGGCCAAAACAAAAATGGCCGTCCAAAGGACGGCCATTCGGGTTGGAAGCCGACTGCGCGCGGCGCCCTCTATTCGCCGAGAGTCTTTTCCAGGAAGACCTTTACCTGCCGCTCCAATTCGACGGCCAGAACGGTCGCTATCTGATTGGTGGGATCCTTGATTCCGTCGCGCACGATCACCTTGATCGCGTCGACATGTGCGTCGATCAGCGTGACCGGCAATTCGATGCCATAGCTGGTGTCGTCGGTGAGTTTGCACAGCGAAGACGCCACGCGCGCAACCAGCGGAAAATCGAAAGTTGTCGCCTGGCCTTTCAAATCATGCGCAGCGCGATAGAGATTGCCGAGGCGGTCATTGTCCATGTTGGCCTCGTATTCCTGGCGCATCTGCGTCAGACGATTGACGTCTTCGATGATCCAGCCGGCGAACTCGACCTTCAGCTCTTCCATGGCGTCTTCGGCGCGCTTGATTGCGCCGGCGTCAAGGCCGCCACTGCCGCCGACCTTCGCCTTCAGAACGTTCGGCGGCATGAAGATTTCGATCGGCTGCTGTTTCGACATCAAAATTCTCCTCGCGGGCACTACGCCGCGTTTGGTGAAGTATCCTGGGTTTCGAGTTCGGACGCGCGCCGCTCCGGACCATGATAGGCGCCTTCCCTGCGGCGGCGGCGGCAGGGTCCGAAATAGCCTTTGGTACGCACGAAAGAGCGGGGATGCTCGATCACCGCGACCAGCCGGTTCATGATGGCCTTCGCGGAAACAGGCTTGGCGAGGAATTCATTGATGCCTACATCGCGCGCCGCGTTCACACGTTCAATGCTGCTATAGCCGGTGAGCATCACGATCGGAATGAACGGATTAGGCGAGTCAGGGGAGGTACGAATCTTTTCGGCGAATTCCAATCCCGACATGCCGCTCATGACCCAGTCGAGGAAAATGAGATCCCAGGGCTCGGTCTGGAAAATTTTCCAGGCATCGTTGGCGTTTTCCGCTTCGAACACGGTCTTGATCCCGACAGCTTCCAATACGGCAGAGACCAGCCTGCGCATGTGCTGGTTGTCGTCGATGACGAGAACTTTCAGACGGTCAAATCGGTAGCTCATGCGGTTTAATGCATCTCTAACGCAATATCTGCGCCGCGCCCGTCTCCTTGGGTCGCCTAGCGGCCTTCACTCAAACTATCCTTCCGAAGTTAACGCCGCGTTTAGCAGCCGAGCGCGCGTGCAAAATTTGCGGGGAAATCCGACGCGGATTAATAGAGAAACTGCTCCGCGAGAATGCGTTCATCCAGGCTGTGACCGGCATCGAACAGCATGGTCATGATCTTGGTACGGTCTTCGGCGATGTCGACGCGAATCACGTCGCGGACTTCGTTAGCGTCGGCGGTGGCGCTGACGGGACGCTTTTCCGGCTCCAATATGTCGAACCGGATCTGTGCCTGATGCGGGAGGAGGGCGCCACGCCAGCGCCTTGGCCGAAACGCGCTGAGGGGGGTCATCGCCAGCAGCGCCGAGTCAATCGGAAGAATGGGCCCATGTGCGGATAAATTATAAGCGGTGCTGCCGGCCGGGGTGGAGACCAGGATGCCGTCGCAGATCAGCTCGTTCAGGCGGATCTTGCCGTCCAGCATGATACGCAGCTTCGCCGCCTGCCGGGTTTCACGCAGCAGCGAGACTTCGTTGAAGGCAAGCGCTTCGCTTGTCCCTTGCACGGTTTGCGCCTTCATCAGCAGGGGATGTACCGTTGCCGGCGTCGCTGCGGCAAGCCGTTCCGGCAGGTCGGCCTCATGCAGCTCATTCATCAGAAACCCGACGGAGCCAAAGTTCATACCGTAAATCGGCACGCCGTTGCCGAGAAATTTGTGCAGCGTCTGCAACATAAACCCGTCGCCGCCCAAAGCCACAATAACGGAAGCGTTGTCAGGGCCCGCATCGCCATGACGACCGCGCAGCCGCATCAGCACGGCTTGCGCCTCAGGAGATTCGGAAGCGACGAAATGAAACCTTTCCGGCATCGAGAAAGATCAGCCGCCGGTCAGCGACATCGGACGGCCAACGGCGGGACGGTTGTGGCGGCGATCGATGATGAAATCATGGCCTTTGGGCTTGCGGCCGATGGCCTCGTCGATGGCTGCTTCGAGGACGGCGTCGTCCGGTGAAGCGCGCAGCGGCGCGCGAAGATCGGCGGAATCCTCCTGCCCGAGGCACATATAAAGCATGCCGGTGCAGGTGAGCCGCACGCGATTGCAGGATTCGCAGAAATTGTGGCTGAGCGGGGTGATGAAGCCGAGACGACCGCCGGTCTCACGCACATGTACATAGCGGGCCGGACCGCCGGTCCGGTCCTCCAGCGAATCCATGGTGAAGCGTTTTGCAAGATCGGCTTTCACCAGGGAGAGCGGCAGATATTGTTCGGTGCGGTCGCCGTCGATGTCGCCCATCGGCATGGTCTCGATCAGCGTGATGTCCATGCCTTTGCCATGCGCCCAGGCAATGAGGTCGGGGATTTCCTGCTCGTTCACGCCGCGCAGCGCGACAACATTGATCTTGATCTTGAGGCCCGCATCCTGCGCGGCGTCGATGCCGGCGATGACTTTGGCAAGATCGCCCCAGCGCGTGATCTTACGGAAATTGTCCGCATCCAGAGTATCGACAGAGACGTTCACCCGCTTCACGCCGCAATCGGCCAACTCGCCGGCAAAGCGCGCAAGCTGGCTGCCATTGGTGGTGAGGGTGAGTTCCTTGAGCGCTCCGGTCTCGAGATGGCGGCCGAGGGAGCGAAACAGCTTCATCACGTCGCGTCGGACCAGCGGCTCGCCACCGGTAAGCCTCAACTTGTTCACGCCCTTCTTGACGAAGGTACTGCACAGCCGGTCCAGCTCTTCGAGCGAAAGCACATCGGCCTTCGGCAGGAAGGTCATGTGCTCCGGCATGCAATAAACACAGCGAAAATCGCAGCGGTCGGTGACGGAGACGCGAAGGTAACTGACGGAGCGGCCGAACGGATCAATCATGGCTTACATGTAGCAAGCCGACCGGGATATTTCCAATCTACGCAGCCGTTGTCTTAAGTCTTTGTAGGGCCTCGGTTTTTTTAACATCACGAAAAATCGTTCCAATCTGCTTTTGATCGGAATCGGAAAGTTTGGCGGCCATCTGCCGGTGATGGCGCGAAAGATTGAAGACGGTCTGGAAAACCGACCGGTCTATCCCTGCGGCCCGGCAAGCGAGCGCCACCATCTGGGGGTTGTCGCCGTAAAGGGCCGTCCGCATGGTTTCGGGCTCCATGTTGAGGAGCGCGGCGAAGGCATATTCGAACAGTTCCATCTGACCCTGGTTAAGCACCCGGATCAGGAACGACGCGCGCAATTGGCCTGACGCATGCAGCTTTTCGACCAGCTTGCGGGCGTTGGCGCCGGTCAGCGGAGGGCCGTCTTCCTGGAGGGACGTCGTGGTGTCGTCGATGGCATTGCCCAAAGCAGCCGCGGCTTCGGGATAACGGGCGGCGAGGGCCGTCTTCAGCGCGCCGGACACCCAAAGGTGGAGTCGCTGCACCAATTCGCGCGGCAGGTCGGCGCGTTCCACCAAGGGCCCCTGAAGATCAGGAATATTGCGCGCCCGCTCGCTTAATTGTTCAAATGTGGCGCGACCAATTTTAGCGCTGGTGTTGCGCAGAAGGGCAATCAGGGCGGCTTCGCACGCACTGCGTGCCAGCGCGGCGGTGATGGTTTCGCCGATGGCAGGACGCGCGGCTACAACAACTTGATGCGTTTCGGAGCCATTTTCGATGATGCGGACGAGGTCGGCATCCGAAAGCGCCCGGCTGCGGGCGAGGATGGGGCGGGCTACCTCGATTTTGTCGTCACAGAGCAGGATCAGCAGATCATGGGGCGCGCCAGGATCGTCGGCCAGTTTCTCCGCCAAATTGATGCGGATCGACATTTCCACATCTTTGGACAGGCGCCTTAGGATGTCGGCCGCCAGATTGCGCTCATGCTCGGGCATGGCGCCTCGTTGGCGCTGGAACAGCGTGGTGACGGCGAGATAGATTTCGTCAAAGCGGCTTTGCGCCGGGATTGCGGACTCTGCCCGCGGCAATAATTCAGCCGTTCTGCTTTGTCGCAGTACCACGAGAAACTCCGCCCCTCCGGCGTTAGACACGCCGCATAAGCTGAGGATAGGCAATCGTGATTAACATGATATTAAGCGAGCCGAAAAACCCAAGAGTCGGTTGTACGTCGTGGTCATGCAATTGAACGTATACGGACGGAGCGCAAGAGCATGAAATTCGGAATCGGCCAGCCGGTACGCCGCAAGGAAGACGTCCGCTTCGTCACCGGTCAAGGGCACTATCTGGATGATATTCAAGTAGAAAGTGCGGCTTATGCTTTTTTTGTCCGCAGCCCGCATGCGCACGCGATCATTCGTGACGTCGATGTGGTAGCCGCCCGCCAAGCCCCAGGCGTCATCGGTGTACTGACGGCCGCGGACTTGCCGGAGACTGGTTTTGTTCCCGTGCGCGGCGTGTTCAAGAACCGCGACGGCTCGGCCATGCGCGCCGCCCCCAAAATGCTGCTCCCCGCGGACAAGGCGCGCTTTGCAGGCGAGGCGGTTGCGATGGTGATCGCCGAAACGCCCGCGCTTGCAAAGGACGCGGCCGAACTGGTCAGCGTCGATTATGAGCCGCTGGGTGCTGCCGGTACCCTGGACACTGCGCCCCACGCCCCAGCGGTTTGGGATCATGCGCCAGGGAATCTAGTGTTCGACTGGGCCGATGGCGACGACGCTGCCTGCGCGGCCGCTTTCGCCAAAGCCGCGAAAACGGTTTCCGTCGAGCTCGTGCAGAACCGGGTGGCGCCCAGTCCCATGGAGCCGCGGGGCGCCATCGGACTTTATGATCCGTCCACGGATCGCTATACGCTCTACACGTCTACCCAAGGCTCGAGCGGCATCCGCGATAAGATCGCGTCGTCGATTCTCAAAATCCCGCCGGAGACATTGCGCGTCGTCACGCCCGATGTCGGCGGCGGTTTCGGGTTGAAGACATCGGTGGCGGCGGAGCAGGTGCTGGTTCTGATCGCGGCCAAGGCGTTTGGGCGCCCCGTCAAATGGATTGGCGAAAGGATGGAGGCCTTCCTCGGCGACGGCCATGGCCGCGATGTGAAGATGAAAGGCGAGCTCGCGCTCGATGCGAACGCACAAATCCTTGCGCTCAGGCTGAGCAGCAGGGCCAATATGGGCGCCTATATGACCCATGTGACGCCGCATATTCCGACGATGAATCTGCGCGTCATGGGCGGCGTCTATCGGGTGCCTGTCGTATATGCGCAAGTGAAGGGCTATTTCACCAACACCAGCACGATCACCGCCTATCGCGGAGCGGGCCGGCCGGAGGCGATCTATGTCACCGAACGGCTGATGGATCAGGCGGCCGCTGCGTTCGGTATCGATGGCATGGAAATCCGCCGCCGCAATCTGATCCGCAATGAGGAGCTGCCCTATCGCAATTGGAAAGGCCTCACCATCGATTCGGGCGATTTCGCCGCCAATCTCGAGGAGGCTGGGCGCCGTGCAGACTGGAACGGCTTTGCGACGCGGCGCCAGGACGCGCAGAGTCGCGGCAAGTGCCTCGGCCGCGGCATCAGCTATTATTTCGAAGCCTCGGGCGGGCCGCCGGGCACCGAGCCGGCCAAGATTCATTTCACCGACAATGGCGCGGTCGAAGTGCTGGTCGCCACTCAGTCCAACGGGCAGGGACATGAGACAACTTTTGCGCAGCTCGTCGCGGACCGGCTGGGTGTGCCGTTCGAATCGGTCA
>DATLVC010000312.1:0-30136 GCA_035577685.1 Micropepsaceae bacterium | reverse complement strand
CGATCCGCGATGCCACCGACGAGCCGGTGCTGAAAGAAGTCGCCGGTCGCATCGCCGCCGACGAATTCCGTCATTACCGCTTGTTCTACGACATCCTGCAAAGCGAGACTGAGCCGGACCTTCCGCTGTGGCGGAAGCTCTGGGTCGCCTTCACCCGCGTCCAGGAATCGGACGATGACGAGTTGGCCTGCGCCTATTACTGCGCCAATGTGCCCCCGGCCGAGATCGCGTTGAAACCCTACCGCCGCCGCATCTATGCTCGGGCCTACCAGGAAAAGATCATGGCGTTCTACCGCCGCCATCACATTGACCGCCTGGTGAAGATGGTCGTGAAACCAGCCGGGCTTAACCCTTCGGGGCGACTCAGCCGGGTCGCAAGCGCCGTCCTGTGGCGAATACTGTCCTTCCGTGGCAGCGCCAGCGGAGCACATTTCGAACCCGTTTAAGGCTGGCGGCGGCAGCCATTCTGAGACACATTCCGCCGCATGTCCTATTATCTGCTACAAGACGCGCAACGCGCTTATCAGGAAGGCCGGCTCGCCGATGCTGCCGGCCTGTATCATGAATTTCTCAACGCCAACCCCGCGCATGTGCCGGCGCTTTATGAGCTTGGCATGATCTATTTCCGGGGCAGCCAATTCGATTCGGCCGAACGTCTGTTCGGCGAAATCGAGAAGCTCGACCCCGGATTCGCCGACGGGCTCTGCATGCGCGGCGTCTCGCTCGTGAAAATGGGCCGCACCGTTGAGGCGCTGGCCCTGTTCGAGCAGGCCCTGCGCGTGAAGCCCGATTTTGTCGAGGCGATGAGCAATCATGCGACCGCGCTTCTGCAGATGGGCCGCTATAGGGACGGGCTCGAAGAATTGGACCGGGTGCTGACGCTCGATCCCGATCATGTCCTCACGTTGAACAATCGGGGCAACGCGCTGTTCGCCCTGAACCGTTATCAGGAAGCGGTCGAAAGCTATGACCGCGCGCTGGCGATCTATCCGGAGTTTCCCGATGCGCGGCAGAACCGGCTGCTTGCACTCGGCGAGTTGAATCGGGGCGGCCCCGTTTTCCCCGAAATCCTTTGTGCGCAAGGCGAGGAATTGATGCGCCGTGAGCAATTCAGCGAGGCGCTTCCGCGATTCGAGGAAGCGCTGACACTCCGGCCGGATTTTCCCGAAGCGCGCGCGTTGCACGCGACGGCCTATCGCGAGGCCTATCGGCGGCTGTTCGACGAGTCCGCGCCGCTGTTCGAGGAATCGCTGCTCAGCAATTTGAATTATCGCGGTCATCTGCAGTTGCGCGAGATGGCCGATCGCGTCTGGCCCGGCGCCAAAACCGGCGTGCGGATTCTCGATCTGGGTTGCGGCACCGGACTTGTCGGAGAACAGTTCAAGACCTGGGCCGCCGGCGGCGGGCGTCTCGACGGCATTGATTTTTCGACCGGAATGCTCGATCAGGCGCGCAACCGCAGTGTCTACAACACGCTCTATCTCGGCGACATCGAACAGATGCTCGCCGGAACCGGCGAAAGCTACGACCTCATCCTCGCCGCCGACACGCTGATCTATTTCGGCGATCTGAAGGTGCTGGTGCGAGGCGCGGCCCAGCATCTGCTGCCTGGAGGATTTTTCATCTTCACGGTCGAAAGCAAGGACGGCGAGGGCTGGGAACCGACACCCAAGCGGCGCTTCCGCCACAGCGAAGCCTATTTGCGCGAATGCGCCGCCGAAGCCGGGCTTGAGTTTGTCGAACGGATGGACTGCACCTTGCGCTTTGAAACCGGCGCGCCGGTTCCTGGCTTCGTCGTGGTGTTGAAGAAATAGACGTCAATGGCCGTGCGATGAACGAAATTCTCATGCAGCGGGCGCGAGGTTTGCAGCAGGCCGGCCGTCTTGCCGAAGCGGCCAATCTGTATCGGCAGATCGCGCTGGAGGACCCGGCGCAATTCGAACCGCTCTATTCGCTCGGAATGATTGCGGCAGAGACCGGCCAGTGGGAACAAGCCCAGCAATTTTTCGGCAACGCCATGAGGCTCAATCCCGGTTTCGCGGAAGGCTGGTGTGCCCGTGGGCTTGCGCTTCTGCAATTGCGGCGTCCGGAGCAAGCGCTTCCCTGCTTCGAACAGGCGTTAGCGTTGAAGCCCGGTTTCCTGGATGCGCAATCCAGCCGCGCGACCGCATTGCTCGAATTGAAGCGGCCTGCCGACGCGGTTGCGGGCTTCGACCGCGCGCTCGCGATAGATCCGCGCCATGCGATCAGCTGGAACAATCGCGGCAACGCGTTGGCGGCCATGGGCCGCTTCGACGAAGCCATCGGCAGCTACGACCGCGCCCTGGCGCTGATGCCGGATATTCCGCAGGCGAAGGAAAACCGTGACAATGCGCTGTTCGAGTTGAAACGCGCGAACCGCTGTCCGCCCGGTTACATGCGCAATCTCTTCGACAATTTCGCGCAGCATTACGATGAGACTATGCTGGGGAGGCTCGGCTACGCAGCCCACCTGCACTTGCGGACGCTTGCGGACAGGGTCTTGCCGTCTATGGGCGTGCCGTGGCGCATTCTCGATCTCGGCAGCGGCACCGGCCTGGTCGGCGAAACGTTCAAGGATCTGGCCACGGGCGGACGGCTGGACGGGATCGATCTTGCGCCGCGCATGATCGAAGCCGCGCGCGGCCGCGGCATTTATGACGATCTGATCCTCGGCGATATCGAAACGGTGCTTGCAGCCCCCGGCCCCCGTTACGATCTCATTCTCGCAGCCGATACCATGATCTATATTGGCGATGCACAACCCACCTTCCGTGGCGTCGCCTCGCGGCTGGTGCCGGGCGGCTTCTTTCTGTTCGCGGTCGAGAGCAAAGAGGGCGAGGGCTGGGAGCAAACCCCGATGCACCGCTTCCGGCACAGCGAATCTTATTTGCGCCAACTCGCCCACGATACGGGATTGGATTTCGTCGACATCATGCCGTGCACCCTGCGCCATGAAGCGTCGGTCCCGGTGCCGGGTTTTGCCGTCGCGCTGCGGAAGTAGTTCCTACACCGTCCGCTTGACCATCATCTGCTTGATGTTGGCGATGGCCTGGGAGGGGTTCAGCCCTTTGGGGCAGACATTCGCGCAATTCATAATGGTGTGGCAGCGATAGAGCCGGAACGGATCTTCCAGATCGTCGAGCCTCTCGCCGGTGTTCTCGTCACGGCTGTCCGCAAGCCAGCGATAGGCCTGCAATAACGCCGCCGGGCCGAGAAACCGTTCCGGATTCCACCAATAGGACGGGCACGCGGTCGAGCAGCAGGCGCAGAGGATGCATTCATACAGCCCGTCGAGCTTTGCGCGCTCCTCCGGCGATTGCAGATGTTCCTTGGCGGGCGTCGCCGATTTGGTCTTCAGATGCGGCCCGATGGAGGCGTATTGCGCGTAGAAGCCGGTCAAGTCGGGAACGAGATCCTTGACCACCGGCATATGCGGCAGCGGATAGACATTGATCGAACCGGAGACATCGGCCATTGCCTTGGTGCAGGCGAGCGTGTTGGAGCCCCCGATATTCATCGCGCAGGAGCCGCAGACCCCTTCGCGGCAGGAGCGCCGGAACGTCAGCGTCGGGTCGACCTCATTTTTGATCTTGATGAGCGCGTCCAGAACCATCGGCCCGCAATCCTCGGTATCGACGCTGTAGGTGTCGAGCCGCGGGTTCGCCTTGGCTTCGGGGTCGTAGCGGTAGATGCGGATGCGCTTGGTGCGCTTGGTGGGCTTGCCGTCGGCGCGTTTGGGAAGCGGCCACGTCTTGCCGGGTTCGACCCGGCTGCCCTTCGGCAATCTCAATTGAACCATGGGGGAAATCCTGAGGAAATCAGTGGTGGTGCGCTGAGGAATAGCAAGCGCAACCCCACCTGACAATGACCGGGGCATCCCAAGCGCAGGGGTTCTTCCCCGAATGGGCATCGTCATGCACCGTCTCGTATTTTTCATGGCGGACGGCTAGCTTAAGCTATCAGGAGTAGGTGTAAGGACCGGCGTTGGGGATCGACGACAACATCCATGCCGCAGTGGAGGCGTTGTATGACGCAGCGCTCGATGAAACGCTGTGGCCCGACGCGCTGGGTCAGGTCGTCCGGGTTACCGAGAGCCATGCAGCAACCTTTTGTGTGATCGACGGCTCCGAACGGCCGCGCCTTCCCGTGTTCACGACCTTCAACTTCGAACAGCGCTTCATCGACGAATATCTCGAATCGATGGTGCCGCACGATCCGACGGTGCAATACATCGTCGCGCATCCGGACGAGAAGATCATCCACGACGCGGAATTCATCACCGAGCGGGAAAAAGACCGCCATTTTTATTACGATTGGCACGGGTCATTCAGCGATACGCGCCACCGGCTTGCGGGAATGGTCAGTCCGGCGCCTAAGGTGCAATCGGGAATTACCTTGCATCGCACGCGCCAGGTCGGCGATTTCGAAACCGCCCACATTGACCGCTTCCGGTTTCTGTACCGTCATCTCGAGCGCGCCGTCCGGATCGGATTCGAACTCGGGACGTTGGGCACCCTGCGGCGGATGTCATTCGAACTGCTTGACGAGAATCCTCTGGGTATCGTCGTTCTGGATGACAAGGGTTACGTGCTGTTTGCCAACCGCGCCGCCCAGACATTGGTGGCGGCCGGCGAGGGCATCGTACTCGATTCCGAAGGCCTGTCGCTGGTGATGCGCGCAGACGACCGTAAGCTTCAATCGCTGATCCGCCAGGCGTCCATGGTGCGGGGTGCCGAAAAGGCAGCAAGCGGCGGGGCGATGCAGGCAATGCGTCGCTCCGGCAAGCGGCCATTCTCCATCCTGGTCTCGCCGCTCTCTCGCACCGCCTTGACGGTGACGACCGTGCAACCATCGGTGTGCGTGATCATCGCCGATGCGGCTCAGGATGTCGCTTTGCCGGAACATCTGCTGCGCGGCCTTTGGGGAATGACTCCGTCCGAAGCGCGCCTGGCCACCCGACTGGCGGCGGGCGAGGAATTGCAGACGGCAGCGGGCGCATTGGGCATCGCCTATTCAACGGCGCGCACGCAGCTCGCGGCGATATTCCGCAAAACCCAAACGCGCCGGCAAGGCGAATTGGTCAAAGTTCTGCTGTCATCCATTCCGCAGCGCGCACCTTGATGCGTGGAATTTTCAGGCCGCCCGAAGCAGATATCCAGTCTGCATCTTTCATCCATTTGATAGTGTCGCGGAGCCTTACATCGCGTCGCTGAAAATGGCGGCGACGCGCTGCGAGCGATGCGAGCGCCAGCATAATAAGCAGTTGATCCCTCTTAGATATCTGCATGTAGCACGACGTCTCGCGGGACGCGGCATGCAATTTGCTATCTCCGAAGATGATGTTGGTGCCGCATCGAAACGGCGAAAACAGCGGAGAAATACATGTCGAGTCGCGCGCATCTTTCCCAACAGTTTGGCAACGCTTTGTCCGCGTGTGCGACGTTCAAAAAAACAGCGCTCGCGGCCGTGCTGGCGGCCAGTGTGGCGGTCGTTGCCTTTCCGGCCAATGCGACAATCATCACCGGTGGCGGAAATTGCGGGACGGGCGCGCTGTCGACAACCGGGACGACGACGAGCCAGCTCATCATCGGATGCGTCGCGACGGGTTCGCTCGAGGTCAACGCCAGCAGCGCCGGCAACGGCCTGACCACCGGAACGGCAGGCTATACTGGCGGTTCTATCGGTCTCGTCTCGGGCTATTTCACGGGCAGCAATGGCAGCGTGCTCGTGAACGGCAATGGGACCGCCGGCTCGGCGACGTTGAACATCAGCCGCGCCGTGGAAGTCGGCTTCTCCGGCGGCAGCGGCAGTTTGACGGTTCAGAATGGCGGCACGGCGCAGGTCACGACGAGCGGCAGCGAAATAACGATTGCGAACAGCAATTCGACGGGGACGGCCACAGTGGATGGCGCCAACTCGCTGCTATCATCCGGCGCGCGGCTTTATGTCGGTTCCTTCTCCAATGCCGTCGGGACCTTGACGGTTTCCAATGGCGGAAAGGTGCAATCGACCGTTGCGCCCGGCGGTTTCAGCGATGGGGCTATCGTCATCGGGGCGGGCAGCAACGCATCCGGAACAGTCACCCGTCACCGGCGCGAATTCGACGCTTTCCACAAACGGGATCATTGTGGGTGACAACGAAGCCGGCAGCACGGGTTCGTTGACGATTTCCAATGGCGGCACGGCCAATGCGACGGTTCTGGCCGACGGCACCGGCGCCGGGTTTTCGGTGGGAGCTGACGCAGGTGCGCAAGTGACGGTCACCGGCTTGGGATCGAGCATCAACGTGGCGCCCATCACGTCAGGGTTCGTGACCGGAAAGGAAGTCAATATCGGTGGATTCGCCACAGGCACATTGCTGGTCGATCAATCGGCGGCCTTCAATGCCGCAGGAACCAATGTCCATGTCAGCGGCGGCGTGAACGGTACGCAGACGGGCGCAACGGGACTCTTGACCGTAAAGAATGGCGCCACGCTCACCGCCGATACAGTGACCGTCTATAAAAACGGCACGCTGAACGGCAATGGGACCATTGCTGCCAACGTGGTCTTGAACGGCGGCACGCTTGCGCCCGGCAACTCTCCGGGCACGATCACGGTGTTGGGCGATCTCGATCTGCTCTCAGGCCATGTGTCGCTCGAAATCGGCAACGGCATCTCCGATCATTTTGATGTCTCCGGCAATGTGACGATTGGAAAAGATGTCATTCTCACGCTGATTCTCGAGACGACACCCAGCTTCGATGAGATCTTCGATCTCGAAAGCTTCTTCACGCATAGCGGCAGCTTCGGGTTCGACCCTGCTTTCAATCTGACGTCACAGGTTTCCGTCACCGGTCTTGGCGGAGGCAACGCCATCATCGTGACGGCTGATGGCCAGCGCGTGGACTTCAGCTCTCCTCTCGGCGTCCCGGAACCTGCTTCGATCGCAATTCTGCTCGCCGGTCTGGGCTGGCTCGCCGCAATGGGCCGCCGCCGGGAATGGGCGGCGTGACCGCACGAGCGGGCGCGAGACGCTAGCGGTAGAGATTGTCGATGAAGCCGCTGGCATCGATCTCGCGCATCAGGCTGTCGTCATAGAATTCCTCGGGCGAATGCTTGCGCATCTCATTCGAGTCGTAGAGTTCCTTAGTCTTCTTGAAGCCTTCGTAGCAGGGATAGGGTTTCATCGGAATCCACGCGCCGCGGTCATACAGCGTCCTAGCGTAATCCTTGTCTTTAATGCCGTACCAATTCTCCATGACGGACATGGCGATTTCCGGGTGCTGGTGAAACAGCTTGATCGCCTCGATGGTCGCTTTGAGGAACCGGCGCGCCGCCTCGCGATGCTGAGGATCTTTCAGCCATTCGGAATCCAAAATCGCGCTGTTGCCGGCAACGGTTTCGTTCCATTCATGCGTATCAGCGAGGATCGGAAACCCCGCGCGTTTGGCGGCGGCATATTCGCGCTCATAGCCGAAGATCGCGTCGACCGAATTGTCCCGCAACACCCCGATATTTTCGGCGTCGGGGATAATCGAAATGTCCTTGACCGGATCCCATGCCATGCGCTGCGCAAACAGGATCGCGTGGAAGCCGGCCGTTGCGCGGCGCGCGCTCACACCGATGCGTTTGCCTTTCAACTCCTCCGCACTTTGGATTCCTTTACGGCCGATGAGATGGGCCCGCACCACGCAATCGGTCGAGGCGATGACGATTCGATGCGGGTTGCGCGCGACTTCAGTCGCTTCCACCATCATGGGCGTTCCGCCATTGATTTCGACATCGGCCTTTTGCGGCATGTTGATGCCGATGAACCGCCAGATCCGCGTCAGAATATCCCCGCGGACAAGCACCCGAGACTCGGATTGGGGCGAAGCCATCCACAATTCGACGTTGACGCCGTATTTGCGGTAAAGCCCCTGGTCCTCAGCGATGATATAGGGAAGCCGGCTGATGGACAGCGACGGAACATTTACGATGAGGGGCAGTGAATCTTGCCGGGTGCAGGACAGCGTCGTCACCAGGGCCAACGCAAGGACGCCGGTCGAAACCCAGACCTTGCGCAATCGACGCAGCGCAATAATGCCTATTTGCGCTTGGTCCATTTCCGCAAGACATAGGCGCCCGCCGCCCCGGCGGCAAACACAGCGATCGAGGCAGGCTCCGGCACGGGTACGGCGGGCGGAGTCTGCGCCATTGCCGTTCCCGACATCATCGCGAAAGCGAATGCCGCACCGAAGACCGAAATAACGCGCTGCATAATTGCCCCCTGAAAGCTTGCTTCTTGAATGATTGCGCGACGCGGCGCCGACTGTCAACGTGAGCCGTGCAGTGAATTTATAGTTAATTCATGCGCGCTTTGTCGCGATGAAAACCTTCTCGCCGCGCTGGAGCGCATAGGTCAGCACGTCGGGCCCTTCGGCGGTGAACTCCTCAAGCGCGAAACCGGCAGCGCCGATGCGTTCGCGCACATCCGCGCCATAATAGCGGACATGGTCGGCCTGTCCGTAATGGCGCTTGCGCTCTTCGGGCGTCGTGACCTGCGGATTCTCGTAGGTGTGCGCCCAGCCTTCGATCACCGGCAGCATGATGAGTGCAACTCCGCCGGGCTTCAGCACGCGGAATATTTCGGAAAGCGCCTTGGCATCGTCCACATGTTCGAGCACATGCGAGCAGAGGACGCAGTCATAGCTCGCATCGGGCATGGCGATGGCTTCGATATTCAACACGCGATCCGCGCGGCCCGGCGCAATGTCGGCGGATTCATAGCGGCCCACGCGCTTTTTCAGCATGGCAGCCAATCCTGCCTCCGGCGCGAAATGCAGCACATGGGCATTGCGCAGGAACGCGCCATGGCCATCGAGCCAGAGCGCGAGCAACCGGTAGCGTTCGGCCGAGCCGCATTTGGGACAGCGTGCGTCGATGCGCCGGGGTTTTCCCCCCGACTGGAATCGGCCGTGATAGCCGCAGACATTGCAGGTTCGCGGGAAGGACGCGCCTTTCGATCCGGACGCGCCCAAGGCCCGGCGCAGGAATTCCATCATGGGCGCGAACCTACGCCGATCCCAGTTGCTCGAACAACCAGGCGCATTCCATCGCCTCGCCGAGCCATTCCCCGCTGACGACCAATTGCTCCGCCCGGCGCGGCGCACCGCTGCCGAAATAGACGCTTTCCTCGACGGCGAGAGAACCGCCATTGCACCGGAAACGCCAGCCTTCGCCATTGGGAAGTTTCAGGATGACCGAATCCCCGCCCTGCGCCAGCGACAGGCGCACATCGGGATGGATGTGAAACCGAATCGTGAAGGGGTGTTTGGCGGGCTTTGCGGTCCGCCGTTCCGGGCCAGCGGGAATGAGTCTGTCGGCGCCGCTGAGCAAAGCGCCGCGCGGGCTGAGCGTCATGCGCCGTTGGTGGACAACGCCGAACGGAAGCACATAGCCGTCATGATGGGCTTCGACGGTCACCCCTTGCGGGCTTTCGCTCCGCCGCGTCTCGACTAGGACCGGCCCGTCGACAAGCCGCGGCCCCAGAAACCTCGCCAGCATGCCGTCGCTCAGGATTGCCGCGGACGACATGTCGTCGATGGTGAGCGTGGAATGGGCTGGGGTCGAGCGCAAGGCGGTGTTCCACCCATCGTCTTCTCCGACGGCCATGCCGCAATTGACGATCAACCGATTGCTTCCGGCGCTCATTTCAAAGGCGAGGCATCCGGCATGGGCCGCCGTGGCAAACGCGCCCTCAGGCGGGGGGCCGGCATCGAAAAGGACGAGCGTGCGCCCGGCCGCCAGCCGCTGATATCCCGAATACGGCGCGTGTCCCAAAGGCCGACCCAAAGCATCGTCGCTGTCGAGCGTTGCTTCCAACGTGCGGGCCACATTCTCGCCGCCACCATGGAAGACGGCGAGCGCGCCCCCGCCCATGCGGAAGAAGCGCAGCATCGGCGCCATGCGGTCGAGCGCGCCACGCAAAGGCGGATAGATTCCCGTACCCGCATGATCGAGTGCCTGCTGCACCATGGCGAGCACGCGATAGGCTTCGAGCAGGGCTTCCGGCGAGCGGCTGACATGACCGCCGTCGGGCAAAATCTGGCGCTCGATTTCGGCACCGAGACGCTTGAGGCCCGCCGTCGCATGCCGCGGTTCTCCCAGGCAATAGCCGGAAAGAGCAAGCGCCGCCGCCGCTTTCAGGCGCGGCAAACCATCCGGCGCTTCCTCGACGGTGCGCGCGAGCATCTGCGCCTGATTGTGCAGGGAGACAAACAGCCGCGAGCGCCAGACGAGATCGGAATTGGTGAGGAAGAATCGTCCGTGCGCGAACAAATTGAGGAAACGCTCGGCGATGATATCGGGGCGCCAAGCAAAGGGCGTAAAGCGCGCAAAACGCTTCACCCATTGCTGCGTCAGTTTGAGCGCCAAGGCCCGCGCCAAATCGCCGCCTGCCGCTTCCAGGTGGCGCAGCCAATCAAAACCATGCAGTGCCACGGCAAAAGAATCGCCGGGCAGCACCGCATCGAAAACCGAACCCTGGCGGATGTCGAGCTTCTTGCCGCCCAAGCGAAAGCGCCCGCGGATGAAGGCGTCGGCATCTTCCAGCCGCCGCATCCGCGTATCCGCTGGATGAAAGAGGATGCGGTCGGGCACCGGCCCGCGAAGCGTCTGACGATAGAGCCAGCCCTGGCGAAGCCAAAGCAGCAGCGGCCGATGCGCCTCTTGCAGCGCCACCCAAGCGGCCTCGCGATAGAGCGCCCACCCGGCGGGCGCGCGCTCGCGGACCAGATGCGGGCCGCGCGGCGGCGCATTCTCGTCGCGTGCCTCGCGCCTAGCCTCGGAGGCGAGCGATGTTGCCGGCATAGCCATTGGGATCCTGCCCTTGAAAGACCGCCGTACCCGCGACCAGTACATCCGCGCCGGCGCCGATCGCAAGCCTCGCGGTCTCATGATTGATGCCGCCATCGACCTCCAGCAGCACATCGCGCCCCGATGCCGCGATGCGCTCGCGCGCGGCCTTTATCTTACGCAATTGGCTGGAGAGAAAATTCTGTCCGCCGAAGCCCGGATTGACGGTCATGATGAGAATGAGAT
This sequence comes from Micropepsaceae bacterium, assembly GCA_035577685.1. GTDB lineage: Bacteria > Pseudomonadota > Alphaproteobacteria > Micropepsales > Micropepsaceae > CAIYRG01. The sequence goes on along the minus strand of DATLVC010000312.1, from coordinate 19,051 downwards.
CGAGCATGTCGAAGACCGGGTCCAGCATTTCGACGGGCGTGCCGGGGTTAAGCACATAGCCCGCCTTCTTTCCGAACGAGCGGATGAATTGCAGGGTGCGGTGAGGATGCGGCCCGGCTTCGGGATGAATGCTGATGATGTCTGCCCCAGCTTCGGCAAATGCCGCGATATAGGGGTCGGCGGGCGCAATCATCAAATGGCAATCGAACGGCTTTTTAGAATGTGGCCGCAGCGCCTTCACGACCACGGGCCCAATCGTGAGGTTGGGGACAAAATGTCCGTCCATGACGTCGATATGGATGAAATCGGCGCCAGCGGCATCCACCGCCCTCACCTCTTCGCCCAGGCGCGCGAAATCCGCCGAAAGAATCGAGGGTGCGATGCGGACCGGGTCTACCATTGGCGGAAACTATGTGCGCGATTCGCCGGGTATGGACAAGGCGAAACGCTTCCGTTCTCAATGAAACCAACATTTATCCCAAGCGCTGGGTTCCGTCTCTGGAGTCGTCGATGCGCAGCAAAACCCAGACTGCATGGTTGCGATCCGAAGGGGTCCTTGTCCCTTTGCTTGCCATGGCAATCCTGCTTTTCACTTTCGGGTCCATTGCCGAGGAGGTCGTCGAAGGCGAGCCATTGGCCTTCGACCGGCCCATCCTCCTTGCCATGCGCATGCCGGGCAACCCGGCCATTCCTGTCGGGCCGGCCTGGCTGCCGGACGCGGCGCGCGATATCACGAGCCTCGGCAGCGTGATGGTCCTGGGCCTGATTCTGCTCTCGGCCGTGGGCTATTTGCTCCTGAACCGCAGACGCGCCGCTGCGTGGTGGGTTATCGGAGCGGTGGCAGGCGGCCTCCTGCTGAACAATCTGCTCAAATTCGCGGTCGGGCGGTCGCGGCCGGAGATCATCGAGCCGGCGGTCAAGGTGTTCAGTTCAAGCTTTCCCAGCGGCCATGCGTCCTTGTCTGCAATCGCCTATCTGACCTTGGGGGTGCTGCTCGCCCGCACACAGACCTCTCTTCCCATACGGATCTATATCATTTCGCTTGCGGTCCTCGTCACCATCCTCGTAGGCATCAGCCGCATCTATCTTGGCGTTCATTATCCGAGCGATGTCCTGGCGGGATGGTGCATTGGTGCGGCCTGGGCCATAGCATGTTGGGCGGCCGCAGGCTGGTACCAGCGTCGCGGCGGGTTTGAGCCTCCCATCCCCCGTTAGGGACTTTCATGGAATCACCGCCGCGGCTGAGAGTTGCCGTTCTCGTGAATGCCGCCGCCGGTACGGTGACGCGGCAGAGCGCGGAGCATCTCAAAGCGGAGCTTCTTTCGGCCTTCGAACAGGCGGGAATTGCGCCGGAGCTGAATTTCCTCCCTAGCACGGAGATGCGCGCCGCAGCCGAGGAAGTCCTGCGGCGGGTACAGGCGGGGAAGCTCGATGCCATAATGGGGGGTGGCGGGGATGGCAGCATTCGCACGATTGCCGGGGTGCTGGCAGGGACCGGTGTTCCGCTCGGCGTCCTGCCCCTAGGGACGCTCAATCATTTCGCAAGGGACCTCGGGCTACCGCTCGATCTGCGCGAAGCCGTCGCGGTCGTGGCGCATGGAACGGTGCGCAGCGTCGACGTGGCCGCGATGAACGGCGAGATTTTTCTCAACAACTCGTCCATCGGCCTTTATCCCCTTCTCGTCCTCGAACGCGAACGGCAAAGGCACCGCAAACACCTGCCGAAATGGCTGGCGATGCTGTTGGCAGTGTTCCGCGTGCCGCGGCATTGGCCGCTGTTCCGCCTGACCGTGCGGGTCGAGGGAGCGGCGGAGGCCTGCGGCACGCCCCTGGTCTTCATCGGCAACAACGAATACCGGCTGGCACTGACCGCGTTCGGCCGGCGCGAGCGGCTGGATGGTGCAGAATTGTCCATCTATGTCGCGCGATCCGAAAGTTGGTTGTCATTCTTCCGGCTCGCCTGCCGCCTTATTCTCGGCCTCTCCAAACCCTCGCGCGACATGCGCATCGTCAAGACGAGGACCGCCGACATCCTGTCCCGAAGGCATCATTTGCTGGTCGCGTTCGACGGCGAGGTGGAACTTCTCCGCCCGCCGTTTCATTACGAGATCCGGCCGGGAGCGCTTCGCGTCTTCGTACCGCCGCCCGTAGCATGAGATAAGAAATTCATGCGCAGAATCGCCCAGATTTCCGATCTGCATTTCGGCAGCCATGATTCGCAGGCTGCGGAAGACCTGCTTGCGAGCCTATCCAGGCAGCATGCCGATCTCGTGGTGGCGAGCGGTGATTTCACGCAACGGGCACACCGCAGCGAATTCGCCGAAGCTCGCCTGTTTCTTGACGCGATCCTACAACCCAAACTGGTCGTGCCCGGCAATCACGATCTGCCGCTTTACAATCTGCTGGCGCGCGTCAGCCGGCCGCTCAAACATTTTCACCGCTATCTCGGGCCGCATGGCCAGCCCGGCGCGTTCTTCGAAGACGAGGAAATCGCGGTCATGGGGCTGAACACCGCGCGGCGTTTTCCCGGCAAAGGCGGCCGCGTCTCGTTCGAGCAGATCGGGGAAATGCGCCAGGTATTCGGAAAGGTGCACAAGAGTGCGTTCAAAGCCCTGGTCACCCATCATCCGCTCGGTTACCCGACCGGCGAAAAGCCGCTCGGCGTGGCCGGCCGCTCCGGCCATGCGCTCAAAGCGCTCTCCGCCCTGGACGTGCACCTGCTTTTCTCCGGACATGGTCATCGCCCGCTGAGCGGCGCCCTGAAATTCGAGATGGCCGCAGATCGCTCCATCCTGGTCCTGCATGCCGGGACGGCCATTTCCACCCGTACCCGCGACGGCCATGGCAACACCTACAATCTGATCGACATCGACGGTGCCGAGGTCGCAGTCCGCATCATGGAATGGTCCCGCGGGCACGGATTTGCCGAACGGCAAAAAACCGGCTACCGCGTCCAAGATGGCAGCTGGCAGCGCATTTCGCGTTAAGAAGCTCAAGATCGCGGGCTGGGAACCGTTGACTTACCCCCTCCCCTCCCTACACTCCGGCTCACTCGAAATTCACGATTCACCTAAGGAAAATTGCATGGCTGATGCCCCCAACAGCCCGGGGCCAAGCGGGAGGCCCTTCGGCCGGCCCTTGTCGCCGCATCTGCAAATCTATCGCTGGCCGATCACGATGGCGGCCTCCATCACCCATCGCGCCACGGGGATGGCACTCGCCACCGGCACGCTCTTCCTGGCCTGGTGGCTGATCGCGGCCGCGTCCGGACCCGACGCCTATGCGCTGTTCGCCCGCGCCGCCGCCAACCCTGTCGGCGAGGTCGTGCTATTCGGTTTCCTGTGGTCGATTTCCTTTCATCTCCTGAACGGCATCCGCCATCTCGCCTGGGATGTGGGATATGGCTTCAAAGTCCCGACTGCCAAGCTGACGGCCGTGATCGTCTATGTGGGGTCAGTGCTGCTCGCCGCAGGCGCCTTCGCAATCGGCATCATGGTTCGGGGAGGGCTCGGCACATGAGCGCCCCTCTGCGCACACCGCTCGCCAAGATCGAGGGGCTGGGCTCCGCGAAATCCGGCACGCTGCACTTCTGGCATCAGCGCATGACGGCGGTGGCACTTGTGCCGCTGTCGATCTGGTTCGCCGCCTCTGCCCTTGCCTATGTCGGCGCCGATCAAGGCGCGGTGGCGGCCTATTTCGCCGAGCCGGTCAACGCCGTGCCAATGTTTCTTTTCATCCTCGCCAGCACCTATCACATGTCGCTGGGGATGCAGATGATCATCGAAGACTATATTCACCAGGAGGGCCAGAAGATCGCCGCTCTGATACTCAACCGTTTCGCCGCCTGGACAATCGGCGCAGCGTCGAGCTTCGCGCTGATCAAAATGGCGCTGCATTGACATGACAGCCTATCCGGTTACGGACCATACATTCGATATCGTCGTGGTGGGCGCGGGCGGCGCCGGCTTACGCGCGACCCTGGAAGCAGCGAAGCTCGGGCTCAAAGTCGCCTGCATCACCAAAGTGTTTCCGACACGCAGCCATACGGTGGCAGCGCAAGGCGGAATCTCGGCCGCGCTCGGCAATATGAGCGAGGACGATTGGCGCTGGCATATGTACGACACGGTCAAGGGATCCGATTGGCTAGGCGACCAGGACGCGATCGAATATCTCTGCCGCCACGCCCCGGAAGCCGTCTACGAACTCGAACATTTCGGCGTGCCGTTCTCGCGCATGGAGGACGGCCGGCTGTTCCAACGCGCCTTCGGCGGCATGACACTGAACTACGGCAAGGAGCAGGCCTTGCGCACCTGCGCCGCCGCCGACCGCACCGGCCATGCGATGCTGCACACGCTGTACGGCCAATCGCTGCGCTATGACGTGAATTTCTTCATCGAATATTTCGCGCTCGACCTTATTATGGAAGAAGGCGTGTGCCGCGGCGTGATGGCCTGGAAGCTCGACGACGGCACGCTGCATCGCTTCCGCGCCCACCGTACCATTCTGGCAACGGGCGGTTACGGCCGCGCCTATTTCTCCTGCACCAGCGCGCACACCTGCACCGGCGACGGCAACGCCATGGTGTTGCGCGCGGGCCTGCCGCTCCAGGATATGGAGTTCGTGCAATTTCATCCGACCGGCGTGTATGGCGCGGGCGTGCTGATCACCGAAGGCTCACGCGGCGAAGGCGGCTATCTGACCAATTCGGCGGGCGAACGCTTCATGGAGCGTTATGCGCCCAATGCGAAGGACCTCGCCTCCCGCGATGTGGTGTCACGCTCCATGACCATCGAAATCCGCGAGGGCCGCGGCGTGGGGCCGCTCAAGGACCACATCTATCTGCATCTTTCGCATCTTGATCCCAAGGTGATCCACGAGCGGCTTCCCGGCATCACGGAATCGGCGCGCATTTTCGCCGGAGTCGATGTCACCAAGGAGCCGATCCCGGTGCTGCCAACTGTGCATTACAATATGGGCGGCATTCCGACGAACTATCTCGGCGAAGTGCTGACGCTGAAGGACGGCGATCCGGACAGAATCGTGCCGGGGCTTTTCGCCATCGGCGAAGCGGCGTGCGTTTCGGTGCATGGCGCCAATCGTTTGGGCTCCAATTCACTGTGCGATCTCGTGGTGTTCGGCAAGGCAGCCGGCGCGCGTGCGGCCGAAGGCTTGAAGACGGGCGACAGCCATCCCGATCTGCGAAAAGATGCCGGCGACGAAGCGTTGGCGCGCCTCGACCGCTTCCGCACCGCCAAGGGCAAAGCGCCGACCGCCGAATTGCGGCTCGCGATGCAGCGCGCCATGCAGGAAGATGCCGCCGTGTTCCGCACCGGCGAGACATTGCAAAGTGGGCAGAAGCGCGTGCGCGACGTCTATCGCGGCATTCCCGAGATCGGCGTTTCGGATCGCGGCATGATCTGGAATACGGATCTCGTCGAGACGCTCGAGTTCGACAATCTGATCGCGCAGGCCATCGTCACCATCGACAGCGCAGCGACACGCACCGAATCGCGCGGCGCGCATGCTCGCGAGGATTATCCCAATCGCGACGACGCGAACTGGATGAAGCACACGCTGATTTGGTTCGACGGAACAACAGCCGACACCAACATCGAATTCCGCCCGGTGCACAATTACACGCTGTCGAACGACATCCAATATATCCCGCCGAAAGCGCGGACCTATTAGGTTCACAGCGCTGCCGCGTGCTCGCCTGCTTTAACCAAGGTGAAAATTTCGGCGCGTCAATTCGATCGAGAAGCACGCGCGCAATTGATGCGGCCGCGGCCGGGGCGCATTTCCAGCACAATCACAGAATTGCCACGATTGGCCCGCGCATATCGCAAAAACATGAGTCGATGCGGCTTTTTCATGGCAGCGATGGATGACGAAAGGAACCGCCAACGTTCCGGGCCGTTTCCTGTTCAGTTCCGGTTCAGCCTGACTCGATCAGTGTGACCGTCAACGGGATCAGGGGGGCGCAAGGGCCTTCACCCCGTATCGAAGGAGAAGACCATGTGGAAGAAAAAGACTCTGGCGCTTGTTGCGGCCGTCGCGATGGCCGGAAGTGCGATACAGCCCGTCATGGCCCAAAACTACGATCGCGGCTACGACAATGACCGCTCCAGCGGCCAGTACGACAACAATCAGAACGCTCAATACGGCAACGACAATGATCGCGATCGTTATGATCGCGATCGCGACCGTTATGATCGGGACCGTGAACGCTACGAAGCAGATCGTCAGGCCCAAGTGCGCTGGGACCGCGACGCCTATTATCGTGACTGCGAGCGTCAACGCTCCGGCAACACCGTCGGCGGCGGCATCGTCGGCGCCCTTGCCGGTGGGTTACTCGGAAACTCGATTTCGCGCGGGCCGCAGCGCGGCGCCGGAACCGCGGTTGGCGCGATTCTTGGCGGCGTGGTCGGTGCGAGCATCGGCAACAATTTGAGCTGCGAAGATCGCAGCTATGCCGTCGATGCCCAATATCGCGGCTTCGAGGCGGGCCGTCCGCATCAGCGCTATGATTGGCGCAGCCCCCGCGGCGATTCCTACGGTTATGTCCAAGTCGGCGACTACTATCAGGATGCAGGCCGGCGCTGCACAACTTACACGCAGGAAATCTGGGTGCATGGTCGTCCCGAAACCGCGCGCGGCCGTGCCTGCCGCCGCCCTGACGGCACTTGGCAAATGATCAGTTAAAGCTTGGCCTTTCGCCGCTTAGCAACGCTCCCGGCAAACCCCGGGAGCGTTTTTCTTTGTATAAGATGGGACCTTGCTCACAATGGTCCTGCGCAAGACGGCGGTAACCATTCGGCGTTAGCATGCCTGTGAAATGAGCAAGGATGGCTGCGCCCGATGGGCGGTGCGTGGACGATTAATGCTGGGGGCCAGCTTTATGGGCCGTTCTCTTCGGAGCGGATGCGCAGTTTTGCATCCGAAGGCCGGCTTGCGCCCACATCATTGGTGGCCCACGAAAACCAAACCGATTGGCGCGAGGCCCGCAACGAGCCCGAATTCGCCGATCTTTTCGCGCCATCTCCGATTCCGGATTCCGCGCCTCACCCGGGGCGGCAAACTCCCACAGCTGCGCCGCCGGCCGCGCCGGCATTTGGGCACAATCCGGCTTCCGCCCTTGGGGCCGCCACCGACGCAACACGCGCGCAATTTGCCGTCGTGCTGGATTTGAAGTCGCGCGGCAGCGCGAATTTCGAACATGCCATCGCATCGCTCGGTCCGCATTATCAGCTTCAGCCCAATGTCTGGATCGTATCGAGCGAGCAGAGCGTGAACGCCGTGCGCAACCGGTTGATCCAGGAGCTCGGCAAATCGGATGCCCTGTTCGTGATCGATGCGACACGCGGCAAGGCCGCCTGGTTCAATTTCGGCCCCGATGCCGATGTTCGCATCCGGCGGGTCTGGCAGAAAACCGGCTAACCGACGAGCTTCAGCTCCGTCACGTAGCGTTGCCAGCGTTGAAAATAGATTTCTGCATTCATCAGCAGCATCGGGACATCGGCATCCGGAATCTTGCGGATCGCTTTTCCCGGCACACCCACAATCAGCGAATTGTCGGGGAATTCCTTTCCCTCAGGCACCAGCGCATTCGCACCGACAATGGAATTGCGCCCTATTTTGCAACGGTTCAGAAGCGTCGCGCCCATGCCGACAATCGTGTTGTCGCCGACGGTCGCGCCATGCACGATTGCACCGTGACCGACGGAGACGTTCGCACCCAGGCTCAACGGAATTCCCGGATCGGTATGCAACACCGAGAGATCCTGAATATTGGTTCTCTCGCCGATGCTGATCCAATCATTGTCGCCGCGCAGCACGCTGCCGAACCAGACGCTCGCGCCCTTGGCCAGACGCACGCGCCCGATCAGCGTCGCGTTCGGCGCGATCCAACATTCCCCGTCCGGCGGCAGCTCTGGCTGCCAATCGTCGAGCGCGTAAAGCGGCATGCAGGTCCTCCCGGTTCGCCTGCACGCATAAGACATCCTCGCGCGCCCTTGAAACAAGAGTGGCAAATCCGTGATCGAGAATCTTTTGTGAATGACGCGACGAGGGGGAGCAAACGCGCTACGATTCGATTCGGGCAATTGAGTCGATCAGACGGGGGTGTCCATGGCCAGGCGTGCCGCGCGTAACAAAATGCGGGATCGTGGTCATGAGGAAAGCGCAAACATCCACACGCTCTATCCGCCCTCCACCGGCTGGACACCGCTCGAGAGCGACATCCGCGACCGCAAATATGTGAAAAATGTGCGGGCGATGAGTGCGGTCCAACAGACCTTGCTCGATGCCATCGAAGAACGCTCGGTGGTTTTGGCGCTCGGACCGGCAGGAACCGGCAAGACCTATTTGGCAATCGCCAAGGCTGTCGACGCGTTGGACGCGGGCCGGGCGAGCCGCATCGTGCTGTCCCGTCCCGCCGTCGAAGCGGGCGAAAACCTGGGTTACCTGCCCGGCGACGTCAACGAGAAGCTCGCGCCCTATCTGCGCCCGCTCTATGACGCGCTCACCGAGCGGCTGGGCACCAAGCGGCTGAAGGCCCTGCTCGCCGAAGGCACGATCGAGATTGCGCCAGTCGCCTATATGCGCGGACGCACGCTCAACGATTGCTTCATCGTCATCGACGAAGCGCAGAATTGCACCTATGGCCAGATCAAGATGCTACTGACCCGGCTCGGTTGGCGCTCCACCATGGTGCTGACCGGCGATCCCGACCAGACCGACCTGTTGCCCGGGCTTTCGGGCTTGCGCGATATCGCCGGACGGCTCGAGCGGGTGGAATCGATTGCGGTGGTGCGGCTGGGCGAAGCCGACATCGTGCGCCATCCTCTCGTCGCAGAGATGCTGGGCGTGCTCTAGCGGGATGACCCGTCGCGATCACATATGGATCGCGATGTCGACCACCAGAAGCCCGACAAACAGGCTCCAATAAGCGGTGACGCCTGTCGCCAGCCAGAATGCGACTGGGCTCCATGTTTTGCCCCTGAACCCGCGAATGGCGCTTTCAAACAGCACGCTCGGGCCGGCCAAAACGAGCACCGCGTTGCGTAATGCCCGGGTGCCCGGCCCTTTGGCTTGTACGCCCGAGGCGCGATAGAGATTGGCGATAATGGCCGAGGCGGTGAAGCCCGCCGCGATTGCGAAAGCCACCAGCCAAATCCCGTGCATGTGAACCGCCGCCTTCCCCAGAGTGAGCGGGCAGTTGCAGGGTCTGTGCCCCGCCGGAAGCGTGGTTTTGTGCCGGAATGGAGCGGAACGGATGTGCGCCCGCGTCGGAGCGTCTCTTTTGGGGACAGAAGGGCGTGCTAAATAGAACGCGGCAAAGGCTCGAAGGAATGACAGTATGAGCCATTCGGGCGACGAGCTCGTCGGACCGGCGAAGCAGCATTCGGGCTGGCTGATCCCGCTCGCGGTGTTCTTCGTGACCGCATGCCTGTCCGCGCTGATGCTGGCCTATTATTTTGGGCCGGCCCCGCCGGGACGGACAGTAGAGCAGCCCGCACCTACCGATGCGACGCGGCAGATCGCGCTGTCTCTCGGTACCGTACGGTTTCACATTCCGGCGAACTACATCGCAATGGCAAGTCAGCGCAGTGGCGGCCCGGTGCACGATCTTTCCCTGATCGCCACCCTACCCGATCTGCAAGGCTACACGCTGGATGCAGCCCCCGATCTCACCGCCAACGGTCCGGAATCGCGGGTGATCAACATCATGCTGAAAACCGGCAAGCCGGTCTTGCTGGAGCAGGAGCGGATCGACCGCATCTATCAAGCGCAACTCGAAGACCCCAAGGGAAAACCCGGCCCCTATGGCTTGCAGCAATATGCGTTCCGCGCCGATTCCGGTTACCACGACCAGGATCTGTTTGTGGGGACAACCGAGTCGGGACCGGCGGTGTTTCTTTGCAGCAAACTGGCGCCCGATGTGGCGTCGCCCAACTGCTTGCGCGATCTGCCGATGGGCGAGCTTTCCCTCAGCTATCGCTTCAAGCGCGGGCATCTAGGGGAATGGCGCAAAATCGATACCGGCATACGCGCCCGGATCGCGTCCTTCACCAATAAGGACTAACGCGCGCGCGAAGCGGGCGGCTCGGGCAGATCCATTTCCAGAATCGACATGTTGAACGCGTAGGAGATTTCGCCGTCTTCCTCATCCTTGAAGATGAGACCGATGAACTCGCCGCCGACATGGACCTCAACGGAATCCGATTGGGGCCGCTCCAGCAACGTGATCGTGTCCAAACGGAACAGATTGCGCAGATATTTTTCGATGCGCCAGATTTCGCTGCGGGTCAAAACAGAACTCCTCTAAACGGGGCTGACGTCGCACGCTCCCAGGCGCCGGTCAAGCGTTCAACCTTCGATCCAAGCAGGACTAGTTTCCCGAATCCGGCTCGGGCAGGCAATGATCCATCTCTTGGGACGGGCGCTCCGATCCGGCCTTGCCAATGACGCGCGCCGGCACCCCGGCGACGGTGGTGCGCGGCGGCACCGATTTCAGCACGACGCTGCCCGATCCGACGCGGCTATATTCGCCGACTTCGATATTGCCGAGCACCTTGGCGCCCGCGCCCAGAAGAACGCCGCGCCGCACTTTGGGATGACGGTCTTCGCTTTCCTTGCCCGTGCCGCCCAAGAGAACCCCGTGCAGCATAGACACATCGTCTTCGACCAATGCGGTCTCGCCCACCACCACGCCGGTCGCGTGATCGATGAAGATGCCCCGCCCGAACGGTGCCGCGGGATGGATGTCCACCGCGAAAAGATCCGAGACGCGGTTCTGGAAGAAATACGCCATCCAGGTCCGCTTTTCCCGCCACAGCCAATGCGCGATGCGGTGGCTTTCCAGCGAATGGAAACCCTTGAAGAACAGAAAGGCCTGGACATAGGAGTGACAGGCCGGATCGCGCTGAAACACCGCCGACAGATCGGCACGCACCGCCGCACCGATGGCCGGATCGGCCGCAAACGCTTCCTCGAAGATTTCGCGCACCTGCATGGGCGACAAATCCTCACCGCCGATCTTCTTGGCGAGATGATAGGACAGCGCGGCCTCTAGCCGATCATGCTTCAGGATGGTCGCATGGGCAAAGCTGGCAAGCTCCGGCTCGGATTCGGCCAATTGCTCGGCTTGGGCGCGCAGCGCCGACCAGAGCGGATCGCAACTCGCGACTTTTTCGACAGCACGCATGTTTCGGTCCCGGTTCATCGGCCCCTTTTAGACACTATGCTTGTCCCATGACAGGGTTGCATCATTTTATGCGGCTTGCCGAAAAAGTCGAAATACGGCCGCCCTGTAGCGCATAAGCGGCTTTCTTGGCATCCCGCACTCGCTTATGGTCCGCCGGACCCGCTTTTCAAACGAGACATCCATGTCCGAAACGATCGTTCCGCTCAATATTGCCGCCCCCCAGACGCTCGACCTTCTTCTCAGCCGGCGTTCCGGGTCGGCCAAAGCCATGAAGGGGCCAGGGCCCGATTCCGAGCAGCTTCGCCGCATTCTGAGCGCCGGAGTGCGGGTGCCCGACCACGGCAAGCTCACGCCCTGGCGGTTCATTCTGTTCGAGGGCGAGGGGCGCGCCCGCATGGGTGCCATTCTCGCCGAAACCATCGCCGGCGAGCGGGATTCCTCGCCCGAGCGCATCGAGCAGGAACGGGGCCGTTTCCAGCGGGCTCCCATTGTGATCGGCATCGTCAGCCGTGCCCGCGAACAGATCGCCATCCCGGTGTGGGAGCAGGAACTTTCCGCAGGCGCCGTGTGCATGAACATGGTCATCGCTGCGCATGCGATGGGCTTCCTGGCCAATTGGATCACGGAGTGGTGCGCCTATCATCCCAAGGTGCTGGAACGGATCGGGCTGAAGCCGACCGAACGGATCGCGGGATATATCTATATCGGCCACCCCGTGGACCCGCTTGAGGATCGTCCGCGCCCACCGGTCGATGCGATCACGACCCGCTTCTAAGAGCGTTCGTAGACCACCGCGTTCCAGAAGCGGACGCGGTGCGAGCCCTGCCGCGAAAAGCCGCGTTTCTTCAGCACACGCCCAATCATGGCGTTGAAATAGCCGTGGGCGACGAGCACCGCCACGCCATCATTGGCTGCGGCGCGGCCCAGCAGAATATCGGCGGCCTTGGCGGCGCGCGCTTTGGCGCGGCGGTAATTCTCGATCTCTGGATGATAGCCCACATGCCACATGATGCGTGCCATCACGGCCCATACGGGCACTTTCATCTTCAGGAGCGGAATGCGGGGCGCGGCGAGCGGGGCCTCGGTGAACAGCGGGTCGGCGATGATCTCGGCCTCAGGCAGCAGCGTGCGTGCACTGTCATTGGCGCGCGGCAAATTGCTGGTGAATACGGCATCCAAGCCCTTCACCAGATCGAGCAGTTCTTCCGGAGGCGCGCTCTGGGGGTCCAGCCCAGCATCCTGGTAGGCATCGATGTAATCGCGAAAACCGTGATGGCCGGTGCGCGGATTGGTGGGAATGGCGGGCCTGCCATGCCGAACCAGGATCACCCGTGCAGGCGCGGCAGTAGCCGCCCGGATCGCGTGCGGGGAAACGTCCAGCGCCATCGTCATGGCAGGGCCGGATCTCGTTCGGATGTGTCCACGGAATGCGCCGCGATTCGCCGGATCGTTATCATGCCGAACCATATAGGCCGGCATTGTTTCGAGAAAATGAAATCCATTCTGAATAGGGGGAAGCCCATTTCCTCACCGTTCTGCACAAAAAATAGGCATAATCAGCTAAAAGAAAATTTATGCTGAAAAAATAGCCTGATTTGTGGCCCAAATACAACGCTTTCGCACTGCAGCGTAATTGCTTTTCCGGCTGCCTGCCTCCTAATTCGATGAATGTCTGCCCTATCCGCAAAGCTGGGGTGGAACAGCCCGGGGGGCCGGTGCCCGTTGGGAAAGCAAGAAGGAGTGATCATGAAAAAGACAATGCAGATTGCGCTCGGCGCCCTCGGCTTGGCTGCGGCCTCGGCTTGGACATCGCCCGCATTCGCGATCGACGGCCTGACGGCCAACGCTGATTTCACCACCAATTACGTTTTCCGCGGTATCACCCAAAGCGCCAATCGCCCCGCAGTCCAGGGCGGCCTGGACTACGCCATTCCCGATACCGGCTTTGCCATCGGTACGTGGGTGTCCTCCATCGATTTCGGCGATCATACGCCATTCGAATGGGACCTCTACGCCAATTACAATTTCAATCTCGGACCGGTCGCCACCTCGATTGGCGTCATCGGCTACGTTTATGAGTGGTACGGCAATTTCGGACCCTACACCTGGGTCGAGCCGAATATCGGCGTCAGTCATGATTTCGGTGTTCTCGCTTGGTCGGCGAAAGCGTTTTGGGCGCCGTCCGTTCCCAATGGCTATCTCACCATCCGCAACACCTACAATCCCGACTCGGCCTATTATCTGACCACGGGCGTTTCCGTTCCCGTGGTTCCCTGGCTCTCGGTCAGCGGCAATCTTGGTTATCAGGGCTATTCGGGCGGACCCACGGGTCACCCCGATGACGGCTACACCGAGTGGGATATCGGCGCGACCTTTACCTACGACAAATACTCGCTCGATCTGCGTTATATCGACACCAGCAGACATTTGCTCGCGTCGACAAAAGCCGCCGAGCTTGATCCCGCCAGCGGCATTGGCGTGCCGGCATTCGACACCGGTCCGTTCTACGTCGCCACATTCAAATTCGCATTCCCGTAAGCCAATCCTCATTGTTGCCGCGAAGCCCGTGCCCGCAAGGGTGCGGGCTTCGTCATTTCAATAGGACTGCTCTTCGCTGGCCCGGAGCAAACCCCGAATGACGCGGTAATAATACCAGATCACCACAAGCGGCATTCCGATAAACCAGAACGCAAAGGGAAAGCTGAGCGCGGGCGGCCAGAAGACCGGCCAGGAAAGAAACGCCGCGCCAATCGCAAAAGGCCAGGCCAGGAACGCGATCACGACCGCGCCCACCATCACCCAGAACACCAAAATCAGATTGCTGAAATGGCTGTGCCAGACAGTGCCCAGCGCATCGCGCCGTTTGACGTAGGCGATGATCAGGCCAATGAAAGTCGTCACCCCGTTCACGCCGCCAAGCAGAAACAGCACATAGCAGACGATCGCGAGCGAGCGCAGATCGGAGGCGCCGCCGGTCGCGTCATTGGGAGGCGCAGGTTGCGCCGGCGGCGCGGGGAAAGCTTCGCTCATAGGGACTCCTCGGCGTTCTTCTCTATATGGGCCCTCAGAGCGGCACGGACAACCGGCCCATTGATCCAAATCCGGCGTCCCTCTATCGAAGTCTCGCGGGAACCGGGGACAGGCCTATGGTCGATTGGGTGGCAAAGCTGAAACGCGAGCTGGCGCGCCCCTTCCGCCGCAAGCTTCCGCCCGCCATTCCGCTCGATTTTTCGCTCTTCCAGAAGGCGCTGCTCAAGAAGGTGCGCCCCTTTACCATGACGTCGAACGAGCGCGTGGCGGTGCTGGAAGCGGCAGTGCGTTATGTGGTGGCCCAGGATTATCCCGGCGCCTTTGTCGAATGCGGCGTCGCCAAAGGCGGGTCGACCATGGCCATGGCCTATACACTGCTGGAACTCGGGATCCGTGATCGCGATCTCTATCTGTATGACACGTTCGAGGGCATGCCCGAGCCCGAAGATGTCGATCGCGGACGGCTGGGAGAATCCGCCGCGCGTTCCTGGCGCAAGCGGCGCGACGCGGAGGGCCGCTCCACCTGGATCAACCATGGCGAGGATGATGTGCGCGCCAATCTGGCGCTGACCGATTATCCGCAAACGCGGCTGCACTTCGTGAAGGGCAAGGTCGAGGACACTCTCCCCGCAGCGGCACCGCCCGGCGCGATCGCGCTGCTTCGGCTCGACACCGATTGGTACGCCTCCACCAAAGCGGAACTGGATCATCTCTATCCGAAGCTGGTGCGCGGGGGCATCGTCATCATCGACGATTATTTCCGCTGGCAGGGCGCACGCAAAGCCGTCGACGAATACACCGCCCAGCATCGCATCCCCATCTTCTGGGTGCGGGTGGACGATTCCTCCGTCATCGGCGTGAAACCTTGAGCCCCGTCTTTCTTCGTTTCCGCGAACGGATGTAACCTCGCGCGTGTTCGAAGAAGGGCAAGGCCGTGTCGAGCATCGCCGACCCCAGCGTAGATGAAGCCGCCATCGGTGCCATCAACGATGCCGCCGGCTATTGCCGCACGCTGTGGGCAACCTTTATCGGTTATGCGGCGACGATCTTCGTTCTGACCAGCGGCACGACCCATGAGGCGCTGTTGCGCCGGACACCGGTGAAACTGCCGCTGTTCAATGTCGATAGCGGGATACCGCTGCTGCTGTTCTATGTCATCGCGCCATTGCTGCTGGTGCTGTTCCATCTCAATCTGCTGATGAAGCTGCACGATTTGCGTGTTCGCGTCAGCGAGCTGATCATTCCGCTGAATTGGACCGACGAGGCCAATGCTGCCTTCGAACGCAGCCGGCTGCGGCGCCGGCTGATGGCGTTCGATTATGCCGTGCTCAAGGCCGGCCTCGTCACCGACCGGCGCGAGCGTGTGCTTCTGAGGCTGGTGACGGATGCCACCATCTTCATCATGCCGGTGCTGCTGCTGCTGTTCGTGCAATTGCAATTCCTGCCCTATCACGATTGGAAGATTTCCTGGCTGCACCGCGTCTTCGTCGTCCTCGATCTGGGTTTGATTGCCTATATCCAGCTTTGGCTCGGAAAGAAGTCCACACCGGACGAAGCCGCAATTCCGCATCGTTCCGTCAATCCACGCGCGATCCTGTGGGGCGTGCTGTTCGCAGGGCCGGTTCTCGGGTCGATCTTCCTGCTCGCTTTTCCAGGCGAAGCGCAGGATGTGTTTTGGAAATCCGTTTCGCCACGTCCTTACGCGCCGCTGGCGGGGGGCGACGTTGCAGAGAAATTCGGCATCCGCCGCAGCCTCTATCTCGCCGACCGGAGTCTGTGGGCGGTAGAACCCTCTGAGGAATTGCTGCGCGCGCTGACCCAAGACAGCACCATCATAGCGCTGCACGGGGTGGACGACGCCGGGCCGGAGCTGCTGCGGACCGTACAGCGCATCCGCAATGCCGCCCTCTCTCTGCGCGGGCGCAATCTCTCCTATGCGAATTTCGAGAGTTCCACGCTGATCGCCGCCGACTTCAGTCCCGATCTGAACAACGAACAGGTGCGCGCGTTCCAGGACACGCGATTTGCCGCAACGCGCGCAGGGAATTTAATCGAGCCCGACAATCGCACGGACATAAGCGGCGCGAGCTTCTCCGGAGCCGATCTGCGCGGTGTCCGCCTGCCCTATGCGCAGGCCGAGAATGCCGCATTTTTTCGCGCCAATCTGCAAAGTGCAGTCCTTGCGTACGGCCAATTTGCCAATACAAATTTCGCGGAAGCGCGCCTGCAGGAAACCGATCTTTATGGCGCGAGGCTCCAATCTGTGGTCCTGCAATCGGCAAGCCTGCAAGGGGCGATCCTCGGTCGGGCGCAATTGGGCGGGGCCAATCTGCGCGATACGCAATTGCGGAATGCCGACCTTCGCGGTGCGGCCGTTACTGCGGAACAATTGCGGGCTGCCCAATGGCAGGGCGCCATGCTGGACGGCGCCGTGATGGAACAATTGAAGGCGGCCCCCAGCAGCCAGGCCAGGGAACCCGCCCCCCAACCGGCCGCGCCGCCTTAGTTCCACCGTTTTCAGCCGCCAATGTTTTGTGCCACAATGCCCACATAGAGGGCTGGGGCCCAGAGGAGGACCAACATGAATTTCTCACGGACGATTTTTTGTGCCTTTACGTTTGCCGGCATGACGGCGCTTGCACCGGTTGCCATGGCCGACGGGCCGCAGGCCGTCGGAATCGCCGCAAACCATGCAGGCCTTGCCGCAGCGGCCGGCGGCATCGACATGGTGCACACCCATCTGCATCACGTGCTGAACTGCCTGGTCGGACCGGGCGGCGATGGCTTCGATGCGGGCCCGGGCAATCCCTGCGGCATGGCGGGCGGCGCGATTCCGCAAACCGCGGACGCGGCAACCAAGGCCAAACTGCAAATGGTCGCGACCCAGGTGAAGGGCGGCATCGCCAATTCCGACATGGCTGCCGCGAAGAAGGTGGCCAGCGACGCCCAAGCGGCACTGAAGTAAGCCGCGCAGGTTCAAGTTCGACGAAGCGAACGCGTGCCAACCCTTGGCACGCGTTCGTTGTTTTATGGGGGATGGCTGCATAAACGCCGCGCCTGTCCTATATTCCTTCCATGGCGCACAATAATGGTCCTGCCTTCCGGCCGGTAGACGGTCTGGCTGAAGCTCCGGCCGCGTTCCGTCACATGACCGGGGCGGAGCTGACCGCCTTTGTGCCGCATCGCCCGGTACGTCCGGAAAAATCCGAAGGCGGCAAGCGTTTCAAGCTGGTTTCGGAGTATCAGCCAGCCGGCGATCAGCCGGAAGCCATTCGCGAATTGTCCGAGGGACTCTCCGGCCAAGGGCCGAGCGGCGCGCCCGAACGCGACCAGGTGCTGCTGGGCGTCACCGGGTCGGGCAAGACCTTCACCATGGCCAAGATTATCGAGCGGCTGCAGCGCCCCGCGCTCGTGCTGGCGCCCAACAAGACGCTGGCGGCGCAACTCTATTCGGAGATGAAAAATTTCTTCCCCGAAAATGCGGTGGAATATTTCGTCTCCTATTACGATTACTACCAGCCGGAAGCCTATATCCCGCGGACCGACACCTATATCGAGAAAGATTCCAGCGTAAACGAGCAGATCGACCGCATGCGCCATGCGGCGACACGCGCGCTGCTGGAACGCGACGACGTCGTCATCGTGGCGTCCGTCTCCTGCATCTACGGCATCGGTGCGGTCGAAACCTATTCGGGCATGGCCTTTTCCATTGCGCGCGGCATGCGCATTCCGCGCGCCGATCTGCTGGACCGGCTGGTCGCGCTGCAATTCCGCCGCAACGACGAAGGTTTTTCGCGCGGCTGCTTCCGCGTGCGCGGCGACACCGTGGATATTTTCCCGGCCCATTATGAAGACCGCGCCTGGCGTGTGACTCTGTTCGGCGACGAAGTGGATTCGATCTATGAATTCGATTCGCTGACGGGGCGCAAATCGGCCGAACTGGACACGGTGAAGATCTACGCGAATTCGCACTATGTCACGCCGCGTCCGACCCTGGCACAGGCGACCAAGGGCATGCGCGAGGAGCTGCGGCTCCGGCTCGATCAGTTCCGCCGCGAGGGCAAGCTTCTGGAAGCCCAAAGGCTGGAACAGCGCACCATGTTCGATCTTGAAATGATCGAGGCCACCGGTTCCTGCGCCGGCATCGAGAATTATTCGCGCTGGTTGACGGGCCGCCGCCCGGGCGAGCCACCGCCCACTCTGTTCGAATATCTGCCGGACGAGGCCATCGTCTTCGTCGATGAATCCCACGTCACCGTTCCGCAGCTTGGCGCCATGTACAAGGGCGATTTCCGGCGCAAGGCGACGCTGGCGGAATATGGCTTCCGCCTGCCCTCCTGTATCGACAACCGGCCGCTGAAATTCGACGAGTGGGATGCGATGCGGCCCCAGACGGTGTGCGTCTCGGCGACTCCCGGCCGGTGGGAACTGGAACGCACCGGCGGCGTCTTCACCGAGCAGGTGATCCGCCCGACCGGGCTGATCGATCCGCCGGTGGAAATACGCAATGTGGAACATCAGGTGGATGATCTGCTGGCGGAATGCAAGCTCATCGCCAAGGCCGGTTATCGCGCGCTCGTCACCACGCTGACCAAACGCATGGCCGAGGATTTGACCGAATATCTGCACGAAAACGGTGTGCGCGTGCGCTACATGCATTCCGATGTGGAAACGCTGGAACGCATCGAGATCATCCGCGATCTGAGGCTGGGGGCGTTTGACGTGCTGGTGGGCATCAATCTGCTGCGCGAAGGGCTGGATATTCCCGAATGTGCCCTGGTCGCAATATTGGACGCCGACAAGGAGGGGTTCCTG
>DATLVC010000311.1:0-3145 GCA_035577685.1 Micropepsaceae bacterium | reverse complement strand
CAGACGAATCGCCCGACAACAATCAAGACCCCGCCGCGCTCGCGCAAGGTTCAACGCCGCCCCGAACAGGTTTGCTTTCCGCCGCCGACGCGGAAAAGACCGAGGCTTTGATCCTCTGCGTCCGTGAATTGATGGCGTTTCATCGCGCGGCAATTCTGCAGGCGGTGCGAACCGGGTCCGACGGCCGTCCTTCCGAACTGGATTGCTGAAGCCGCGCAAGAAAGCTATCGCTAGCGGGCTCAAACCCCGCATGCGAGAACGCTTTCATGAAACTTGCCGATCAGGTTGCCATCATCACCGGCGCAGGCCGCAATATTGGCGAAGAAACCGCCAAGCTGTTTGCCCAGGAGGGCGCTGCCATCGCCGTGGTGGATATGGACCGCGCCCGTGCCGACAGTGTGACGGAAGCCATCCGCGCCGCCGGCGGCAAAGCGAAAACCTATATCTGCGACGTGTCCGAGGAAGACCAGATCATCGCCACCGTGAAAGCGGTAGCCGCCGATTGGGGCCGGCTCGACATCCTCATCAACAATGTCGCGATTTCCGACAACAAACATCTCTTCGACATCACCAAGGCCGAATGGGACCGCGTCATCGCAATCTGCCTGACCGCGCCTATGCTGTTCAGCAAATATGGCGCCCAGGCGATGGTCACCGCCGGCCGCGGCGGAAAAATTGTCAATGTCAGTTCCACCTCGGGCCATTACGGGCGCGGGCGGGCCATCGCCTACACCACCGCCAAGGCCGGTGTGATCAATCTGACGCGCTCGCTCGCGATCCAGCTCGCGGAGCACAATATCCGCGTGAACTGCGTGGTGCCGAACAAGATCGGCTCTCCGGTCGGCAAGGATGCCTTCAATCCCGACCGCAAAGTGGTCAATCTGCGCAACCGGCCCGGCGAGCCTATCGATCTCGCGCGCGCCATGCTGTTCCTGGTCTCGGACGATTCCGATTTCATTGCGGGCACGGAATTGTTCGTGGACGGCGGCTGCGCCGCGATGATGCCGGGCAGCGATTGAGCTTCGCGCGCACCGGTTTTTCACGCAAGGCTTGATTTCGTGGCACCCTTCGGCGCATGAGAACCCATCGAAATAGAGGGTTCCCATGAGCACGAACAAACCGCCCATCCGCACCTATCCCGATCTGCACGATCATATCGCCGCGCTGGAAAAAGCCGGCCAGCTCATCGTCGTGACGCGTCCGATCAACAAGGACACGGAAATGCACCCGCTGGTGCGCTGGCAATTCCGCGGCGGCATCGCCGAAGACGACCGCAAGGCCTTCCTGTTTACCAATGTGATCGACAGCAAGGGCAAGCATTACGACATACCGGTGATTGTGGGCGGCCTCGCGGCGAACCGGGAGATCTACCGCATCGGGCTCGGCTGCGATCTCGACAAGATCGAAGCCACTTGGGCGCGCGCGACGGCGGCGCCGATTCCGCCGCGCGTGGTCGAGAATGCGCCCTGCCACGAGATCGTCATCATGGGCGATGAGCTGAACAAGGAGGGCATGGGCCTCGACGGCATTCCGGTGCCGATCTCCACCCCCGGCTGGGACAACGCGCCCTATACGACGCTGTCCCAATACATCACCAAGGACCCGGACACCGGCGTGCAGAATGTCGGCAATTATCGGGGCCAGGTGAAGACACGCCGCCGCCTCGGCATGAACCCATCGCTGGAGCTGCGCCCCGGCATCTATGCCCATTGGCTGAAATACAAGAAGCGCGGGGAAAAGATGCCCGCCGCCGTCGTGCTCGGCGCGCCGCCCGCGGTGACCTTCGTCTCGACGCAGAAGATCGCCGAATCGCTGGACGAGTTGGACGTTGCGGGCGGTCTGGTGGGTTCGCCCATCAATGTGGTGAAGGCCAAGACCGTCGATCTGATGGTGCCGGCGGAGGCCGAAATCGTCATCGAAGGTTATATCGACACCGAATGGCTGGAGCCCGAAGCGCCATTCGGCGAATCCCACGGCCACGTGAATCTGCAGGAATACAACGCTTTCATGGATGTGACTGCGATCACGCGGCGCAAAGACGCCGTGCTGACCTCCATCATCAGCCAGGTGACGCCGAGCGAATCCAGCCTGATCAAGCGGGTGTCGCTGGAACCCTTGCTGCTGCAAGGTCTGCACGGGCTCGGAATGAAATTCGTCAAGCGCGTGTCGCTGCACGAGCCGCTGACCAATTTGCGCAAAGTGTGCATGCTGCATATCGAAAAGGGCACGCCGCGCCAGGAAATCTGGCGGGCCATGTACGGCCTCTGTTCGCAGCACCGCGCGGTCGGCAAATATGTCATCGCGCTGGATGAAGACATCGATCCGCAGAACATGGATGCGGTGTGGTGGGCGTTGTCCTATCGCTGCAACCCCGCACTCGATATCGAAATCCTGAAGCATCGCGACCAGGGGCACGGCCCGCGGTCTTTGCGCAATGGCGGCGAGGATGCTTCGGTGCTGTTCGACGCGACGCTGAAGGAGCCCTTCCCGCCCGTGTCATTGCCCAAGCGCGAATATATGGAGAACGCTCGGAAGATCTGGGAGGAGCTGGGACTGCCGCCGTTGAAACCCCAGGCGCCGTGGTTCGGCACTTCGCTCGGCGAATGGGACGAGCGCTTCGACGTCATGGCCGAGCGCGCGGTGAAGGGCGATTATTGGGTGACCGGCGACATCATCGCGCAGCAGCGGCGCAACGATGTACCCATGAACACCGAAATCCGCCGTGTCAGGAAAAAGGAAGACTAACGGAACACGCAATGTCATGCCCGCGAAGGCGGGCATCCAGAGCAATGTTGAAGACCTGGCTTCCCGCCTTTGCGGGAATGACAAATCGTTAGATTCTGTCTCCCCGTTCCACCATCTGGTCCTTGCGCGCGTCGAAAGAAAAACGCGGGATCGCATCGAGATCGGTGCCGGTGATGCGGATCACCCACGCTTTTTCCGGGTGTTCGGTGGAATGAATGACATGCGGCGGATAGGCCCGTGCATCGCCGGGACCGAGCCGGTAGCGCGATGCAATTTCCAGCACGGCGTGATCCTCACTTTCCGGATTCACGCGCCGCCATTCGGTCATCTCCGTGTCGCCTGCGATGTTGCCATAGACCGCCCATGAGGCCCCGTGGCTGTGCGGACGCCCGCGCTTTCC
>DATLVC010000310.1:0-29152 GCA_035577685.1 Micropepsaceae bacterium | reverse complement strand
CTTCACCGCGGTGCTGGTGGTACAGGGCAGCGTCGGCGGCTCATGGAAGGCCGCGGTGGATCGTCTTGTGGGCACGCTCCTGGGGGCCGTGTTCGGGGCTGCGATCGCCACGCTGGTGCCGCACAATGATGCGGTGACGCTGGGAGTGGCGCTCGCGCTTGCGCTGACGCCGCTTGCGCTTCTCGCAGCGCTCTACCCAAGCTATCGGGTGGCTCCGATCACGGCAGTGGTTCTTCTGCTGGGCAGCACGAGCAGCACCGAAGGCCCGCTGTTGGCGGCGACTCTGCGCACCGTCGAAGTCAGCCTGGGCGGTCTGGTCGGCATGCTCGTCTCGCTTTTCGTCTTGCCGGCGCGGGCGCACATGCTGATGGGCAATGCGGCCAATCGGGTGCTTCAACGTCTGGCGGATTTGCTTGGCGATGTCGTGGAGGGCCTCGTTTCATCGGCTGGCCCGAAGGCATTCGAAGCGCGCTACGATGCGGTGCATGCTGCGCTCACGGCGCTCGAAACCATTGCCGATGAAGCCGCCCGCGAGAAGCGCAACTATTTGACCGACGATGCCGATCCCGAGCCCGTGGCGCGCACGCTGCGCAGGGTGCGTCACGATCTGGTGCTGATCGGACGCGTTGCTTCCGAACCTTTGCCTGAAGCGATGCGGCCGGTTCTCAAACAGGCATTTGCGGAATTCTCTGCCGTCGCGACGCAATTCCTGCGGGCCACGGGAAGAGCGTTCGCCGACCGCACTGCGCCGCCTTCGCTGGATGCATTCAACGCAACGCTTGCGCGTCTGATACCGGCGATGCATGCGATCAAGGGCGATGAGAGACTGATCGCGCTTGGTTTCGGGCTCGAACAATTGCAGAGGAACCTGCGCGATCTGGCGCTTCGGGCCGGGGAGTTCGCGCGCGTCCCAGCGCTGGCGGGCGGGGAGCGGGAAAACTAGAACACGAAGCTCGGCGGCTTCTGGAATCCCGGCAGCACCGGAACGGACGCATCGAAAGCGCGGCGCTCGCCCAATGCGCCTTCGTGATTGAGATAGAGAATCGCATGGCCGGCCGCGCCGTTGCGGGCGATTGTGGCCAACCGCCCGCCATCGCGGAGTTGAGCCAGCAATTGTTTCGGCTCGTCGCTGACCGCGCCGTTGACAAAAATCACATCGAACGGGCCATCTTGCGGCAGCCCTTGGACGAGGCTCCCGCAGACCACACGCGCATTGGCAAGGCCCAGGGATTGAAGATTGTCCTTGGCGCGCGCGGCCAATTCCGAATCCTCTTCCAGCGCGACGACCTCACGGCCCAGCAGCGAAAGAATCGCCGTCGAATAGCCGGTGCCGCAGGCGACATCGAGCACGCGGTCATTCGGCCCGACGGCCGCCAGCTGAAGCAGCTTGGCCAAGCAACGCGGGTCGAGCAGCACCCGCGACCGCCCCAGCGGAATGCAGCCTTCCATATAGGCGACGGGGGCGAACCCCGCGGGCACAAAACGCTCGCGCGGGATCGACAGCATGGCGTCGCGGATACGAGCGTCCGTCACGTCATTGGGGCGAAGCTGCGCCGCGACCATGTTGGCGCGTTGGGCGGCGGTATCGAGCATGGGCGGCGAATCCGATGAAAATGGACGTGAGCGGCGCTTATACTGGCGTGGGATGCGGCTGACAATTGAAGCACGGCCCTAAAGGTTGTGGGCGGCGCATGCGATCTGATATAGGCGGCCCCTCACCCGGTGCGGCGTGCCGCACTTGCATGGACGGCCACGTGGCGGAGTGGTGACGCAACGGTCTGCAAAACCGTGAACCCCGGTTCAATTCCGGGCGTGGCCTCCACCAATTTAATCAATGGTTTATGACGGTTTCCTCGGGTGAAAAATCGCCCAAAAACGACCCATGTAGCCCCAATATGTAGCCCAGCTTGCCGAATGAATCGCGCCTTGTTCATGGACGCCTGAGAAATCTCCAGTAGAAAGCCGCGAACACCAAGACGATGCCAATATTCACTGCCAGCCGTTCCCAGAATCGGTTTCTGAAGAACCCGAAATCTACTCCGACTATGATGGCCACCATCGTCACGACGTAAAACGCGATAGCTACCTGCCTGTCCATTTCAGTTCCCTGGTTCAATTGCCGCATCCTACGCTTCAAAGTCCCCATTTCCAAACTGACCCACAACCGACGATTGCCCTGGGTTACGAAAGCCAGCGGCACCAGTGCATTGTTCCGCGTGTCCGTGTCATTCGCCGACGCCGATGCGCGCAGGGCTGCTTTGGACCCAACACATTGGCGAGGCAGATTCGGGCCTTTCCAAGCGTGATCAGGCCCCCGACCTCGGGCGGGAGCCATCCCAAAAAAATCAAAAAAATATCGGAAAGCGGTGTCGAACGCATGCGTCGCCGTTCGTCGTTTCAACGGAGGAGGTTCCTCCGTCGAAGCTACAGACGAACATTGCCGCTAAGAACAGGAGATCCATCATGAAAAGGTTTTTTGCGCTGTTTCAGATCCCCGCATCGGTCATGGAAGAGTGGAAGAAAAACACGAAGCCAGACGAGATGAAGGCCGCTTCCGAGAAGATGATGCGTGAATGGGAGAAATGGACAAAAGCGCACGAAAAAAGCCTCCTCGATAGAGGAGCGCCTCTCGGAAAAACCAAGCGTGTAACCTCCAACGGAATCTCTGATATTCGGAACGATTTGAATTGGTATTCCATCGTGGAAGCAGAGTCGCACGATGCGGCGGCAAAAATCTTTTCAGATAATCCGCATCTGCAGATTCCGCAGGCGTTCATTGAGGTCATGGAGATTCCGCCTCTTCCTCAAATGTGAACGTTCCTCACCCGCTTTGGGCGGGAGAATCGCGTTAACGAAACACCTTCTTAGGAGATAAGCCGTGCCCAACACCGTTCGATTGCACCGAGTCCTGACAACGAAGCCCGATAAAGTCTATCGCGCCTTTATCGAGGCCGACGCGTTGGCGAAGTGGCTGCCCCCCAATGGCTTTACCTGTACCGTGCATCATTTGGAGGGGAAAGTCGGCGGCACCTTTAGAATGTCATTCCGAAATTTCACCACACGCATGAGCCATTCTTTCGGCGGTGAATATCTGGAACTCGTGCCCGGAGAGCGCCTGCGCTACACGGACAAATTCGACGATCCCAATTTGCCGGGCGAAATCCAGGTGACAGTGACGCTCAAGAAGGTATCCGTTGGCACCGAGGTGAACGTCGTGCAGGAAGGCATTCCCGACGCCATTCCGGCGGAAGCGTGCTATCTCGGCTGGCAGGATTCGCTGCGAAATCTCGCCAGCCTCGTCGAGCCGGAAATCAATCAATAGCAAAAAAGGGACATGACGCTGCGACGTCCGATTTCTGGCAATTCCCGGACGTTGTCACTCGATCCTTCTAATGTTTGGAATGCGCTCGTGAGCAGACGTTCAGCGCTTGGCCTTGGGGGTAAGAGGCGGTGTCCAGGCCGCCGCGCTGACCGGTTGAGGTCACCACCCAAAGCGGACACTCAAAGTCGGTCTAACTGACCGTCCATGCCTCACTGCAACACCGGCGATTAACCTACAATTGCCCAAGTGCCATCCGGCTGCCTGCAGGCTCTACCGCGCGTTTCCTGCGGGCGCCCATAAACGTAAATGACCTGAGTAAAATTCGCGCAACGAAAACCGTCAGGATCATTATAGTAATCCCCAATACGCAGTTCGCCATTGTGGTCATTTTGTCCATTGTACCACTGGTACCTTGTGTTCGGTCGTCCAGAATTAAAACCGTCATAATAAGTCTGATAAGCGAACCCTCGATCTTGGCAGTCAAGGTTTTTTGTTAGCGAGGCGCCAACCGCGCCGCCGACGATGACGCCTGCGACAGTGGTACCTGCACGTCCGCCGCCATTTCCAACCGCGTTGCCCAGTAAACCGCCAATCAAAGCACCCGCAATCACGCCGGCTGGATCGGGCGAGTTGCGACATTGCTGGTAATAGCTGTCGTCCGCATATGTATAGGTCTTTGCGTAGCGCTGACGCCAGCGGGCTTGCTGATCGTTGCCGCCGCTATCTGACGTGCTGTAACGGTCATCATATCGCTTATTGCCGCGTCCCGCGTCATAACCGCTGCGGTATCCATCGCGGAATCCGTCCTCATAGCGCGGGCCGCTGCGCTGCTGCGAATCATCGCGCCTCACGTCATTCTGACGTTGATCTTGATATTGGCGCTGGTTGTACTGACCATCCCGTGAGTCATATTGCGCAAATGCTGCTGAGCTGCTGAGCAAAGCGAGCCCAACAGCAGACGCGATCAAATTGTTCACCGGAGTACCTTCAATTAGCGTGCGGGGGTGCACGTTGCGGCGTCAAACACACCGCTTTGGGCATTATAGCCGGGTTAGGCAACGCCTGTTGCACGTCATGGTTCCCTGGCCCGAAGAGGTTATTGCAGACGCTTCAAAGTTCGGAACTGGCGATCAACGGGCGTTCCCGCTGCCGTGGCGAATGTCTGTTATTGGGAAAAATAGACCTTCCAGGGCTATCCCCGGCGCACTGGCGATTAGTAGCCCCGGGATTTCCGTTTCATTTGAAGCGGTGGAGGCAATTGGTCCGCCATGGTCAGCTTCATGACAATCTTCTTCTCGTCATCGATTTCCAGCGTGACTTTGTCGCCTATCTTGAATTTCGCGAGATTGATGCCGCGAGCGACCGTGTAGGTTACACCGTCGTCCAGAACAATTTTGCGTATGGACCAGTCCAGGCTTGCGATGACCCCGCTCACGTCCTTGGATAGAGCGGGTTGGAACGCCGTCATCGCCAAAACGCAAACAATCGCTGCTGCAGTCCTTTTCACGCGATCTCACCTTAGCGCGGAAGCGCTCTTTTAATGCTTCGCGGGAAAGCTGGAGATTAAATCCGGGCAATCAGGAAATCTGCCGCCAACAAACCCGCAGGAAACGGTAACCCAGCAGCCCGGCCGTGAGAGCGCTTTTTTCCCGCGGCCGGCGGAACTGCCGCGTCGACGATTTTTTTCCGAAACACCAGAGCGCGAAACTATTACGTGGCTACTTGCGTCCGGTTTCGCGCAGAGATCCCGCAACACGGTTCTGCACGACCCAGGGCACTTCGCCTCCCCGGTCCTCCGGGCCGTCGATTTCATCGGCGTTCTTGGCCGATTTTTTTGTCCTCTTCACCGGCGTGTGGGACGGCGGGTCGCTTGCCGGAAACGACTCGTCGGCGGCTTGATCGACCTCGTCCCATTCGCGCAGCGGCTCGTCGCGCATCGCGTCGGGACCGGCCGAACGAACCTGCTCGGCCACGGGTGTTTCCTTGTGATTTTCCTGTTCGGCGGGATGGCTCGCGACGGCGTTATTCGATGCCGGCTTCTTGTGTCGCGCCTGCTTGGCTTGTGAGGTCATGGCTGGTCTCCTTTGATAGGAAACTGTTCAATGGGGACAACGGTTCCGCTTACGCATGCGGGAGACCGGCGAAATCGATTGCCGAGAGGACACACTATTGACCACCGTTCGCGAACCGCTTCTCAAGCCCGTCGCCATCAGAGATTTGCGTCCGACGCAGATCACAATCGGCATGCGTGAAGTCGAATTGCGCCGGAAGCATTGGCGGACACTGCAGAGCAAGAAGGGCGCCGAGTTTCTCGGCAAGCACATGATTCCGGTCATCCTCGGATCGAAGGACCGCCATTACATTATCGACCACCATCACCTGGTGCGTGCGCTTCATGATGAGGGCGTGAAGCAATTGCTCGTGACAATCGTTACCGATTTGAGCGCTCTCGATGCCGATGAATTTTGGTTCGTGCTCGACAATCGCGCCTGGATGCATCCGTTCGACGAACATGGACGCCGTCGCTCCTACAAGGACATTCCGAAATCGATCATGGGCCTCACCGACGACCCGTTCCGCTCGCTTGCCAGCGAGGTTCGGCGGGCCGGAGGGTACGCCAAAGACATTAGTCCGTTTAGTGAATTTCTTTGGGCGGACTTTCTGCGCCGGCGCATGAAACGAAGCCTCGTGGAGCGTGATTTTCCGCGCGCCGCCAAGACGGCGTTAAAGCTCGCAAACAGCCAGGAAAGCTCGTATTTACCGGGTTGGGCTGGGCCTACGTCTCAAGATTAAATCGGACGTAATGATCTTAAATGACGCCACGGTGTCTCAAATTAGTACACTATCGAACATCGAAATATTTCGTTTTTGTCTCTCTGGGGATTGGATGATGATTCATCCTGATGGTAGATTCTGCGCACAGGGGGGTAATCAATAAAAAGAAAATTGCAGGAGCCCCCTATGACTGCCCCGATTTGCCAGAGCCCCGAACGCGAGACGCTTCTTTCCCAACATGAGTGCCGCCGCAAAGCTGCGTGGTGCGAACGTATGGCATTCGAAAGCACGAACCAAGAAACCCGGACGGCATGGTTGATGATGGCAGAAAACTGGACGGCGATGATTCCGCACGCGCTGCTCCGCGAATGGGATGACACGCCATCGCCCCACTCGCGCGCCCGCCGCAAAGCGAGCGCAAATCCCGCCCTGAACGGCAGCCTTGCTCCCAAGGAGCAGTGGCGGCGGAAAGCGACCGCTTCGGCGTCCTAGGCAGGTCTTCGCCCGCCTATAGTCGCGGGCGCGCTCATACTGCGGCACGCTGTTGCATGCAGCATTTTGCTTTCGTTCCGGCAGAGTCCCGCGCGCTTGCTACGGTGCTGCCGAACGCTGCTGCCAATGTGTTCATCACGCTGTCGGCACGCAGCCTCAACCCCGGCATCGAAATCATCGCCCGCGGCGAGGTGTTTACAACCGAGAGCAAGCTTTTGCAGGCCGGCGCCAACCGGGGCGTGCTGCCCACCCATATGGCGCGGAACGGATCGCAGATGATCCTTTATCCGAAGGGGGCGCGGATAAGGGCACGTTCACGGGCCGGGCGCCAGAGTTCTTGATAGCCCAGCGGGCGGGTTACTCGCAGCTGCAGAAATCAATAAAAATGAAGGGATTTGATGGACATGTTTAGTTAATGACAGCGGTTATTTGGCTCTGTTACATTACGCGTGCGTAAGAAATTGCGCACCCAACCAACTTGAAAGCCCCGCTGCGCAGCGGGGCTTTTTTTATCGGGAATTTTTGCCGGGAGTGCGCGATACGGCGAAATTTAATCTGCTTTAGTTCAAGCGGAAACTAAGCTGTTAACCATTTTTTTACTCAATGGGGCCAATATCCCCCTCGTCTTCCCTTGAAGACACCCCACCATTACCCAATGCCTTGGGGCCGGATGCAAATCCGGCCCCCTTTTTTTCGGACGCAACGATATCAGGCGCCGTTCTTGCGTTTCTTGCGCCGGCCCCAGCGGACCTCGAGGCGCCGCCGCCAACGCCGGACCGGCGCCAGGTCGATCGACAGCACCAGCAAGCCGAGCGGGAACATCCAGAACCCGAGGATAGGAAGAAATCCGAGCAGGCCGCCCAAGCACAGCGCGATTCCAAGTGCCACCCGCGCCGCACGGGATGCAGGGATCGGGATGGAAAAACGTCCAAAGTTGAGCCGGGCCTTGCGGCCTGGAGCCTCGCGGCCCGGTTGATTCACTGTGTCGGTCCAGGGATTCGACTTTTCATATAGCCATCGGGGCGTGCCTGCGCTAGACACGCGGTCCGGCATTCCGCGGTAGCTCAGTGGTAGAGCAGCCGGCTGTTAACCGGCTGGTCGTAGGTTCGAATCCTACCCGCGGAGCCAATGATTTTTTCTAAGTATATGATATACTGTGATTTCTCGCAGCAGCCGGCGCCGTTGTTGGCGGTACTGCTAGAGGTAACGTGACTCCCACAGTCGCCTCCCAATCCGCCTGAAGGACCCAACCGAGCAACGATCGCCTTTATCACGGCCGCGTCCGTGCCCAATGCAATCAAGCTTGGCCCGGCTCACTTCAAGGACGACGGTGAACACCCCACGAACGCGAAGAGCGCACCTGACCCCAGCCGGAACTCAGGCTTTGACGACCTCGTACATCACAAATTCAGCTCCACCTGTGAGCGCAGCAATTTGTTGAACTGGGTAGCGCACTTGCGCGTTGGGGAGGACGAGATGGGAAAACGATTCAAAGTCGGCGATCACGTTACCTGGAATTCCGAGGCCGGATATGTCAGCGGCAGAATTATCAAGGTTCATTCAAAGGACGTGGACTACAAGGGGCACACACATCACGCCAGTGAAGGCGAGCCGCAATACGAAATCAAAAGCGATAAAACGGACCACATCGCGATGCATAAAGGATCGGCCCTGAAAAAGCTCAGGGCGAAGTTGAATCGCTCATAACTTTAGCTTCTGAACGCCGCTCCGAAGCTGGGCAGCGCGCCGGCACAATGGGTGCACGCGCGGATATTCCGAAGCAGCCACGGCAGGATCTTGCGCATTCTCTCCGAGGTAAAACTGCGTGACTTACAACAGCAACGTAGCTTGCTCCGGGGGATAGGAAATGTGTGTTCCTTCCACTCGCGCGAAGGGCGTTAGCTTATGCATGCGGTAGCTGCTTTCCGATAAAATCTCGACCGCCGGGATGCCGCGCACGCTGAGCGCATCGGCCACCAGCGAGCGGTGGCAGCGCC
The DNA here is from genome assembly GCA_035577685.1 of Micropepsaceae bacterium. Classification (GTDB taxonomy): domain Bacteria; phylum Pseudomonadota; class Alphaproteobacteria; order Micropepsales; family Micropepsaceae; genus CAIYRG01. The sequence continues at coordinate 20,566 of DATLVC010000310.1, read as the reverse complement.
ACGGCACCGCTTCCGCGCACATGATGGCAGTACGTTTGTGGCGGCTCATGTGAATGAGCGTTGCCAGGCCCTCTTCGAACGCCTCGGTCTGCATGTAATCGGCGTATCCGCGAAAGCTTGCGTTGCGCCAGCCTGTGTTGGGTGAATCCTTGCGCGCATGCCGCAAACCGCCGAGGGCGGGCAAGGGAACGTAGGCGATATTCTCCGGTTTCAGCGCATGACCCAGCGCGTCGCCGTTGAATTGCGGGTTATGGCGCGAACGCGGCACCGTGCGGATGTCCACGAGGCATTCGATGCCATAAGCATGAAGCAAAGCGACGAAGCGCTCGATGGGCAAGGTCGAATGTCCGACCGTAAAGATGGCGCCCTCCGGCCATTCTGCTTCCTGCGGAGGGGGATGCTTGCTCATCAAGCCTCGCTGCCGCGACGGGGCTGCCGCGTCAGCAACATCGGGCCATACACGAGCTCAAACAAGCCGAACGCCGCGATCCAGCATGCGCCCGCCACGAGGAGCAGAAGAGCCATGAATTCCGTGTGCCAGGAGGCACAGACGCGGGCGAGGGCCGCGGCGTTGATAAGGACAAAGATCGCGACCGTTGCCGGGTTAGCCGCCAGCGCGCGGCCGGTATGTCCGAGAGTCACCCGCGGCATCACCGCGAGGATCATCACGGCGGTCGCGCCTGCCGTGAGAGCGTGTATGGCCGAAGCGACTGGAACGCCGAGCTTAAAGATCGAAAGTCCGAGAAGCGCGACCCCGAGCACCAGCCAGGCATAACCGACGTGGAGGATGAGCAGCAGTTTCTCGGCCCATGTGGCGAAGCCGGTCCAACGGCTGAGCCGCACCGCATTGATCAGGGCGGCGGCGATCAGGAACACCCCGGTCACGCGCTGGTCGGGGAGAAACGCCCAAAGTATGAGTGCGGCAGCAAGCACGCCGACCGCCGTTGTATCGAGCATGTCCTGAGGTGAGGGAAGATGAGGACTCTTGCGCTTGAACAGCCAGTTGCGCGTGAAACTCGGAATGATGCGCCCGCCAATGACTGAAATCAGGAGGATTGGCGCTCCCACCGCTAGGCGCCAGCCGAGGCCTGCGGGTACGGCGAAGCCGAGCGATCCGAGGTGCATCAGCAGGTCGGCGACGATGAAGAGCACGAGGGGTGCGGTCATCGGCAGATTGCGCCAGTTGCGGCCGACGATGATTTCACGGGCGGCGACCGCGAGGAGGAAAACGGGAAACGCCAGATCGGCAAGCACCGCCAGCCACGCGGGAAGGTCCGCGGAAATCAGGCAGGCAATGCGTCCGACCAGCCAGAAGCAAGCGAGCGTGGCGAGCGGATAACCGCGCACGGGAAGGCGGCCGGTCCAGTTCGGAATCGCGGTCAGCAAGAAGCCGGCCACCGCCGCCATCACGAAACCGAACAGCATCTCATGAACATGCCAGGCCAGCGGATCGAACCGGGTTGGCAATTGCACATAGCCGAAGAACATCGTGAGCCACAGCGCGAGCGCAATACCCGCCCAGCTTCCGGCGGCGAGAAACATCGGGCGGAAAGCGTAGTCCAGCACCGCAGGCAGCTTTGCGCGGCGGAGGCGTTGTGCTTCGGCCTCCCGGGCGATGGCCTCGGGATCGCGTACTTGGCTCATGCGTGCCTCGGCGGATGGAACGCGGCAAGACCTGGCCGGCTCCCGCGGGTGCGAGCCGCGTCAAAAATTTGCAATTTATCGACGTTACTAAGCCTTAAGAGGTGTCAAAGCTAACCGCGCCCCAGGATGTCCTGTTTCTTCTGCAGGTACTCCTCGCGATCGATTTCGCCGCGCGCATAACGCTCCTCCAAAATCGCAAGTCCCGTCGAACGCCGCTCACCCCAGTCGTGCATGCCGCCAGATCTGCGGAAGACGCCCACCAGGGCCGCGAAGAGGAGCAACAGAACGAGCAGCCAGAAGAGTCCCATGAACGGCATCCATCCCATAGCGCCCCATCCGTAACTGCCCATCATTCCATAAGGGCCCCACATGGCGTCAGTCCCCGCTCGATTGGATTAACCCAGTATGTCGGTTCACAGCGAAGCGCTGCACAAGGCCATCTTTATCTGTAGTCACGATGTCGGCAGTGACCGTATCGGCGTCCTTTTCACTCACAGTCCCGAGCTTCACGCGCGGATTGCCCTGCCAAGCGAGCGAGCGCTCGAAATAATTTTTTACGTCGTCGACTGAAAGGTTAGCACTCTGGTTGGTCCGATAGGGCGCCATCATCCATGGGGGCGTTCCATAGCTGTAACCGCCCGCGACGTTCGGACCCATCATCCACGGACCCATGTCGTAGCCATAGCCACGCATCATGCCGGGACCCATGGAATAGCCACCCATCATGCCCCGCCCCCACCAACCGGGACCGTAATTCGATCGGCCTACCAGCTGCATGCCGAAGCCGAAAATCGTGAATGCGACGAGGACAGCAACGATTGCACCAATCAGGACGCGGGGGTGCATCGTGTCATCTCCCTTTGAGCTTGTTGCATAGAAAGTCGCAGTCGCTATCGGCGAATGCAAAATCAAATTAATCCTATGAACTTCCAAGACCCTTCACATTGATTCACATCAAGTCTGGTCTCCTAGTCTTGGCACATCATTTTGCGCAGTACGGCCTGACAAGAGCCGAAGAAATAATCGTGCCGATGACACCAGACAGCTTCGGTTCGCGCCGTATGCAGCTTGGATTGCGCGAGAACTGGCGGCAATTTTCGCTACTCGTGCTTGCATGGTCGACCTGGAGCGTGCTCGCGCCGCATCGGCGAGTGCTGGCGGTAACGCCGCTAGCGCGCGTCTCACCCCCGTTGGCTCGGGCGCTCTGAAACTTCCCATCCCGCCGTATCAGCGACGCACGCGCTACCAGTTCTTGAGCAGCGTAATCCCTATGACCCGGCCGGTATCGGGCTTGAGAATATCGTAACCGGAAATGTTACGCGTGCTGGTGCTGGGCCCGTACTCGAAGGGAGAGTGAATGCCCATGAGGTTCTGGATGGTGAGCTGAACTGTAATGTCCTTCAGGTAATTGTTGGCCGGCATGTCGCCCGTGTTGTAGCCGAAGGACAAATCGAACGTGTACCAAGACGGCTCGATATTGCTCCAATTGTTGATGGCGCAGGGGAATGTCCCGCCCCCGGTGCTGCCGCCTGCGGCCGTGCATTGAAAGTTGACATTGGGCGGAACGGGCCACGTCGAATAATAATGCGAGATATAATTGACGAACCCGGTGACCGTGTACGGACCATTGCTCCAGCCGAGCCGTGCCCGGTAGATCATTCGGGGTAGTGTTTCGACGCCGTTCTGGGCGATACCGCCGGCCCCCTGAATGTTTTGATGGAACAGATCAACGACCGTGCCGCCATTGATGGTCGCGTTATACCGGTGCAGGTAATAGGTGCCGGTGATGCCAGTGTTCCAGGCGCCAAGGTCGCCCATGTCCCAGGTGTAGCTGGCGTTCCAGTCGATCCCGTCGACCTTCAAGAAGCCGGTGCCGACCGTACTGCCGTCGCTGAGCCAGAAGACGCTCGGAAGGGCGCTAAGATCGATCGTGCTATTCCGATCGAGTATGGCGGCCTGCACCATTTTTTCGAACGGTGCGCAGGTCGTGGGATTGGCGTTCGCCGCCACCGGACAGCCAAGATCGCTCGGCACAATGACGTGGAATCGTTGTAGCGGGTCAGAGAGAGTCTGGCCTGTTGTGTTGTTGAATCCCAACAGCGTGCCGTTGACTTTGACGCTGTACCAGGTCGCCTGGACATCGAGGCCGCGAAGGAATTCCATCTGCGGCGCCAATTCGAAGCCGACGCTGTAGTTGATCGATTTCTCGGGCGCAAGCGCCGTGCCGCCTTCGCGCGATGTAGGCTGGCCGGTGGAAGCGTCGATGTAGCTGCGCAATTCCGGGTGCGGCCCGCCGGCCCAGCCGATGCCGCCCGGTGTCGAACCGCAGGCAAAACCGGCCTGGAACAATGCCGCCGCCGCGCTGCCCGGAGTTGGCGCGCCGCCGGTGCATGGAAGGTTGATGATGCCCTGACTGGGGAAGTTAAAGGCACCGTTCGCATCGCTGAGCACGGTGGAATATTCGCCGGCATTGGCGAAACGGAAGGATGTGCCCCATGAACCTCTGACGGTTGCTCCCAGATCTTGCGAGAGCATCCAGTTAAAAGCCACTTTGGGATTGCTGGTGCCGCCGTGCAGTGTTCCAGTATATTGATCGTGGCGCCACGAGAGTTCGAGATCGAATTTGCGGACCAGGGGGATGTTGAAACTGTCCGAGGTTATCGGAATCTGGACCTGCGCATAACCCGCCCAAACCTGATAGGGCTCCGAATCATTGATGATCGAAAGGGGGGTACCGGCAGGTGAACCCGAATTGTTGCCGGTAAAGCCCAGCACATTATCTGACTCGAATGTTCCGCCGATGGCAGCCTTGACCTGCCCGGCGGGAAGGTCAAATAGCGGGCCGTCGAAACGCGCGCCTTTCTCCTCGATGGTGTATTTGTCGCCCAACACGCGTTGGGCCATGATGTACGAGAGCGACGCGGGCGAATTGCACTTGAACTGCGTCACATCGCAGAAGAGGTTTAAATAGGGCACGCCGGCAGGCTTGGTGACCCCGCCCGTAGGAGTCCCCAACGCGACGTTGACAGCGTTATCATTGACGATGTTCAGCGTGTACTGATTGGCCTCGTAGCTACGGGAATCGAAAATCTGACCGTTCCAGCCGAACGGCAAATCGAGGTTCAGACCGAACTGATAACGATAGGACAGTTCATAGGCCGGAATGGTTGGCGGAATCTCGTGCGCAAAATCATACGAGACGCGTAAGTTTGCCGGTGCGTTGGTCGGATAATAGGGATTGGTCGTGGGTACGACGAAGGTCTTGATGTCGTTGGTTACCCCCTGACTGTAATCGGCCGGAGCCAATTCCTGAACGCGGCGATTGGCATAGAAGCCGGTGGCGAAAAATGAGATGCCGGGGAACAGCCTTTGGTCGAAGGTCGCGGTAAAGGAATTCTTCTGTTGCGCGCCCAATTCCCAGGCCTGCTTCAGCGGATCGATAACGTTTTGCGTGCCTCTATTGGCGGCATTCGCGCTGAAAACCGCCCAGTTGAGTGTCGCGGCGCTAGAAGGAAGAGTTGGCCCGAGACCGCCGGGGAAGTTGGCTCCGGCACCATGCGGGATCGCCCAGCAATTGGTGCAGGCTATGTTGCTGCTCGATGGCGCGCCGACCGAAATTGTGCCGGGAATGGAGGAGCCGAGCGGGATCGGATTGTCCAGGCCCCAGGGCGTGTAGTTCATGGTATATTTCGAATGCGCGTTGCCATAGACCGGACCCTCGTCGGTCCACTCATAGGTCACGGTGATGTCACCGCCATCCCAGGTGCGGCCGTACAATTGCGATGCTTGGTATTGCAGCCCGCCGGAATCCGGCGCCTGGAAATGTAGCAAGGTCACCGCGCCGTCGAAACCGCGCTTGAGCACCACATTGATGACGCCGGCGATGGCATCGGACCCGTAGGTGGCTGACGCGCCATCGGCGAGGATGTCCACGCGATCCAGCGCAAGTGCTGGGATAATGGAAGGATCGACGGCGCAAATGCCGTCTGCCTGGGGCGGAAAGCGGACGCCATCGACCATCAGCAATGTGCGTGGACCGGTCTGATCGAGGCCGCGAATATTGACGCGTGTCTCACGTTCCTGATGGCCACCGGAATTGACGGCGGAGGGACCCGGCGCGACGTTGGCCGAAGGAACGGTGCGGAAGAGATCGCCGATCGTGACGTTACCAGTCTCGGTGAAATCTTGAGCGGAGAGATTGGTCACCGGCACGCCGACCGCAGCCGCGCCGTGGATCAAAGAACCCGTGACCAGCACTTGCTCCGGAATTTGCTCACCGGCTGACTGGGCCGTTTGCGCCTGCGCTGTCTGTGTTTGCGCGACTTGCTGCGCCTGTACGGAAAGCGCGTTCGCCATCGTGAACAGGGATGCTGTCCCCATAAGCGTGGCAAGCTTTGATGCTTTTGAATTCATCGCCGATATCCCCCGTCACGGTGCAACCACTCACATTATGTGGGTGCCATGCCCGCATCCTGTTTAAGTCAGCGGTATGAGCGCTGTGATTGAGCCCCCGTTCCTCCGATTGAATCGTCCTATTGATCTCCTTCGTCCAACCGCTTGCCGTCCACGGACGGGGCGCGGCCGGTGGCTGGCCGGATCCGACACATCTCCAGCGAAACCCAGAGAGAGTCGAACCACCGGTTCCGCGTCCCGACCGATTGCAAGCTAGTTGACCCGAGCGTCAAGGACTCCGACGTTTGTCGGAGTTCGCGAATGAATCGTCTGAATGAATTATCCCGAGATTGATTGCCGTCGAACCGGCGAATCGCACGCGCGCTGAGCGCCGCTCTGCGTATGTATGGCGACGTTGCTGCTCAGTTTGTTCGGACTATCTTAGCGATGATCGCGCCAACGTTCGTGCTGTAGGCGTTGCAATCCGCTTATGTCCAGGATTTCGATGGTTCGCGCCGTGACCCGGCGAAGGAGGCTCTGGCTTTCCAGCCTCGCGAACGCGCGCTCGGAGGATTTGGGCACGGCTCCAAGATAATCCGCGAGATCAAAACGGTTTACCGGCAGTTTCAGGAGCGACCGCTCCTCATCGAAGAATTCAGGAATGCGCCGGAGATCGAGAATGAAGGAGGCAAGACGCTGACACGTGTTCTGCTGGCCGAGGATCATGATCCGATGCTCGGCTTGGCGAAAATCATCCACGACCTTGATGAACAGATGGAGCTGGATTTGCGGTTCGGCCAGCATCGCCAGCTGCATCCGATGCCATGGGATGCGGTATATTTTGGCGGGACCGACGGTTTCCGCGGAGTCGACGTACTGCCCGTTCTCCGGAAGACCGAAAAGATCGCCCGCCACCCTGAATGCGAGAATTTGCCGGCGGCCATTTTCGGCGTACCGGTTTATCCGAATGATTCCCTGATCGACGACGAAAAGAAAATTGGCCGTCTGCCCTTCGGTGAAAAGGGTGTTCCCGCCTCGCCGATAGGTGAGCAGCGTCGCATCGTGGAGAAGGCGGTCCTGTTCCTCACTCGAAAGCAGGTTTTGCGTGCCCGCGGATTCGATATTTACCCCGAGCAGTGGTCGTGCACGAATTTCCAGACTCGGTTTGCCAGCGCGGTTGCAACCGTGTGTCCCAATGTCGACGTTCGCACCGCTTTTGGGCGTGATTAAATTCATCGACTTCGCTCCAATGCTGGAGTGGACGTGTTCTCTAACTGGAATTCATCGAACTAAATCTATCCGTTACTAGCAGTTGATTACGCGGCGGGCACCCCTCACTTCTTGACGCAAATAGCTCTGAGAGCGCATTGAGCAACATGCACAAAGACGCGGACCGCGTCGGCAGTGCGAGCGTGCGAGTCGCCAGAGTCATGGCTCCTCCGTGAGTGCCGAAATCGGCACCCATTCGCGGCCGGAAGCTAAACGGAGCGGTTTAGAATCCCCTCTAACCCGTCCTCATGACCCCATTGCGGGGATGCCATGTACGCGGCGTTCCTGAACCAGAGCCAGTCTTTTTGACGTCGTTCAGTGTCGGCTCTTCCATGCGTTTTGTGCATGCCAAGGTCGAACCCGCGCGTCTAATTTGTGTCAAAAGAATACCAGAATGTCTCATATTTCAACAGAATTGTATCAATCATTGGCAAATTACAATTTCTAGGACAGATTTGTAATATTGGCCTGCCGTATAATGGAACTGTGGAATTGGGGGCTGCCGTTTCGTCAGACAGGACGCTCTGTTTGGCCCTTTTTTCCTGGAAAGATGGCAACGAACTCAAAAGACGTCTGTCCCATGAAGACTGCGCGGAATTATCCTCGACGGGCCCTCGAATGCTTTGCGTTCGCAAAGAATGCGCGCAGCGAGGAAGAGCGTAATGAGTTGCTCGCTATGGCGAACACCTTGGAGCGTCTCGCGCTCAAGAATCCGCAGAAAGCACCGCAAAAATCCGAAGCGGAGTCGTGAACGTCGCCGGTGAGGCGGAGTTTGGACGGCTATCCCGGGCCTTGCTCCGGCAGGATCAATTTGCGCCTTTCAGCTTGATCTCGGCCATATCCCCCTTGATCTCCATTTGCGTTCCGAACGGCCGGGACAATTCCGCCAGCCGCTCGAGGATATACCGCGCCTGATCGCCGGTGGCCGGCTTTGGTAAGCCGCGCGTCTGCAAGAACAGATTGCTTGTGTGCTCGTCGCGGAAGTCGGCCACGCCCTCCCCGATCTTGTTCTGTGCGATGGGACGGAATGTGATGGATTTGAGCGTCTTGCCCTGAAAATCCACATAGGCAACCACGCTTTCCCAATTGATCGGTTCATCCAACACGATCTCCGTCGGCGGTACCTGGAAAATGAAATTGCCGAGATCGTAGAAGATGGGGCGCCCGCGATAGATCTCCACACCATGCAGCAGCGGCGCACCGTGCATGACAATGATATCCGCGCCCGCGTCGATTTCATCGTGCGTCCATTTCTTCAGCCAGTCCGGCGGCACCAGCCGTTGCGGCAATTCTTCGCCCATCATGGTGAGGAACGGCTTGTCGAAGACGTGGTTGTGCTCATAAACGACGACCAGATCGGCGTGGCTGCTGGCATCGTGAATGCTTTGAAGAATGCGTTTTGAATCATCCGGGTTCGGCTTGTTGCCTTCAACACGAAGCTCGTTCACGCCCGCCCGTGTTGCGGTGGCCGAGCCACCCTCCGCAATCAGGCCCGAGGCCATCGCCACGAGGGCCACCGTGCCCTTGGGCGTGTGCAGATAGCCCGGCGCAACGGCTTCCTCGACATTATTTCCGGTGCCCGCATGTGTCAGGCCAAGGCGTGTGCCTTCCGCAATTGTGTTCTCGATGCCCGGGACCTTGAGATCCCAGGCGTGATTGTTGGCGAACGACAGCAAATTAAAGCCAAACGTCTTTAGGGATTCGAGGGCTTCCGGTGGGGAGAGAAACCTGCCGTCCTTGGGCGATTGCCCCTTTTTCACGTCGAGAATGGTCGTTTCAAAATTGGTGAACGCCACATCGCCCTTCAGCAGCGACTTTATCTGCGGCACCGCAGCAGGCACGTGAGCGCGAATATCCGACCGGATCATCGACTGCCCCGTCAAAGTGATGCTGAAATTGGGCGCAGGCGCTGCTTGCGCGTCCCCGACGCGCAGTAACAAACCGAGCCAGACAATTGCCGACAGGATTGGGCGAATTGGTGATGATGTTGCCATCGGCGCTCTCCTCGAAGCTGGGACGCTCAAGAACATTCGGCAATTACGGCAACGCGGAAGCGAATGATTGCTCGCTTCGTACAACGGGGATTATCGGGCCGTGAAGGTGAACCGGCCTTGCAGCGGTTTACCGTCGGTTCCCGTGACAGACCACGTCACATTATAGGTACCCGCCGGCAATGGGGTCTTGGGCATCGCCATCAGCAGCTTGCCGTCCGTGCCCATCGCCATGGCCTTGCCCACATTGACCGGCTTGCCGGTCTTGTCGGTCACGCTCATGCGCGCGGTCTTCAGATCGACCGGATTGCGGAACAGCACGTGGATCATTTCCAGGGGGGCCTTCACGGTCGCATTCGCGTCCGGGTCGGTGGATACCGATTGCGCGTCGGCGGCATAGGCAGTGGCCATTCCCGGCAGCATTGCAAACGCTGCGAGGACAACCAGGCCAATTGCGTTAAGGCGCGTCACCATAGCGAATCTCCATGGATTCCGAGCAAAAGCGAAATTTAGAGCCGCCCACGACCCTCATCAAGGTGCAGGGTGCGACCGCGGACGGGAGCTTCGCTCAGAAATCCGGCTTTTCGGCGCGCGGGACCGCGGCTTCCTTTCCGGCGTAATATTCTTTCCTGTTCTCGGCGCAGGCAGCCTCGGGCCACGCGCCCGCCGCACGCCGATAGATCATGCCGGCCGACCAGGGCATGGTGAAAACGCGCTCATCCTCGACGGTGAATTCGAGCTGCAGCGCCCTACCCTGATAATTGGCGTCAACGGTCAGCCCGGCATCGTTGAATGGAATGGGGAGGTTTTCCTTTCGGGTCCGCGCTTCGGCGGCTTTTGCAACGTCGTCATCCACCAACCGGTAACGCTCCACCACATGCAACGACGGGCTGTAGGGCGTGCCATAGACATCGACCATGGGGAACGGCCAATTGGTCCTGATCCCGACGGTGTCGATCACCAGCGTGTCGCCTTCGTAATGGCCGACGGAGTCTCCGTATACGGATGGTGTGATACGTGCCGGATGCTGCTGGTTCATGCGCACTTGGCGGACTTCATGATCGGGATTGCTATAGAGGATGGTGATCTTGTCCGGTTGCTGCAGCATCTGGATACCGATCGTCCACAGGATATAGGGAACGGGTTGAGGCCAGCACTGATTGGCCGGGGTCGGATAGGTCACGCCGGACAGCGAAATCTCGCCGTGCTTCTTCACCACATCCGCCGCTTCGGGCCTCAGAATCGGATTGGTGTAATCGCCGACCAACTGATCGCTGTTGCCGATCCCGCTGCGAAGGCGCGATTTGTTCACCACCGGTCCGGGGCCCGAGGCCGGCGGGTCGAAGCCCGGCCAATAAGGATGCGCTCAGATGCCTGCGAAATCCGGAGTGGGTGAACCGCTATCGACCGGAGCGGCCGCTGCAATCTGCGCCGATACGGTCACCGCAAAAGCTGCTGCTGGTATCACCCGAAGGAATAGTTTCCGTAGCAGCATTGTCTTATCCTTCCATCGCAAGGCCCACGAGGTCTAACTGCCCGGCGTGGCGTAGGTTTTGCTGAAACCGTTGCGTTGATTGGTGACGGTGAAGGAGCCGTCTTCGCGCGCGGACACTTTGATCCAATAGGCCTTTCCATTGTGAACGGGCGCGGGCGGCGCGTTGGCGCCGGGCTGGGGCGCGGCGACCGGCGCAACCGGCATCGACGACGATGGCGCGTCGAGCAGATTGGCGATGAACATGCCTGGCTGAGTAAATTCCTGTCCGCTCAATTGCGAAAAATGAATCTGCCACAAATCTTCGAGGCCGGGTGAGGTATGCACGCTCATCATGGTGGTTGGGTCGCCGCCCTTGCGCGTGCCGTTGTTCATAATGGCGACCCGCGGGCGCAGAGCATGCACCATCACCGGCGAATTGGAGCTTTCCACCCCATGATGCAAGCCTAGGAACAGGCCGACCGGGGGCAGGCTGGTATTCGGGCACATCATCTTGAATTCCATTTTCCGAGGCAGGTCTCCGAGATGGGCCGTGCGAAACTTGCCGAAAATGATGTAGCTGGCAACCGACATCGGGTCTTCCATGTTGTTGTCGATGTCCTTGAAATTTGCGCATTCCGGGTTGGGCTTGTTGGCGCCGGGCAGAGTCGTCGTTGAAATCACTTGGCCGGCCGAGGCCACGATGCGCCAGTCGACACCCTTGAGTTGGATGCGATCGCCGGGCTTGGCCACCGTGTGTTTTCCTTTGGCGTAAAGCTTGGGATAGATATCCTTCTCCCAATCCGCGCCCACGCCCGGCTGCACATTCGGCCCGTGGTCGATGAATTCCTTGATCGGGATTTGCTTTGCCAACTCTTGCATGCCGCCGAAATGATCGCCGTGGTAATGGGTCAGGATGAGGTGATCGATCTGGGTCAGATGGGCGTCCCGCACCGCATCCATGATGCGCCCCGCATCGCGCACCGCACCATTGGCATTGCCCGTGTCGATCAGAACCGACTCGCCCGCAGGCGTCACGAAGAGCGTTCCATTGCCGCCTTCGACATCCGTCACATAGATATCCAGCGTGGTGCGGGTTTGTGCGGCGGCAGACGCCGCGGAAAGCATGAGAACGGGAAAAAGTGCCAAGGCTGCGCGCATAGAAATTTCCCTTCGCAGAAGTGGAGCTTCTATCAAGCGGACCGGATCGTATGGAGGTCCGGATAAGGCGTCAAACGCCCTCGCCCAAGGCGGACACGTTCTCTCCAAATCCAAGGCAGCTTCCGCGCGGGACGCTCTTACGGCGGCAATCTTACGATGCGAGTTGAGGCACGGAATCATCTTCTCATCGTGAACCATGGAAAACATTGCGTGGCGCCCTTGATGTATCCATGCTTGCATTTCATGATGTACACAGCAGATCTCAGAAAGGGCCGTTTTGTGACTCAGATGGTTTCCGCCGATCCCTATCCTTGGCCCTATGATGGCAGTCTGAGGCCGGAAAACACCGCTCTCATTGTCATCGACATGCAAACGGATTTCTGCGGAAAAGGCGGCTATGTCGATGCGATGGGGTATGATCTGTCGCTCACCCGCGCGCCGATCGGCCCGATTCAGGCGGTCCTGCAAGCGATGCGGGCGAAGGGCTATCACGTCTTTCATACGCGCGAAGGTCACCGGCCCGATCTTTCGGATTTGCCGGCGAACAAGCGCTGGCGTTCCCGCCAGATCGGCGCTGGCATCGGCGATCCGGGGCCTTGCGGGCGCATTCTCGTTCGCGGCGAGCCCGGGTGGGAAATCATTCCGGAACTGGCGCCGCTTCCCGGTGAGCCCGTGATCGATAAACCCGGCAAAGGCTCTTTCTGCGCGACCGATCTCGAACTGATTTTGCGGACACTTGGGATCACCAACATTGTCCTGACTGGAATCACCACCGACGTCTGCGTTCACACGACGATGCGCGAGGCGAATGATCGCGGTTTCGAATGCCTGTTGCTGGAGGATTGCTGCGGCGCCACGGACAAGGCCAACCACGACCATGCCGTGAAGATGATCAAGATGCAGGGCGGCGTGTTCGGCGCCGTATCGAATTCGAAGCAGCTCATCGAAGCATTGTGATGACAGATCCGTTGAGGATGCTGCAGGCGGCGCTCGACGAGACCATCGCGCGGTGTCCTCCGTATGAGGATCATTGCCGCTCGGCGCTGATTGCGCTGGCCGGCGATCTGCGCGCGATTGCGCATGGAACGGTCGACCAGGTCTCCCACCATCCGGCGCGGACCTGGGACGACCTTCCCTGGACACATTTTCACGACGGGATCGAAAGCGTCGAATTGTCCAGCCCCAAGGGCGGGGACGCGACCGCTGCTCTCTTGCGCTACCGGGCGGGCGCCTCGGTGCCCCATCATCTCCATGAGGGCGATGAGCACATTGTCATCCTGTCGGGAAGCCAGCGCGACGAGCGCGGCTTCTACGGCTGCGGGGCGACGGTATTCAATCCGGCGGGTTCTGCGCATAGCGTGATCAGTTCGGAAGGTTGCGTCGTCGGCATCTGCTGGGAAAAGCCGGTGAGCTTCCCGGCGGGTGGGCAAACCGATCCGAACCCGACCCGCCAGGATAGCTGAAGAAATGCCCTACTCCGCCGGTGCGTGTTCCAACTCTGTGGGTGCCATCGATGTCGCCGTCACGGTTCGGTAGCTGAACGCCATGCAGACGGCGGCGATCATGAGATAACCGAACGCCACGGGAGTCGAATTGCCGATACCGAGCGACGTGCCGTGGATGAAGCCGAAGAACGAGAACACGGCGCCCGCGACGGCATAGGTCGCAGCCCATTTGAACCGCTTATCGATGATGAACACGGCAATCGCGCCCAGGATCAATCCTGCGAGCACCGCGCCGCCGCCGAGCAGCGCCATGCCATGATAGATCACGCCATTACCTTGGAGCTTGTCGAAGCCCACAGCCGCAGCGTTGGTTCCCGCAGCGCCGAGCGCGCCGTCGATTTGGGTTTGCGCCCAGCTCGCGATGTTCGGCAGCAAGGCCAGCACCACCGCCGGAGCATGCCGCACCGGGACGGCCTGGAACGCCTGGGCTCCGATGACCAATCCGATATAGAGCAGGATCGGCAGAATCGCGACCAGCGGAATGACGGCCAGAAGCAGAGCGGTCAGACCGAGGAAGCAAACCACGCTGATGACGGCGCCCGTTGCCACCGAATAGCCGATGCGGCCTCCGACCGATTTCCAGCCCGGATGACCGATATAGACGGCCGGCGGAAACGGACTGCCCAAAACCGCGCCGATGATCGCACCGCATCCATCCGCCAAAAGGATCTTCCGCAAGGAGTAATCATCGCCGGCGGCCGAAGCGCTTTCGACATTGTTCATGCCTTCGGTGAAATTGTAGATGCCGAGCGGAACCGCCGTGACCAGCAAAGGTCCAATCCCGTTCAGCGCCTTCAGAAAATCTCCCGACGGGTATGGCAGGTGCAGTCCGAACTGCGCGAAGGACGATGCCACCTGCGCCGGCTGCATCAGTTCGTCGAGATGCAGGAGCTTTGCTACCCAGGCCAGCACGGTTCCTACGGCCACGGCAGCCAAGCCGCCCGGCACGCCGCCGGGCAGGCGGACATTGGCGGTCCAACTCAAAAGGACGATGGTGAACGACAGCAGGAACAGCCACGGCTCCTGCCAGCCCTGAAAGATCGGCGACAGCGAAATGAAGGTGATCGAAATGCCGGCCAGCGTTCCCAGCATTGCCGCCCGTGGTGTGTATTTGCGGACCGTGGGTCCGACAAAAGCGCCGATCAGCACGATGGTGCCGATGACGAGGCACCAGATCAGGCCCGATTCCCAGGCCAGAATCGCATCATTGGTCTTGATGTAGACCGGCAGCATGATGAGGAAGACCACGATGAACATATGCGGCACGCTGGGCCCGTAAGGCATCGCCGTCACGTCGCTGCGGCCGCTTTTCTTCGCGAGCTGCCAAGCCAGATAGGCGTAGTACAAATTGCCGATCGGCAGCGCGATTCCGAGCGCGGGAAGAATGCGCCCATATACAATTCCTTCCGGCAGATGGACGACGCCAAGACAGAGTCCGGTCAATACGATGACATTGAGCAGGACGTTGGTGAACAAGCCGAAAAATCCGTTCCAGTCCCCGGGCACCCAAAGGCGCGGGTTGAAGGAATGAGACGCGGGTGTGCTCATGATGGTCTCCGTATCAAGAAATTAAACCAATGCCGCGATGACAGACGAGGACGGTGCGACCCAACCAAAGATGCCGCATTGCGCCTTGATCATGCGCAAACCCATCTCCTGGAATTCGGGGAAATAGGAACCGACGCAATCTTCGAGCACGAGGCAGTCGTAACCGCGGTCGTTTGCCTCGCGCACCGTGGTGTTGACGCAAACTTCCGTCGTCACGCCGCAAACGATCAGTTGCGAAATTCCCGCATGCTTCAGGATCGCGTCGAGATCGGTCGCGTAAAACGCGCCTTTGCCGGGCTTGTCGATCACCGGCTCGCCGGCAATCGGGTAAAGCTCGGGAATGATGTCGTGCCCGGCTTCGCCACGCACCAAAATCCGCCCCATGGTTCCTGGATCGCCGATGGCGACCACCGGGTTGCCGCGGGCTTTTTTGGCGGGAGGCAGATCGGCGAGGTCGGCGCGGTGCCCTTCCCGCGTATGGATGATTTTCAGCCCCGCTTTTCGCGCAGCATCCAGCAGGCGCTTGGCCGGCGCGATGGTGCGCCTCAGCAGCGAGACGTCGTTGCCCAAGGATTCGCCGAAGCCTCCGGGCTCCATGAAGTCGCGCTGCATGTCGATGATCAAAAGCGCTGCGCGCGATGGCTGAAAATCGAACGCATAGGGTTCAGCAGGAATTGCAATCATGATCGCCTCGCATCTTGTTCAAAAGCCGAAGCTCAAACCCACGAAGCCGTTGACTTCGTCGTTGTGGCCGCCCGAACCCGGGTTCGCCGTTCCAATCAAGGTTTGTGCCAGTCGCAGGCGATCATTGATGAAGTTGTAATATTGAAAGCCGGCTTTGGCGCTCCAATGACCCAAAGGCGTTGGGATCGGCAGCGGATAGGTCAAAGTAAGACCCGTGGAAAACACGCCGACATTGCCTCCGCCGCCCCAGAATGTTTCCGGGCCGACCGTGATCCAGGTCGGTGCGCTGAGCGTGAACGGCGCGAGGTCGATGGTGGGCGCCATGCCGATCTCCACATCGAACGTGCCGCCATGGCGGCCGGTGACCACCGTGGAATCGCCGGAAAGCGCGTAGAACAGCTTGACATAGGGCTTGAAGAGCAGCGGCAGGCCCCAGCCGGCATCATTATAGGAGAGCGCGAATTCGAGGTTGGTCTCCGCCTTGAAATTGCCCGGCGGGCTCAGAAATTGGCCGAGCTGAACGTCCAGATTCCAGTCTTTTTCGAAATGGAAGCTCGGGCCGGCGAACCAGTCGAATTCGTTCCAGGCCCCGGCGGTCGTGGCATGTTGCGTGGAATCGATATCGTTGAATGTCCCCACCACGAAGGCGACATCGTCGATGGCCGCGTCAGGCTGGTGATAGAGGCCGAAGACCAGTCCGCCGATGACCTGGACGGTGACGCCCTTGTTGGTCACCATCAGGCCGCGTGGCGTGATATAGTCGTTTTGGATGTTGAGAATGCCGAAGCCATGGATGGCGGACGGGGCGTCGTCCGCCGCATGCGCCAAAGAAACCGGCGATAACGAAGCTGCTAAAACAGTAGCCAATGTGACTTTGTATTTCATATGAAATCCTTTTGCGCTCGATGTCGCCTCCTTCCTCCCGGGCGTCATTTTTCATCCGCAATCCCGCCAAAACCGGCCGGCGGTTCGAAGATGGACACTTTCTTGTGTACAAGATCATGACATGGCTAACGCAAGAGCCGTGCCATCGCTGACGACGACGGGAATCGGTTTTCTTGCAGGCCGCAAATGCGGGGAATTCGGATATTTTGAGAGCGGGCGGTCGTTCCGCACGCCATTGCGCTCTGGCGAACGCCGGTGGCGATTTGCTGCAATATGCAGCAGGCGTGACTGTTTCTAAGGCAGGACCGGCGCTGCCCGTCGCGCTATGAGAGCGTTATCGGCGCCGACTTGCCGGATCGGCGCGACGGCGCGGCATCTTTGCCGGGATTGCGCAGCAAGCGCGCCCTTTCGCGCGCTTCGTGGAGCATGTGGATCGTGATCTTGCGCGCTTCCGTTCCGTTCTGGGTAACATGCCCTCTGAGCAAGGTGCACGCGTCGGCGGCACGGTGGTTGTTGATGAGCTTCAGAAGCTTCGCATGATCCTCATAAGTGGCGTCGATCCGCTTCTGCTCCAGAAAACCCAGGCGACGGACAATGCGGATTTTTTCCGTCACTTCAGAGTGCACGCGACTCATCTCGCGGTTGCCGGCGGCTTCCAGCAACCGGCAATGAAAGGCTTCATCAAGCGCGGCGACGATTCGGGCATCGTGCTCGCGGCGGCTTGCGGGCACCAGCCAGGTCGCCTTCAAATCGCCGAGCGGTGGATTTTCCAATCGGCAAAGGCGCTCCACCGCGGCCGTCTCGAGCACGGTGCGCAGATCGTAGAGTTCGTCGAAATGAACGAAATCGAACGGGCGAACGCGCCAGCCGCTGCGGAATTGGACTTCGAAATAGCCTTCGTGTTTCAGCCGGTAGAGCGCGCCTCTCACGGGAGTCCGCGAGGTGCCATAGCGCTCGGCGAGCTCCGTCTCCGTGAAGCGATCCCCAGGCAACAGCTGGAAGTCAAAAATTTCGTCTTTGATCTTTTTGTAGATTTCTTCGGCCGCTTGGTTGGCCTGCTGGGTCATAGAGAACCTCCGCGAGACGTGCCCGCGAGCTTTGTCGTGCCCTGCTCATCTGGATGAACTGACAGAAGAATGCGCGACGGTCCGTAAGGCCATACTCTTACTCGAACTCATTTATGCACGCAAATCTGGTCTGGCCGATTTCGCCCGCTGCCTGCGACTTCATTCGACAGCAATTCACAGGCGCTGCCGGCAGTGCGATTTTTTTTCGAATCGCTCCCGACGATGTGGTGACGCTGCTGCATGTTTCGCCGGGCAGCCTGCATGCCAGCGACTTTCTCATCATGTGAGTGGAGGAACCAGCGCATCGTTGCGCGGTTCAGGGATCAGATGCCGGAGACGACGGGCCGATAGAAGCGCGTGCGCTTGAATGCAATTTCGAGGAAAAGTGCTGCGCCGGGAGATACCGTCCGGACACGCGAGCCATGGCCCCGGTTGATATGCCGGCGAGCGTGCCGCGCGCTGACGTTCATCAGGGAAGAAGCGGAGAGCGGCGCGGTAATTTTGGAAAACATGGCCATGACAGATCCTCCTTGAACGCCCCGACTCATTCTCGGCGATGATGGTTAACGGGCGCTTATTAATGATTGCCAGACCCCATAATTTTCAGAAAAACCAGCAGCTTGAGCGTTGCAGCGGTTTCAATGAAAGGTCACACCACTCGCGGCGAAGCTGTTTTCCAAATCGCCGGTCAGCGGCAAGATCATGCGAAACGTTCCCAGCGCCGCATCTGAAGCCCGGAAGGCTTTGCACGGTGTGGGAATTGAATTCGTCGATTTCGAGCCCCTCGGGATTGTCCGATTTGTCGTACGGGTTCTCGATGCAATAGACCTGATGGCGAATTCTTTGGGCGAGCTGGACGCGTTCCGCCGTATTGGCCGGCAGCGCCTTGAATTGCGTATCGAAGCGTTCGAGCAGCAGAGTGTCTGGAGCCTCGCACGCCGCTGTTGAATCGAACATCGGAAGACGCTGTTGGGCGCTTTCGACGGCCAAGGCAGTCTGGAGAGTTTGCTGCGTCATTTTCTGCGGACCTCTGCGTGTGGGCAGAGACGTAACGAATCACGGCCGCGCAGACATCGTCGCAATGATACCTACGTAGAAACCGAAGCGGCGCTTCGCAGATCCAATCGATCGCTGGTGTAACTCGCGCAATTCCGCGCTATAATTTCACAGCCTTGTATTGCGCATGCGTTGTGTTCCTCGAACCCTCGGGAGTGAACGATGTCGCGACACCATCTGCTTTCCGCATCCACTTTGGCCTTGATCGCCGGCGCCTTCCTTGCGCCGCAGGTAGCCGGACAGATTTTCGTGGGCGCTCCCGCACCGCAGCAATTTGCCGGGCAAGGTCAGCCATCGACCGCCGACGGCGAATGGCCCGCCTATGCCGGCGACATCAAGGGCACGCGCTATTCACCGCTTTCCCAGATCGATGCGTCCAACTTCAACAAGCTTCAGGTCGCCTGGCGCTTCAAGACCGACCGCTTCGGCCCCTATCCGGAATGGAAGCTGGAAGCGACGCCGATCATGGTCAAAGGCGTGCTCTACACCACGGCGGGTACGCGGCGCGCGGTTGTCGCGCTCGATCCCAAGACCGGCGAGGTGATCTGGTCTCACTCCTTGCGCGAAGGCAAACGCGCGGCCGTCGCGCCGCGGCAATTGTCCGGCCATGGCGTTTCCTATTGGACCGATGGCAAGGGCGATGACCGCATCGTCTATGTGACGACCGGTTATCGGCTGGTCGAGTTGAACGCCAAGACCGGCGCGATGCTCAATTCCTTCGGCACCAACGGCGTCGTCGATTTGAAAGTCGGCGTGGTCAAAGGAACCGGTCAGCAGATCGATCTCGAAACCGGCGAAATCGGCGTCCATTCGACCCCGACCATTGCCGGGGATGTCGTGATGGTCGGATCCTCCATGAAGGAAGGCGCGACCATCGACACGCACAACAACACCAAGGGGCTGGTGCGTGCCTATGACGTCAAGACCGGCAAGCTGCTATGGCGGTTCGATACGATTCCAAGGCCCGGCCAATTCGGCAGCGAGACATGGGAAAACAATTCCTGGGCCGACAATGGCAACACCGGCGTGTGGACCCATATCAGCGCCGACCCGGAACTCGGTCTCGCCTATCTTCCCGTGGAAACTCCGTCCTCGGATTATTATGGCGGCTCGCGCCCAGGCAACAATCTGTTCGCCGAAAGCCTGGTTGCGGTCGACCTGAAAACCGGCCAGCGCAAATGGCATTTCCAGTTCGTGCATCATCCGATCTGGAATTACGACATGTCGTCGATGCCGATCGTCGCCGATATCAACGTCAACGGAAAAGCGATCAAGGCCGTGGCGGTGCCCAGCAAGGAAGGTTGGATGTATGTCTTCGACCGCGCCACCGGCGTGCCGGTGTGGCCGATCGTGGAAAAGCCCGTGCCGCAATCCGATGTGCCGGGGGAAAAAACCGCCGCGACCCAGCCCTTCCCGCCCGATAGCCTTCTCTATGCGCGCAATTCGCTGAAGCTGCCCGACGATCTGATCGACTTCACGCCGCAATTGCGCGCGCAGGCCGTTGAGTTCCTGAAGCGCTACAAAGTGTCGGGCAATCCGTTCCAGCCCCCTGCGCTCGGCGACGACAAGGGGATGCTTGGCGCCATCGTTGCCGGCACCGCCACCAATTGGCCCGGCGGCGGCTATGATCCCGAGCTGCACATCGCCTTCGCGCCGGCGGGCAACAATCCCGGTGTCCGCGCGCTGCGCACGCCGCCGGCCGAATTCACCGATCTGCGCTATGTTGCGGGTGTGGAAGGCCGTCCCTTCCAGATCGTGCTCGGACCGGGCGATTGCTGCTCGGCCGATGCGCCGCTGACGGCAGAGCGTGCGCGTCAAGCCGCGAGCGGCGCGCCTGCCCCGCCCGCACCCGGAACGCCGCCGCCCAATTTCACCGTGAGCGGGCTTCCCATC
>DATLVC010000309.1:0-9287 GCA_035577685.1 Micropepsaceae bacterium | reverse complement strand
CTGTCGGATGCCGACAATCTGGCGTTGGTGGAACCCTGGCTCGGGCATGACGCGGTGATTGCGGCGCTGCCCTTCCCGCGCCTCATCGATGTGCGGCTGGCGCCCGGCGCCACGCCCGACCTCGGCGCCCTGCAACAGCGTTTGAAAAGTGCAGCACCCCATGCGGTGCTCGATGATATCGGCCGCTGGATCGGACGGCTCAAAACCACGGCGAGCAGCGTCGTATTGGCGGCCCTGGCGATCCTGGCACTGATCGCGATGGGAACCGCGGCCACCGTCGCCTTTGCCACGCGCGCCGGCCTCGCGGCCCACCATGACATCGTGCAATTGCTCCATCTGATGGGCGCGAAGGACCGCTTCATCGCGCGCGCCTTCGAATTTCATTATTTCGTGGCAGCCGGGATCGCGGCGGCGTGCGGGGCAGCCTTTGCCGCCCTGGTTTTCGTCGCGGCGGGCAGCCTCGACCAGCTTGGGCTGTCGACCGTCTCGTTCCTGCCTCCTCTGGGGCTGCCCTGGCAGGAACTGCCCTGGCTTGCCTCTATTCCCGCCGCCGCGGCCATCATCGCCTGGGCAACGGCGCGAGTTTCAGTTATCGCGGCGCTGCACGAACTCTATTAGCTGCGCTAAAATCCAGGCCGATGATGACCACGCGACAGCACAGCGACGCGTCTGCGAACCGCGGAAGAAAACGCCGTCGCGGCCTCCCCTTGCTGTTCGGTCTCGGTATCGCCGCGCTGGTGTCTTACGCGATCGGCTTTTCGGCTTTTGTCCTCAATTTGCCTGCGCCCCGCGCCGGGTCCGCAGCTAAGGCCGATGCCATCGTGGCACTGACCGGCGAAGGCGGCCGGCTGGCCCCGGCCGTGACGCTTCTGGAAAAGGGCGATGGCCAAAGATTGCTGATCACAGGCGTCAACAGGGTCCTCTCCAAGCGCGCTTTGAAAACGCTGCTGCATGGCGGCCCGGCCTTCGATTGCTGCGCCGATCTCGGTTTTGCCGCGCTCGATACGCGCGGCAATGCCGCCGAGGCCGCACGCTGGGCGCGGGCGCATCGCTATGGCAGCCTGATCATCGTGACCACCAATTACCACATGCCGCGCAGCCTGGTGGAATTCGGCGCCGAAATGCCGGATGTGAAGCTCGTGCCCTATCCGGTGGCGGCCGATCCGGTGAGCATGCTCTCCTGGGGAAACGCAAAGCGCCTCCAGGGTGAATATGTCAAATATCTTGCGAGCGTGGTTCGCGTTTCGGTTGCCGGCGCGCTGGCTCATGGCTGAGGCATGATCCTTTTCCTGCGCTCGACGCTGTTCCTGCTCTGGTTCGGCGCGGTCTCGGTCCTTATGAATGTCGGCCTCCTGCCGCTGTTGTTGCTGCCGCGGCGCGCGACCTTCATCGCCGCCCATATATGGTCCAGGCTCGTGCTCTTCGGATTGCGGTGGATCGCCGGCACCGGCGTGGAGGTGCGCGGCAGGCTCAGCGAGCCGCGCGTGCTGGTCGCCTCGAAGCATTTCAGCATGTGGGAAACGATGGCGTTTCTCTCCCTGTTGCCACGGCCTGCCATCGTGTTGAAGCAATCGCTGCTCAACATTCCGCTCTACGGCTGGTATTGCCGCAAGATGCAAATGATCGCCATCGACCGCTCGGCCGGGGCCAAGGCCATTCGCGTCATGGGCGCCGCGGCGAAACACGCGCTCGATGAGGACCGGCCTGTCGTCATCTTTCCGGAGGGCACGCGCAAGAATCCCGGAGCACGGCCGGATTATAAACCGGGGGTGGCCGCGCTCTATTCGCTGCTGTCCGCGCCATGTGTCCCGGTGGCGCACAATTCCGGCCTGTACTGGAACGGATTTTGGAAACGGCCAGGCACAATCGTGGTGGAATTCCTCGATCCCATTCCACCCGGCCTTTCGCGGCAGGCCTTCATGATAGAACTCGAACAGCGCATCGAAGCGGCGACGAACCGGCTGCTCGAAGAGGGCAACACCAGTGCCCATTCGCGCGAAGGCATAGGCATGGACTATAAACGTCCGATATGACGGGGGACGAGGATGGGTGCAGGCGATACGGCTGAACACGGGCTTCGGGGGGTGCGCGGCTGGCTCTTGGGGCTCTGTCTTTATTTGATAGTGCTCATTCCGCTTCTGGCGATTCTGGGACTGCTCGGCGCGTGGCAGGCCGCGAGCCAATCGCCGGCTTTGCAGGGCGCACTCGTTTTCCAAGCCCTGTTCGAACTCGCGCTGGCGGCGTTCGCCTTCTACGCGGGATTGGGGCTCTATCAGCAGCGCCCAAACGCGGTGACTATCGCGAAAATCTATTTCATCACCATGCTGACACTGGGCGTTCTGGTTTTGGGCATCGCTCTGATGGCAGCGGTAATGCCGTTGGCCGATCCTGCGCTCGCCAGTCAGCTTCGCCGGCCGGCCCTGGTGACCGGCACCCGCGAGATCCTTCTGGCCGGCGCCTGGCTGCTCTATTTGGAACGCTCCAAGCGGGTACAGGCAACCTATCGGGCGGGGTAATCCCCGGCCCGTAACGAACAAAAAGGGAACATCTTATTGACTCTTCCGTCGGGGATGCGAACATTGGCAATAGTTTCTCGGGCATGATGCGCCCGTAGAATGCGAGACAAAGAAAGCCAAACCGTGGAAGCCCTTTCCCATCAGATCTGGGACATGAAATATCGCCTCAAGGCGCCAGACGGCACCCCGCTCGACCGCACCGTCGAGGAGAGCTGGGCCCGCGTGGCGCTTGCCGCAGCGGGGGCTGAAGCCCCCGAGAAGCGGCGGGATTGGGCGAACGCCTTTGCGCAAGCTTTGGCGGGGCATCGCTTCCTGCCGGCGGGCCGCATCCTGGCCGGGGCCGGCACCGGCCGCTCCGTGACGCTGTTCAACTGCTTCGTCATGGGGCGCATACCCGACGATCTCTCCGGCATCTTTGCCCATTTGCGGGAAGCGGCCCTCACCATGCAGCAGGGTGGCGGCATCGGTTACGATTTCTCGACGCTCAGGCCCAAAGGTGCCCCGGTGAAAGGCGTCGGCGCGGATGCCTCCGGGCCGGTGTCCTTCATGGATGTGTGGGATTCCATGTGCCGCACCATCATGTCGGCGGGCGCGCGGCGTGGCGCCATGATGGGCACGCTTCTCTGCTCGCATCCCGACATCGAGGAATTCATCGCCGCAAAACAGGCTGGCAATCGCCTGCGCAATTTCAATCTGTCGGTGCTGGTGACGGACGCGTTCATGAGCGCGGTCGAAAAGGACCGCTCCTGGGACCTCGTCTTCGACGGCACGGTGTATCGCACGGTCTCGGCGCGCGCGCTGTGGGACAAGATCATGGTCTCGACCTATGAGGCGGCCGAGCCCGGGGTCATCTTCATCGATCGCATCAACGCGCTGAACAATCTTTCCTATTGCGAGACGATCTACGCGACCAATCCGTGCGGCGAACAACCTTTGCCGCCCTATGGCGCCTGCCTTCTGGGCTCGATCAATCTGGCCAAATTGGTGGATCGTCCGTTTACGGAAGAAGCTCGTCTCGACGAAGCGCAATTGTCGGAACTGACCCGCGTGGCCGTGCGCTTCCTCGACAATGTCATCGACGTTTCGCGTTTCCCGCTGCCGGCGCAAGCCGACGAGGCCAAGGCCAAGCGCCGCATCGGCCTTGGCGTCACGGGCCTTGCCGATGCGCTCATCTTCTGCCGCACCCGCTATGGATCTTCGCGCAGCCTCGCGCTGATCGAACGCTGGCTTAGGATATTGCGCGACAGCGCCTATGCCGCATCGGCCGAATTGGCCGCGGAAAAGGGGGCGTTCCCGCTGTTCGATGCCGATGCCTATCTCGCGCGCCCGAACATCCAGGACCTTCCCGAACCCATCCGCGAGAAAATCGCCAAGCACGGCATCCGCAACGGGCTCGTGACCTCAATCGCGCCGACCGGCACGATTTCGCTGTTCGCGGACAATATTTCGAGCGGCATCGAGCCGGTCTTTGCCTATTCCTATACGCGCAACGTGCTGATGCCGGACGGCGCCACGCGCGAGGAAAAGGTGAGCGATTACGCCTATCGCCGCTTCCGTGCCGCCTTCGGCGACGACACGCAGCTTCCCGATTATTTCGTCACCGCGCAGGAGCTCACGCCCGCCGATCATGTGGCGGTTCAGGCCGCGGCGCAGAAATATGTCGACAGCTCGATCTCCAAGACCATCAATTGCCCGCCGCAAATTTCCTTCGCCGAATTCAAGGAGGTCTATCGCATCGCCTATCAGGAAGGCTGCAAGGGCTGCACCACCTATCGGCCCAATCCGGTGACCGGCGCCGTGCTGCAAACCGAGGCCGAGGAACCCCGCACCGTGTCGGTGGCTCCCGCAATAAAGCGCGTGCCGGTGATCGAAACGCCGACCGCTGCCGCCTACAACGTTCCTGCCCTGCCCGCTGCCGCGACCGCTCTTGCCTATCGGCCGCAGGAACGGGCCGAACCCGCGGGCGTGGTTTATATGACGCGCCCGCTTGACCGGCCGGGCGATCTGCACGGCCACACCTACAAGGTGCGCTGGCCCGATCTCGACCACGCCTTTTACATCACCATCAACGACATCGATGACGGCGGGCGCACCCGCCCCTTTGAGATCTTCATCAACTCCAAGAACATGGAGCATTACGCCTGGACGGTCGCGCTCACCCGCATGATCAGTGCGGTGTTCCGGCGGGGCGGCGATGTCAGCTTCGTGGTGGAGGAGTTGAAATCGGTCTTCGATCCGCGTGGCGGCCAATGGATGGGCGGTCGCTATGTGCCCTCGCTGCTGGCCGCCATCGGCGAAGTCATCGAGCGCCATCTGATCGCCATCGGGTTCATGACCAAGCCCGGGCCGGACGAAACCGACGCCCAGCGGGCGGCCAGCGCCGGAGCCCACGCCGAAGGGGCGGCCGTCCGCACCTGTCCGCGGTGCAGCGCGGCCGGCTTCGTCAAGCTGGAAGGGTGTGATACCTGCCTGTCCTGCGGCTATTCCAAATGCGCATGAGGTTCCGCACCCGCTCTTCCTTTTAGGGCGAGGCAATAAGGCGGTTCCCTCCTCTGGCAGTTAGAGGGGGCTGGCCAAGCCACCTCAAACAATGAAAATGGACGCATGTCCTATTCCAGTCGAATCTTCTTCTATGGGCCGGTCGGCCTCCTGCTTCTGGTGATTGTGCTGTACAGCGTGTTCTGGCGCGTTCAGGCCGATACGCTGGCCGCGCGTCTCGACCGCGCCAATGGCGGCGAAGTCATCCCGGGCGTGGTCTTTGCCTTTGCCGAGAAATCGGTCGGCGGGTTCCCCTTCCGCATCGACGTGGTGCTCTCCGGCGTCACCTTCTCGCATCAGGCACCAGAAGGTGAAACCGCTTGGCGCATCGAGAAGCTGGCGCTGCATCGGCTTTCCTATGGTCAGAACCGCTATATTTTCGAGGCCTCGGGACTGCAATCCTTTGCCCAGCCGCCGGCAAAGCCCGGAGCGACCCCTCGCCTATTTTACCTCACACCCGGCCTTGCGCAGGCGAGCGCCATTCTGGTTCGTGACAGGCTGGCCCGTTTCGATCTCGACCTTGTCGAGCCTCAGGCAAAAGATGCGACGTCCGGCGCCGATCCCAAACGCACATTGATGGCAGCCCGCGCGCAGCTTCATCTGCTCTCCCGCGACGACAACACCATCGATGTGGCGATAGAGATCGACAACGCGACAATCGGGACCGGCTACGCGACCGGCGGAGCTGAGATTTTGCTTCCCGTCATCAACCTGCGCGGACAATTGCATGCGGCCGGATCGCTCGATTCCCTCAGGGCGGGCGCAATGAGCGTTGACGACGCGGCTACAGCCTGGCGCGAGCACGGGGGCGGGATCGAAATCAGCAATCTTGCGCTCAGCTGGCCCGATGCGCATGCCGATCTCAAAGGCCAACTCGCGCTCGACGGCGAGAATCGCCTGACCGGCACGCTCAAAGGCAACGGCATGAGGGACGGGAAAAAACCAGCCGTTTTCGGTCTTGCTTTCGCGAACGGCGAAATCCGTTTGAGTTCCGCTTCAGCGCCGGCCGGTGGCAGTCCCTGAACGGCCGAAATTGGGCGCTTCCGTGTCCTGCCCCGCTTCGATGATGGAACGCCGGATCGCGCGGGTGCGCGTGAACAGATTGAACAGCGCATCGCCATCGCCCCAGCGGACCGCGCGCTGAAGCGCCGCCAAATCCTCGTTGAAGCGTCCCAGCATCTCCAGCACCGCCTCGCGATTGTTGAGGAAGATGTCGCGCCACATGGTGGGATCGGACGCGGCGATGCGGGTGAAATCGCGGAACCCGCTGGCGGAATATTTGATGACCTCGCTCTGGATGACCGTTTCCATATCGGCCGCGGTACCCACGATGTTGTAGGCGATCAAATGCGGCACATGGCTTGTGATCGCGAGCACCAGGTCATGATGTTTGGCGTCCATGATCTCGACATCGCTGCCGCAGCGCTGCCAGAAAAGTTTCAGCTTCTCAATGGCCGCAGCGTCCGTTCCGGGCGCCGGCGTCAGAATGCACCAGCGGCCGTCAAAGAGTTCGGCGAAACCGGCCTCGGGACCGGATTGCTCCGTACCGGCAACCGGGTGACCTGGAATGAGATGCACGCCCGCCGGCACATGCGGGGCGACTTCTTTCAGCACCTGACCTTTAACCGAGCCCACATCAGTGAGAATCGCGCCCGGTTTCAAACAGGGCGCCATGAGAGCCGCAAGCGACGCATAGGTGCCGACGGGTGTCGCCAGCACCACCAGATCGGCATCTTGGACGCACGGTTCGATTTCGGCGTGCAGCGAATCCGCAAAACCCATTTTCTCCGCCCGCGCCCGCGTTTCGGGGCGCGGCACATAGGCCGCGATATGACGCGCCAGACCGGCGCGGCGCGCGGCATGCGCGATGGACGAGCCGATCAGGCCAGCGCCGATCAGCGCGATTTTGTCGAACATGGGAGCCGTATCGTTCATCGAGACGCCATGAATTCGCGTAAAGCGCCCACCGCCGCCCGGTTCGCCTCCTCACTGCCGATGGTGAGGCGCAAGCAGTTCGGCAGATCATAGGACCCGCACGCCCGCATGATAATACCGCGCGCCATCAAAAAGCGATCCGCATCGGATGAACGGCGGCCGGCAATGTCCGGAAAATGAATCAGAACGAAATTGGCCACGCTGTCGTCGACGCGAAGCCCCATTGCGCGAATCTGCTCGATCACCTGGCTGCGCCAAAAATCATTGTGACGAATGGCGGTTTCGGTGTGTGCGACATCGGCCAGCGCCGCCACTGCCGCGTGTTGGGCGGCGATGTTGATGTTGAAGGGCGCGCGCACGCGATTGAGCACATCGGCCACAGGTTTGGGGCAATAGGACCAGCCGATGCGGATGCCGGCGAGGCCATACACCTTCGAAAACGTGCGCGTCATCACGGTGTTGTTGGTCGTGCTGACGAGTTCGATGCCGGCCTCGTAATCGTTGCGCTGGACATATTCCGAATAGGCCGCGTCGATCACCAGCAGCGCGGAATCGGGAAGGGCGCGATGCAGCCGGCGCATTTCGGACACCGGCACATAGGTCGCGGTCGGATTGTTCGGGTTGGCGACATAGATGAGACGCGTTTTTTCGTTCACGCGCGCGATCATGTCGCCGATCTCGAGATTCATGTCGCGCGTCGGCACTTCGACCGGAACGCCGCTATTGGCCAATGTCGCAATCTTGTAGAGCGAGAATGCATGGGCGCTGAACAGCACCTCATCACCTGGCCGCACGTAACAATTGGCGAGCAGCGTCAGGATCTCGTCCGAACCATTCCCGCAAACGATCCGGTCCGCGGCCAATCCATAATGCGCGGCAATGGCTTCGCGCAAGATTCGCGCGGACCCTTCCGGATAAATTCCAAGCAAGGGTTCGGCGCCCTCATACGCGGCGATGGCCTTTGGACTCGGCCCGAAGGGCGATTCGTTCGAAGACAGTTTGTAGACGCGCGCCGCACCCTTGGCCTCGGAGCGGCCGGGAACATAGGCGTCGATCTCCATCACGCCCGGCTTGGGGGAGAGGGTCATGGCACGACCGGCGGCAGCACGACGGGATTGGCGTAGCCCCCGATGGGGACCACGCGGGCGATGACTTCCCCGGCCGCATCGGCGAGCGCGACCAGCCGGGGATCGTCCTTGCCGACAAAACCCTTCACTTCGAGAAGGATTTCATCGGGCACTTTTTTCTCCAGGAGCCGGCCGGCGGCTTTCAGCTTCGCCTTCAGGCCGGCGGTTTTCAGATAGGATTGCAGGCTCGCGCGCGAAATCCCGGGCGCAATCTCTAAGAGCAGCAATGTGGTGTCGTCGCCGGACGGTTCCTGTTCCACCGTACCGATGGCATAGGCGGTGGGCCCATCCTCGCCCTCCTGCGCGAAGGGCAATTTGGCGACCACGCGGGGGCCCTTTTCCCCCGCAGGGGCGAGTTGCGCCCACCAGGCCGCACCCGGCTCCTCGATCTCAGGAACAGGCACGATCCCCAGCGAATTGGGCTCCTCGGCACAGGCATGCACCACCATGGAGGGACGCGTATGGGTGCGCAGCGGCGTCAGCGAACCGAAATGGGCGTGCGCCAGATCGACAAATCCCGACGGATTGTCCCCGGAATAGACGTGCAGATGGAACTTGCTCTGAACCCGCAAGGACGCGGCCATAATCTCGCGCCAGATGCGCACCAAGACCTGCGGCGGCAGATCGCCTTTGTGACGGGCCAGCAGCCGGCGCAGAATCATCGCCTCGCGTGCCGGCCTGAGCGCCGGTACGGGCGTTGCCGGTGCGCCTTCCGCTGGCTGCTTCACCTTCGCGATCGCAAGACTGACATTCGCCCGCCGGATCAGAAGATCGTGCAGGGCGTCATCGATCCGATCGATTTCACCGCGGAGATCTTCCAGCGTGCCAGGCTCGTTTTGCATGAACTGCCAAAACCCCATTCGGACGCGAGCCGGCCCTTCTCACCCCCCGCATCCGGACCCTATTGATAGGGGGAGCGTTCCGCAAAATCAAAGCGTTGCGGGCGGCCCGCCTTTGCCCCAGTCTGCCCCTGATATGACGAGAGACGGGGATGTTCGAAACCGAGGCCGCCTGGCTGGAAACTCTGCTGCGGGAGCGCACGGCGGAAGAGCTGTCGCCGCTTCTGAATGTCGGCAGCAGCACAGCCGATTTTCGCGAGGTCGAGCAGCCCTGGGCAGAACGCCGGCTGTTCGCGCCCTTGCGCGCCCGGGGGATCAAAATCGTCCATCTG
>DATLVC010000308.1:0-4175 GCA_035577685.1 Micropepsaceae bacterium | reverse complement strand
ATTTTCGGCGTGCGCCCCGACGCAGCCCGTGCGCGCCTTCTGATGCTTCCCTGGGTGGCCGACGCCGAGGTCCGCCGTCATTTCCCGGACAAGGTTGCTGTCCGTCTGATCGAGAAGCGTCCCTTCGCCTTGTGGAAAATGGGCAACGTGCTCAGCGTGGTCGAACGGTCGGGCGCCCTCATCACCAAGGTCGAGGAGAATTCGTTCGGCCATTTGCCGCTTCTGGCGGGCGCGGGCGCGCCGGAAGCTGCCGCTCCCCTGATCGATGCGTTGGGGTCGCAAAAAGCGATTCAAGCGCGGCTCGTGGCGATTGAGCGAATCGGCGAGCGGCGCTGGGACCTGCATCTGTCCGGTGGCGTGACCGTGCGCTTGCCCGAAGAGGGTTGGGAACGGCAGCTGGACGAACTCGAAAAACTGATCGTCGAAAAAGGCGTCATGGAACGCGATATCGAGATGATCGATCTTCGCTATCCCGACAATTATGTGTTTCGATTGCACAATGGTGATTCGCGGCCGGTGCCGCGGGAACGGCATGCTTAGGTAGAGACCCGATGGGGGACACATTCCGCACACGAACGAGCGGCAAGGCAACCGGTGCGAGGCCGGCCCACGCGCGCAGCGGGTTGATTGCTGCACTCGATGTCGGTTCGTCCAAGATCGCTTGCATCATCGGGCGTGCCGAACAGGGCGGCATCCAGGTGCTGGGCTCGGCCCTGCATGAATCGCAAGGCATCCGGTCGGGGGCGGTGACCAATCTCGATCTCGCGGAACGGTCGATCCGCGAAGCTGTCGGAGCCGCGGAACAATTGGCGGATTTGCGCATCCAGGATGTGATTCTGGCGGTGCAGTGCGGACAACCGAAAAGCCTGATCGCGCGCGCTGAAGGCACGCCGGCTGGCGAACTGGTCAATGATTCCCATTTGCGTGCGCTGCTTGGCGACGCGAAACGCCGCTGCCGGGAGGAAGGCTACGAAACCATCCAGGCCGCGCCGACCGGCTATGTGGTCGATTCCGCGCGTGGGGTTTCCGATCCCCGCGGCATGTATTGCGAACGGCTCGGCGTATCGGTGCACGCGGTGGCGGTGCGTTCCGGACCGCTGCAGAATCTGCGGCTCGCGGTGGAGCGCTGCCACCTCACCATCGCGCGCCAGCTTTACGCGCCCTATGCGAGCGGTCTTGCGACGCTGACGCCGGACGAGACGTCCCTTGGGGTAACATTGATCGACATCGGTGCTGGCTGCACCTCGGTGGCCGTCTTCCTGGAAGATGTTCTGGTGTATGTGGATTCCGTGCCGCTGGGTGGGGCCAATATCACGGCGGATGTGGCGAAGATGCTGTCGTCGCCGCTTGCTGCTGCCGAGCGCATCAAGACGCTCTATGGCTCGGCGCTTGGCGAGCTCGATGCGGCAGGAGATCTCATCGAAGTGCCCCTGATGGGCGAGGAAGGCGATGGCGTGAAAGACCGCGTGCGGCGCTCGGTGCTGACGCGGATCATCCAGGCGCGTCTCGAGGAAATCTTCGGTGAGGTGCAGTCGCGGCTGAAGAAGAGCGGCTTCGATGTGGCCGCCGGAAGGCGCGCGGTGTTGACCGGCGGCGGCACACAGCTTGCGGGCACGCGCGAAATGGCGGCGCAACTCTTGAACAAGCAGGTGCGCATTGGCCGGCCGCAGACCTTTCCGGGCTTGCCGGCGGCGACCGCGGGGCCGGCCTACGCGACGGCGCTTGGGCTGCTCATTTCGGGGGCGACAAGCCCGCCGGAAACCAATGATCCCAATCCTCCGCAGACGGAGGAAAAACAACGCCGCGGTCTATGGCGCTGGGTGAATGACACTCTCTTTGGCTGAGACAGGATGTTAAATTTCGGAGGCATGACATGACCATCAATTTCAAGACGCCGGACCCGGACGAACTCTCGCCGCGCATCACCGTGCTTGGTGTCGGTGGGGCGGGCGGCAATGCTGTCAACAACATGATCAACGCCAAGCTCGAAGGCGTAAGCTTCGTCGTCGCCAATACCGACGCACAAGCGCTGACCCAATCTAAGGCGGATCACAAGATCCAACTGGGTGCAAAGTTGACTGAGGGCCTCGGCGCGGGTGCGAAACCGGAAGTCGGTCGCGGCGCGGCAGAGGAATCCCTTCCCGATATTCTGGATCGTCTGTCGGGCGCGCACATGGTCTTCATCACGGCCGGCATGGGCGGCGGCACCGGCACCGGAGCAGCACCGGTCATCGCCCGGGCGGTGCGGGAGCTGGGCATCCTCACCGTTGGCGTGGTGACCAAGCCCTTCCATTTCGAGGGCGACAAGCGCATGCGCATCGCCGAGCGTGGGATCGAAGAACTCCAGAACTATGTCGATACGCTGATCGTCATTCCCAACCAGAACCTGTTCCGGGTTGCGACCGAGCGAACCACATTCGCACAGGCCTTCGCGATGGCGGACGATGTGCTCCATTCCGGCGTGCGCGGCGTCACCGATCTCATCATCATGCCGGGTCTCATCAACCGCGATTTCGCCGACATCAAGACCGTGATGTCCGAAATGGGCAAGGCGATGATGGGTACCGGCGAGATGGACGGGGAGGGCCGTGCACTGCGCGCGGCGGAAGCGGCGATCTCCAATCCGCTGCTGGACGATGTGTCCATGAAGGGCGCCCGAGCTGTTTTGGTGAATGTCACCGGGGGGCCGGATCTGATGCTTTTCGAAGTCGACGAAGCGGTCAATCGCATCCGTGCCGAGGTCGATCCCGACGCGAATATCCTGTTCGGAAGCGCACTTTCCGAAGATATGGAAGGGCGCGTTCGCGTTTCTGTGGTCGCCACCGGCATCGACGCGGAATCCTGTGTCCGTATGGGCGACAATGTTCAGAAGCTGCCTGTGCGCCGCAAGGCGGTCGACATCGAAACCCCTGCGGCGCCCGCGACATCCTCGCTGGCGCGCGCCGTCTTCGAGCCGATTGCCGACAGTACCGTCCGCGAACAGATGGCCACGCTGGCCCAGGAACTCGCCTCACGCGTGGAAGCGCCGCTGCCCGAGGAAAGCCCGGCGCCCGCTCCCGCGCCGGTCGAGGAACCCATGAACCTGAGCGCCGCCCCCATCGAAGAGCCCGTCGCACCGCGGCCCCTCAACATCGAATTTCCGCGCGGAAGCGTGCCGCAGGAACCGGAGCGGCGCGGTATTTTCGGAGGTTTGTTCGGCGGACGCCGACGGGCGGAACGCAATGAACGCATGGTGGAGCCTTCGTTGGAGCGGCCGCGTGCTCCGGTAATGAGCCCGGCTGTTGCCCAACCCATCGCCCGCACCGCGCCGGTTCAGGCACCGCCAGCCGCGCCTCAGCCGGCGCGCGAAGCGCCCCAACGTGCAGCGCAAGCCAGCACGGCCGAGACGCCACAGAAGCCGCAAGGTCCGGCCGATGATCTTTTTGCCGGTGTTGCGGAGGATGACCGCTTCGAGATTCCCGCTTTCTTGCGCCGGCAGGCGAAAACGGGTTCTTGATGGCGAGGCGCCGGACGCTCGCCACAGAGGTTTACGCCGAGGGCGTGACTCTGCATGCGGGTGTTCCGGTGCGTATGCGATTGGCTCCGGCGGCGGCGGGAATGGGAATCCGCTTCCGCCGGACTGACATTGCCGGGTCGGCGCCGATTATTGCCTTGTGGTCGAATGTCGTAGACGGACGGCTTGGCACCGTTCTCGGTCAGGCGGGTGGTCCGAGTGTCGGAGTGGTTGAGCATCTGCTTTCGGCGCTCGCTGGTGCCGAAATCGATGATTGCGACATCGACCTCGATGGTCCCGAACCGCCAATTCTGGATGGGGATGCACTGTCATTCCTCGCGCTGATCGACCGAGCCGGCACGCGGGAGGCAACAGTGTCGCGCGAATCCATTCACGTACGGAAGGAAATCGAGGTCACGGCGGGCGCAAGTCTGGCGCGCCTTAGGCCGTCGCCGACCGCGAGTTTCCATTTCGAGATCGATTTTCCGAGTTCGGTGATCGGGCGTCAGAGTTTCGACTTCGATTTCAGCGCCGCAAATTTCCGTCGCGACATCGCGCCGGCCCGAACCTTCGGTTTCCTGCACGAGGCCCAGCAATTGCGTGCGAACGGCTATGGCCGTGGTGCGGATCTTCGCAATACGCTGGTCATTGATGGCGCCCGGCTGATGAATCCGGAATTGCA
>DATLVC010000307.1:0-2702 GCA_035577685.1 Micropepsaceae bacterium | reverse complement strand
TGGTGCCGCTCGGCGATGCCAAGGGCACGGCCCTCGCGCTGATGGTGGAATTGCTGGCCGCCGGATTGACCGGCGCGAATTTCGCGAGCGAAGCCTCGTCGTTTCTCGATGCCGAAGGCCCTCCGCCGGGCACCGGGCAATTGCTGATCACGATTGACGCCTCGGCATTCCACGATGCATTGCCGCGTTTCGCCGCGATGGCGCGATCCATCGAGGAGCAGGAAGGCGCACGCATCCCCGGAACCAGACGACTGGTGGCCCGCGCCAAAGCGGCCGCTGAGGGTTTGCCGATCAGCGACACCCTCCTCGCCGAAATCAAAGCGCTTTAGTCTTCCCTCACCATGGCCGGGCTTGACCCGGCCACCCAAGTTGAGAGAACGCGCACATCCTTTGGATCGAGCGCCACCATGTCAGCGCGATAGCCCGACGCGAGGAGGCCCAGCCGGTTATGCACCCCGAGGAACTGGGCGGGCGATAGCGAGGCGAAGCGCAACGCATCGGTGAGCGGCACGCCCAGCAGCTTTACGCAATTGCGCACCGCGCTCGCCATGTCGATGCCGGAGCCGGCCAATGTGCCGTCTTCGGTGAGGCAACGACCGTCCTTCATGAAAATCGCGCGTCCCTGCAATGCACACGCCGCTTTCGTGCCGCCCACCGGCGGCATGGCGTCGGTGACCAGCATGGGCTGACCCACTCCGCGCAAGGCGAGCCGCAGCATGGCGGGGGCCACATGCACACCATCGACGATCAACCCAACCCAACAGCCCGGCGTTTCCAGCGCCGCAGTGATGGGGCCGGGCTCGCGCGCACCCATGGGCCGCATCGCGTTGAAGAGATGGGTAAATCCAGTCAACCCTTCGGCGATGGCGGCTTTGGTCTCGTCATAGGTCGCCATGGAATGACCGAGCGCCACGCGCACGCCGCGCGACGCCAGCGCGCGAACAAATCCCGCCGGCACGCGCTCCGGCGCCAGCGTCACCAGCGTCACCGCATCGGGCAGCGACAAGAGCAGATCACGATCCTGGCCATCCGGCGCGCGCATCAGCGCGGGATCGTGCACGCCACATTTTTCCGGCGACAAAAACGGTCCTTCGAAATGCACCCCGAGCACACCCGGCTGATCCGGCATCGCAGCGGCAATCGCATCGCGGGCCGCGCGCATCTTGTCGTAACTGTCAGTGATCAGCGTCGGCAGCAGCGAGGTCGTGCCGAAGCGCCGGTGCGCTGCGACAATCGCAGCAACACCTTCCGGTGTGGGCGAATCGTTGAACAGCACATCGCCGCCGCCATTCACTTGGGCGTCGATGAATCCCGGCGCCAGCCACGCACCCTTGGCAAGCGCCTCAACGGGAACGCCTGCCGGAACCTCCGCCCGTAGCACCACATCGCGGATGTACCCATTCTCGACGATCACCGCGCAATCGTTCCGCGCAACCGTGCCGTCGAAGACGACATCCGCTGCCACCGCAAAGCGTTGCTTCATCGTGTGCGCGTAACCTTCTGAAGATGGCGCGGCCGGTCCGCATCCAGCCCCCGCAGTTTGGCCAAATGCGGAAGCGTCGCATAGAAGCTTTGAATGGCGCAGATCGCGTCCGTCTCCGGCTGATCGGCAGGAACCGCTGGTAGTCCTTCGCCGCCGCCCGATCCAGCAATGAAAAGGGCGGCGTGTTTGCGGTTCAAATCCCTTGCCAGGGCGATCAACGCACCCGCTGCCGCATCGCCCGGCAAGAACATCAGGATGGGAAATTTCCGCGTCACCAGACTGATTGGCCCGTGTAGGAACTCCGCGCCGCTGAAGGCTTCAGCGTGCAGATTGCACGTCTCTTTCAGTTTGAGCGCCGCTTCTCGGGCGATTGAAAGCGTCGGTCCCCGGCCGATGACGATCAGGTTCTGCGCTTCTGCCACTGCCTGCGACCAGACCCGCCAATCGAGCTCACCCGCCTGCGCCAACCGATTAGGAAGCCGCGTCAGCGCGTTGCTAAGCGTTTCGTCCTCCGCCCTGGCCGCCGTCAGCCGCAACACCGCCGCCGAAGCCGCCACGAAAGTTTTTGTCGCAGCGACGCTCTGCTCCGGCCCGGCACAGAGCGGGACCACGATGTCGCTCGCCTGCGCCAGCGGGCTGTCCGTCGCGTTGACGAGCGCCACTGTCAGCGCGCCGGCGCGTTTGGCAGACCGCATCTGTTCGACCAGATCATCGCTCTTCCCCGACTGCGAGATCGCCAACAGAAGCTGACCCTTCAGTTTCAGGTCGCGGTGGTAAACGGTCACGATACTGGGTGCCGCCGGCGCCACGGGAACCCCAAGATAGCGCTCGATGGCATGTTTGGCGAAAGCCGCAGCATGGGCCGAACTGCCCCGCGCGGCGGTGACCACCACTTGCGGCGGTTTTGTCCTTAACCGTCGCACCAATTCATTAATCGGCTGAGCGAGGGCCTGCTCCTGCCGCCGGACCACCTCGGGCGCCTCCCGGATGTCCGCGATCATTTGGGCGGATGGGCCGTCAGCCATCT
The DNA here is from genome assembly GCA_035577685.1 of Micropepsaceae bacterium. Lineage (GTDB taxonomy): Bacteria > Pseudomonadota > Alphaproteobacteria > Micropepsales > Micropepsaceae > CAIYRG01. Next base: position 192 of record DATLVC010000307.1, on the reverse strand, counting down.
TCACCTTTCCTCTAAATGGGACTGGCCAGAATGTGCGGGCGCATTATGTTTGAACCGTGAACGCGGCAAAGCCCCAAGAGCTTCTCGCTATCAACACTGTACAGGTGAAGCCATCGAAACCGAACGTTTAAGCCCCCGCTATACCGGTATCGATCTGTGGGAATCGTCCGACGTCCTGGACGCGATGATCGA
>DATLVC010000306.1:0-16249 GCA_035577685.1 Micropepsaceae bacterium | reverse complement strand
TTGACGATGACGGGAAACACGCCATGGCTGAACCCAAAGGCGATTTTTGCGGCCGGGCCGATGCCGAAGCCCAGCGTGAACAGGGGCAGCAAGACGACCTGCGGAATGGCGTAGAAGATCAAGATGATCGGCAACAGGCTGCGCCGGCTGAAATTGCTTGCCCCGACGCTAAGACCGATCGCAAGGCCAACGACAATCGCCAAAGCATAGGCACACACCACTTCGAACAGCGCGAGCAGGATCGCGTTTCGAATCTGGGCATCGGGCAAAATGTCCGTGAACAGCGCGCGCGCAATCGCTGAGGGCGGCGCGATCAGATCGGGATTGCCGCCTGCCCGTGCCCAGATCTCCCAGACCGCGAGCACGGCGAGCACCAGCAGCCGGCGGGTCCACGTGATTTTGGCCACCGCACCGAATTGCACGCGAGATCGGCGCGGCATCGCGCGCAGGTCGGGAAATTCGGTCTGGGTCAGACTCATCGTGGCTTCAGACTCCACGCATGCGGTTTTCGACGCGCGATACCAGCGCGTTCAGCACCAGAGCCGTTGCGATGACGAAGATGATCCAGGCAAACATGCGGGCCGGTTCCATCAATTCGGCCGCCAGCGCGATATTGCGGCCGACGCCCGCAGCCGAGGAAATCGTCTCGCCACCCAACACCGAAGCGAAGCAGATGAAGAACCCGATCCTCAAGCCTGTCAGGATCGCCGGAAATGCCGCCGGAAAGAGAACATGCCGGAACGTGCCAAAAGGCGAGAGTCCCATGGATTTCGCGGCGTTGAGGAAGCGCCGGTCCACCGCGGAGAGTCCCGCGATGCTGTTCAGTGCGATGGGAAAAAAACCATACGCGGCCCCATAGGCGATTTTCGACCCGGTTCCGATTCCGAATAACAGAATGAACAGCGGAAGAAACAACGTAATCGGAATAGCGAAAAGACCGCTGATGATGGGCTCCAGGACTTGGGTCAGAAAGCGCGAGCGGGTCACCAGATAGCCGGCGGAAATACCCAGAACAATCGCGATTCCGTAAGCCTGCAAAATCGTCGTCAGCGTGATGCGCACCGCCGACCAGAATAGGCCGGTTTGCAGAAGCCCGATGAAGCTCTGCCCTACCGCTTCGATGGGCGGCAGGAACAAAGGGCTGACCCACCCGTTGCGGCCGATGAAGAACCAGGCGCCCAACGCAACGCCAAGGAAGCCCATTTGGATCGCGCGGGCATGCAGATGGGAATTGTCCCTCACAGCGCTGCCTCGCTTTTGCCCTCGGCAATTGCCATGGCTTGGCGAATTTCGTCGCGCAGCGATGCGTAGCATGCATTCCGCAATTCGCCGAAGCGCGGTTCCAGCATGAAACCCGGCGAGCGGGGATGCGGCTCGCGCACCTCGATGATGGACTTGATGCGCCCGGGACGCGCCGTCATCAGCACGATCCGATCGGACAGGAATACAGCCTCGGCCAGACTGTGCGTGACAAAGACGATGGTTTTGCCCGCTTCGGCCAGCAAGGACGAGAGGTCTTCGCCCAGCACCATGCGGCTCTGTTCGTCGAGCGCCGCGAAGGGTTCGTCCATCAGAAGAATTTCGGTTCCGGCCGCAATGCCGCGGGCGAGGTTGACGCGCTGACGCATCCCGATGGAAAGCTGGCCCGGATAGTGATCGATGAACTCGGCCATGCCGACCGATTTGAGCGCGGCCATGGTCCGGTCCCGCCATTCGGAACGGGCGAGCCCCCGATATTTGAAGGCTATGCCAAAATTCTCCGCCACCGTGTACCAGGGAAACAATGTGCTCTCCTGGAACACGAAGGCGATCTTGTCCGGGGACGGGCGGTGTACCATCGCGCCATGAACCGAAACGCTGCCCTCAGTCGGCAAAGCAAGACCACCGATGATGTTGAGGAGCGTGCTCTTGCCGCAGCCGGAGGGGCCAAGCAATGTCAGGAATTCGCCACGCTTGATATCCAACGAGACATTATCGAGCGCGAGCACGGCCTGCTGCGACCCCGGCTCGCCATAAAGCTGCGTGACATTGCGCACCGAGATCGCGCCGATCGTCTCGGCGAGCGCTGCCTTGGAAATCGGCGCTACATTCACAGTCGTCCTCGCGGCCGCCGCAGGCGGAATGGGAAGCGTCAGTTTAGCTTAACTGGCACGAAGCTGCCGTTATAAAGCTTCGACGTTTCGGGCAGGAAGTCCAGGATCTGCAAATCCTTGAGCGAATGGCGGATCACGTCCAGCGCCTGTGGATCGAACTGGCCGTCGAAGGACAGCATCCCTGTTTCGATGGGATAGGTCTCATCGGCGATCTTTTCGCTCACCTTGAGGGTAGCGGCCACCGATTTGACGGTTTCGGCCCGGTGGTCCCGCATATAAGCGGCAACGGTGAACCACCCTTTGAGGAACTGGCGGACCAAATCGGGGTCTTTCTGGATCAGCGCATCACGCGCGAATACGACATGGGTGTGAAAATGCGGCACCACTTCGCCGAAGGTCGCCAGAACGGTGCCCTGGCCATTGTCCTGAATCTGATAAGCCTCCTGCACGGAGGTGACAGCGGCGGTCAGTTCGCCCGACCGCATGGCCGCCAGCCGGGTGCGCATCTCCCCCATCGGCACAATTTGGATGTCAGACGGTTGCCATTTCTTCGAGACGGCGATGTTGCGGGCGAGCCAATCGGTCAGAGAACCGGCGGTTGAAACGCCGATGCTTTTTCCTTTCAGCCCGTCCATGTTGGTAACGCGGCTCGCCTTGGCGACCACGAGCGCCATATTCGCCGGCCGGTTGGCGATCACCGCGACGGCGTGGGCCGGGACGCCCTTTGCGGCATAGCCCATGCCGGGCCCCGAACCGAAGCCGAAATCGACCGAGCCGGCTGCGAGCGCCTGCTGCAATTGTCCGTCGCCGCGGAAAGTCGAAATCTCCACATCCAGGCCGACCGATTTCCATATGCCGCGCTGGGCGCCCAAATCGAGTCCTGCAAACGGAAAGGAGGAAATGATCGCCTTGCCGACGCGGACCTTCTTGAGGGTTTGCGCCGAGGCAGTCTCGGAGCCGGACGCGTACACCATACCGGCGGCGAACATGGCCAAAAACCCGCGCCGGTTCGTTCGCACCCTTCTTCTCCTCGATTGTCCCTGTGCCCCGCAGGGCTTGTCATTGTAGTCCAAGATTTGCAGCTTGCACGCCAGGTTGCAAGGCGCGCAGGAATTGCGGATGCCGCCCCGCCGCGAAAGATTACAGTTTCGCGAAAGAATGCCACCGATCCCGGAATGCCACGTTATGCAGACATCGCGAATCCGCTGAAATTCCGGCATGATCCAAGCTGCGGCTCATCGCTACTCAGGGCGCGGATGCCTGACGAAAGGAAGCTTCATGCAAATCGGTATTGTTGGCTTGGGACGCATGGGCGGCAATATCGCGCGCCGGCTTATGCGAAATGGGCATGATTGCGTGGTCTACGATGCGCGCGGCGAGGCGGTACAGCAGCTCGAGAAGGAAGGGGCTGCGGGTGCCGGAAATCTGCAAGATTTTGTCGGGCGCCTTAAGCCGCCACGGGCCGTCTGGGTCATGCTTCCGGCTGGCGAGATCACAGATCAAACGATCCAACAGCTCAGCACGACAATGCAAGCCGGCGATATCGTCATCGATGGCGGCAACAGTTTCTATCGCGATGATGTTCGTCGGGCGCAAAGCCTCAAGGGTAAGGGGATCAACTATGTCGATGTCGGCACCAGCGGCGGCGTCTGGGGCTTGGAACGCGGCTATTGCATGATGATCGGCGGCGAGCCGTCGGCTGTTCAGCATCTTGATCCCATCTTCGAGGCCTTGGCACCGGGGCAGGGCGAGATTGCCCGCACGCCCGGCCGCGCGTCCGGGGGCACGGCCGAACGGGGCTATCTGCATTGCGGTCCGGTTGGCGCCGGCCATTTCGTCAAGATGATTCACAATGGCATCGAATACGGGCTGATGGAGGCCTATGCTGAAGGCTTCGACATTTTGCGTCAGGCCGGGGCTCCGGCACGCGCCGAGAGCGAGCGCTACGACATCGATCTCGCCGATGTGGCGGAAGTCTGGCGTCGCGGCAGCGTCGTCGGTTCGTGGCTGCTTGATCTGACCGCCATCGCCTTCGCGGAAGATCAGACGCTTACGCATTATTCCGGCTATGTGGACGATTCGGGCGAAGGGCGCTGGACGTTGATGGCGGCCATCGAATCCGGCGTGCCGGTGGATGTCCTCTCTGCCGCGCTTTATGCCCGCTTCCGCTCGCGCGATTCCGCGCGCTTCGGCAACAAGATATTGTCTGCCATGCGCAAGCAGTTCGGCGGCCATGTCGAACCGAAAGCCGGCGGCTGATCATGGCCCAACTTCCGCCGGGGGGCCCATGTGCGTTTGTGATTTTTGGTGCTTCCGGTGATCTCACCATGCGGCTGTTGATTCCGGCGCTCTATCATTTGAAGCGTGCGAATCTGTTGCCTGAGGAATTCGCGCTGGTCGGCGTTTCGCGCAAAGAGGAATCCGATGAGCAATTCCGCGACAGGCTGGGCAAGAGCCTCCGTGAGCTGAGCAAGGACATAATCGAAGAGTCGGATTGGAAATGGCTGGCCGAGCGCATGTATTACATGGCCGGCAGTACTGATGATCCTGCGACCTACCAACGGCTGAAGGCGCTGTTGCAAAAGACCGATGCGGATCATCACACGGGTGGGAATTACCTCTTCTATATGGCGGTTCCGTCGGCCGAGTTTTCGACTATCGCCCAGCAATTGGGCGCAGCCCGTCTCGGGGAAGAAGCGAATGGCCAATGGCGGCGGGTGGTGGTGGAAAAGCCGTTCGGTACCGATTTGGATTCCGCCAAAGCGCTCAATCGCGTTTTGCTTGGCGTGTTTGCGGAAACGCAGATTTACCGGATCGACCATTATCTCGGGAAGGAGACGGTCCAGAACATTATGGTCCTGCGATTCGGCAATGGCTTGTTCGAGCCGATCTGGAATCGGCACCACATAGATCATGTCGAAATCACGGTTGCCGAAGCGCTCGGCGTCGAGGCCCGCGGCCAATATTACGACGCCACCGGTGCGCTCCGTGACATGGTACCCAATCATATATTTCAGCTTCTCACCCTCACCGCGATGGAGCCACCGACCTGTTTCGAAGCCAATGCCACGCGCAATGAGAAGGGCAAGGTGCTGGACGCGATCCGCAACTTTAGCCATCAGACGGCGTACGAAAATGTTGTCCGCGCCCAATATGGACGGGGAACGATCCAGGGAAGGGATTTCCCCGCCTATCGCAAGGAACCCAATGTCGATCCGAATTCCGTGACCGAAACCTATGTGGCGATGAAGCTTACCGTCGACAATTGGCGCTGGGCCGGCGTGCCTTTCTATCTGCGCACCGGCAAGGCGCTCGCCACAAAGCGCAGCGAAATCGTCATCCAATTCAAGCAGGCCCCGTTGACGCTATTTCAGGGCACTCCGGTGGAATGTCTCACCTCGAACGATCTGGCGTTGAACATACAGCCCGAGGAGGGCGTCTCCTTGCGCTTCGGAGCGAAGGTCCCCGGCCCGGCGATGCGCATTGGCGATGTCGAGATGCGATTCAATTATGGCGATTATTTCCATGTCGCGCCGAACAATGGCTACGAGACGCTGCTGTATGATTGCATGATGGGCGACGCGAGCCTGTTCCAGCGTGCAGACACAATCGAAGCAGGGTGGGGCATCATTCAGCCGGTGCTCGATTTCTGGGCGGAGGAACGCGTCAATGCTCTGCCGCAATATCCCGCCGGAAGCGAAGGCCCGGCCGAAGCCGACGCGCTGATCGAGCGCGATGGCAGGAAGTGGCGTCCGGTCGCCCCACGGGCAGGCCGCGCATGAGACACGACATTGCTCTTGAGGTGCTCCCCGATGCAGATGCTCTCGCGCACCGCGTTGCGGATTGGCTTTTGGCTCTTGCACTCGCTGCAAACGGCCGGTTCGCCATTGCCCTTGCCGGAGGGACGACGCCCCGCGCCGCCTACGCTCTGCTGGCGGCGCCAACCTATCGCGAACGCTTCCCGTGGCAGCGCACGCATTGGTTCTGGGGCGACGAACGATTCGTGCCCCCCGACGATCCGCGCAGCAATTATCGTATGGTACGAGAGGCCATGCTGGCCCATGCAAATATTCCCGCCACCAATATTCATGCCGTCCCTACGGAGCATATGTCGCCGCAGGAAGCTGCTTCGGCCTATGAGCGAGCGTTGAAAAGCTTTTACGGTTCGGAAAAATTGGATCCCGCGCGGCCGCTATTCGGTGTTAATTTGCTGGGGTTGGGGGAAGATGGCCATTTTGCGTCTTTGTTCCCAGGCTCTGACGCGCTTGAAGAGCGTCAACATTGGACCGCCGCGGTGACGGGTCCACAGGGCGATCCCCGCATCACTCTCACTTATCCGGCGCTTGAAAGCTGCCGCCATGCGGCTTTCGTCGTTTCGGGCGCCGCGAAATCGGCAAAGCTGCACGGGCTGCTTACGGGCGGCGCGTTTCCCGCCGCGCGATTTCGTCCCTTAGGCGAGCTTCGTGTGTTTGCCGACGAACAGGCTGCGGGCCGCGGCAATTCTTAAGGCTAATGCTTCTTCCGGGCGGTGGCCGGGGGGGGGGCTGCGAGCAGAATCGCGACCCATCGCAAACCCTCGATGTGAGCACAAACGATGGCGCTCGCCGCTGTTATTGGCACCGCGAGAAACAGGCCGGCCAGCCCCCAGACGAGCCCCCAGAAAGTGAGCGCGAGGATGATCGCGAAGGGGCTCAAGTTCAACGACTGCCCCAGTATGAGGGTGGCCGCCACGTTCATCAGAACGAAATGCGCTGCACCGAGCACAACGATGATCAACAATGCCGGACCGAAAGTGCCGAATTGAACCAGCGCCATCAGCGCGGGAAGCACCACGGCCACAGCGCCGATGGTCGGGATGTACGTCACAAAGAAGATGATCAGCGCCCAAAACGCAGCAAATTTGACGGCGAGCAACAGGAGCAAGGCATAAGACACCAGTCCCATGATTATGCTCAAAATTGTGCAGACGCCCAAATAGGACTGAATTTGCCAGGCGACTTGGCGAAGGAGAAGTTGGCCTTCCTGTTTGCGGGCGGGATCGATCTGCAATTGCGCAAATTTGCCGGCCATGTCGCTCTGTTCGACAAGCAGGAAGCCGACATAGATCAGGACCTGAATCAGACCAAACAGCGAAAAGCCCAGCGACGTTGCGAGGCTCGTCAGGAAACCTGCCAGATCGGACCGGCTGAACAGATCCTCGACATTGATCCCAAGCCGCAACGGTGCCAATTGCGCGGTTATGTATAGTTCCAATTCGGTCACGTAACCCGGCGCTTCGGCGGCAAACTGCGCCGCCTCCCCGCCAATGATCAGCGTCAGCACGTAAAGCGCGCCCAGGAAAAGAAGCAGAGACCCGAGCCAGGCAAGCCAGCGGGGCAGCTTGATCTGAACGAGAGCGTCAGCAAATGCGTTGAAAACCGCCCAGATCAGCAGCGCGAAGACAAGCGGGACCAGTAAGGGGCGGCCAAAAACCAGCAACAACAGCAGCCCCGAGGCGCTCAGCAGCCAATTTGTAAAATCCCTGCCTGTCACCATTTCCGAACGTCTCTGATGAGCGGTGCGGCTGCCTCCGGCGACGGAGAGCCTTGAGCGAACCGGCCCCGGGGAGCGGAAATGGTGTACTCCGATTCGGACCCCCCTTTCGAATCGGCTCAAGGTCCAATAGTGGCGGCCGGCCAATGCGAAGAGCGTTGCGGATCTCGGATTGGAGCGGACAGGCCGCTCGCTCAAATTCGCCCAACAAGAACGAGAATCAACACGATCACCAGCACAAGACCAAGGCCGCCGCCGCCATAGTAGCCGGTGCCGTAGAAGGGCCCGCCGCCAATGCCGCTAAAACCTCCCAGCAACGCGATAATGAGAATGATAAGCAGGATCGTCCCTATCGACATGGCTCTTTTCCTCGCTGGGGGCGTTCCGAATGACGCCCCAGAACGCCGGGCATTGTCCGGCGGTTTAAGAATGAATGGCCGCGTCCAGGGTTCCCGGCAAATTGAAATTTGCCGGATGTCCTGCAGGTTTTTCAGATCAAAAAGAACCCGATGGAGGCAAATGCCATGACCCCGGTCGCGAGCCATCCGAGTACGACCATGGGCCACGGCAATGTCAGGCGCCCCATGATCCGCGGGTTCACGGCAATCACCATCATGACTCCCATCAAGGGGGCGGCAAGCACGCCATTGACGACAGCGCTCCAATAAAGCGCCTTGACTGGATCGAGAGACGTGAAGTTCAGCGCAACACCGCCCAGCGTTGCGAGCGCGATGGTGGCGTAGAAGGCCTTCGCTTCTTTCGGCTGACGATCGAGCCCTTCACTCCAACCGAAGAGTTCGCTGACGCCATAGGCCGCCGAACCCGCGAGGACGGGGACCGCCAGCATGCCGGTCGCGATGATGCCAGCCGCGAACAGTGCAAACGCGAATGGGCCGGCGATGGGCCGGAGCGCCTCCGCCGCCTGCGCCGATGTCTGAATGTCAGTCATGCCGGTGGCGTTCAAAGTCGCAGCCGTCGCGAATATGATGAATACGGCGATTAGATTAGAAACGCCCATTCCGAAGATGGTGTCGGTGCGAATGCGCGCGAGTTCGGGACCCGCGTCACGCGGGGCAACGTAAAGCGGCTTGGCGTGGCGCCGATGCAATTCTTCAACCTCCTGCGCGGCCTGCCAGAAGAACAGATAAGGGCTGATCGTGGTGCCGAGCACAGCGACCAGCGCCATGGCATGGGGAGCATCCACGACGAAATGCGGCACAACCAGCCCGATAATGGCCTCGTGCCACGGCACATGCGCGGCAAAGACCACGGCCACATAGGCGAACAACGATACCGTCGTCCATTTGAGCACCGCGGCGTAGCGCGCATAGCTCATGAATATTTCGAGCAGAATGCAGACCACGCCGAATATCAGGGCATAGAACAGCTTCGGGCCGCCGATCAGCAAGTCCAGCGCCGCGCCCATGGCCCCGAGATCGGCACCAAGATTGATCACATTGGCAATGAGCAGCAGCAGCACCACGCCACGCAGGAGCCACGGGGAATAATGCCGCCGCAGGTTCTTGGCGATGCCGGAGCCCGTGACGCAGCCGATCCGTGCGCTGATCTCCTGGATCACGGCCATCAGCGGAAAGCTGAACAGCATCGTCCAAGCGAGGCCATAGCCGAATTGCGCGCCCACCTGGCTGTATGTGGCGATCCCGCTCGGATCGTCGTCCGCGGCGCCGGTGACCAGGCCTGGGCCCAAACGTTTAAGGAATCCCTCCGCCTGGGGCGAAGAGCCAGAGGATGCCTTGCCGCCGCTGGGTGCCGGTCGGCTAGCTGTCGGAGTGATATTCAAGAAGACCTGTCCCTTGACGATGTTCCAGGCTGCACCGATCTTGTAATTCTCGATGGGCCATCTCCTGGAAACGCGATGAATGCACAAACCGACGCAATCGGCCTCTTTGCCTTCGACAACAGCTATGCGCGTCTGCCTGAGCAATTCTACATGCGCCTTCCGCCCACGCCAGTGGCTGCGCCGCGTCTTATTCGGCTGAACGAAGGACTCGCTTGCGCGCTCGGTCTCGATCCGAAGGAACTCGTGTCCCCTGAAGGGATCGAATTCCTCGCCGGCAACCGCGTGCCCCCGGGTAGCGAACCGCTGGCAATGGCCTATGCCGGACACCAGTTTGGCGGTTTTGTGCCGCAACTCGGCGATGGCCGCGCCATTCTGCTCGGCGAAATCATCGATTCGCGCGGTGCGCGGCGCGACATCCAGCTCAAAGGTGCCGGTCCAACCCCGTTTTCGCGGCGGGGCGATGGGCGCGCGGCCCTCGGGCCGGTCCTGCGCGAATACATCGTCAGCGAGGCGATGGCGGCCCTGCACATCCCGACAACACGGGCGTTAGCGGCGGTGATGACCGGTGAGAACGTCATGCGCGAAACGGCCTTGCCCGGTGCTGTCCTGACGCGCGTCGCCTCGAGCCACATCCGGATCGGCACTTTCGAATTCTTCGCAAGCCGCCGCGATGTGAAGGCTCTGCGGACGCTCGCCGATTACGTCATCGCGCGCCATTACCCGGATTGTGCGGGCGCGGCCAATCCGTACCGCGCGCTTCTCGATGCGGAGATTTCGCGTCAGGCGGAACTTGTCGCGAAATGGCTGCTCGTCGGCTTCATTCATGGCGTCATGAACACCGACAATATGTCGATCGCCGGCGAGACCATCGACTACGGGCCTTGCGCCTTCATGGACGCCTATCACCCGGCGACGGTGTATAGCTCCATCGACGAAAGGGGCCGCTACGCTTACGCGAATCAGCCGCGCATCGCTCAGTGGAACCTGGCGCGGCTCGCGGAGGCGCTTTTGCCGTTGCTGGCGGAGGACGAAGCGGCAGCCCTCAAGGACGCGCAACGGGCCATCGACGGGTTCACCCCAAGCTTCGAGGCAGCGTATGCCGAGGGGCTAGGAACGAAGTTGGGTATGTTCCAAACCCATGACGGCGATCTGGCGCTCGGACAGGAGCTCTTTGAGCGCATGGCACAGAACGGCGCCGATTTCACGCTGACATTCCGCGGCTTGTGCGACGCAGCTGGGGACCCGCAAAGCGACGGGGGCGTGCGAAGCCTGTTTGCACACCCAAGCGCCTATGACGAATGGGCAGTGGGATGGCGCCGCCGATTGGCCGAAGAAGGCGGTGACGCCGCGGCACGCCGCGCGGCAATGTGTCAGGCAAATCCCCTGTTCATTCCGCGCAACCATCTGGTGGAGGAAGCGATTTCCGCAGCCGTCAACGGCTTGGATTTCGACCCCTTCGAGACTCTGCTGACCGTCCTCTCAAGGCCCTATGAGGATCAGCCGGCGCATCGGCGTTACGCCGAACCGCCAAAGCCCGATCAGATCGTGCACCAAACCTTTTGCGGCACATGAAGCAGCGAGGGCGGGGTTATTTCTCGTCCCGGAAATAAGGCTCGACCTTGCCTTTCAGCTTGATGGTAAGTGGCAGGCCCGCGCGGTTCACCGTAGTCCCGACAGCCACGCGAACCCATCCCTCGCTGACGCAATATTCGTCGACATTGGTTTTCTCCGTGCCATTGAACCGGATGCCGACCCCCCGTTCGAGCAGGGCAGCATTGTAATGCGGGCTCCTGGGATTTGTGGCGAGGCGATCCGGGGGTGTATCGGTGACAGGATCCGGGGGTGTGTCGGTCACGGGGATAGCCTTCAGGAAGCGTTCAACATCAGCGACGCCGATGTGATAGCCCTTCGTTGCGGCGATTGAAATCCTCTGAAATCGCGCTGTCGCAACCTTTGTCAGCTGCCCGGCATCGCCCGCATGCCGTCGCCAAGCAGCGAAAAGGCGGCCCAATAATAGGGATGCGAGTATTTCTTGTCGTTCATCAAGGCGTTTTGCGCACGAAGGAATGCGTCGCCCTGGCTTTCTGCACCCCCACCGAAAAGTGCGGACATCAAAGCGATGGTGGCGTCACGATCGACCGCCCATTGCGACACCACGAGCCCCCGACTTCCGGCATAGATGAAATCCCGTGCTAGCCCCCCGAGTGCTTCGCCCGAACCGGCAAGCCCGGTGCGGTCTGCCGTGGTCGAGCCGGCGCCGCCCGTATCGCAGGCGGCCAGCACCACCAAATCGGCATCGAGCTTCAGCTTGAGAATTTCGGAAGCGTCCAGCAGCGAATCGGATTCGCCGGTGCCAAGCGAAGTCACCAGCGCAGGCTCCGGCAGACAATCTCCTTTGGTCGGCAGCAAGCCATGGGTCCCGAAGAAGACAACCTTGTAATTGCCCAGATCCTCGCGATTGAGCATGGCGGTGTCGGTGAATGCTTGGCCCAGCATCACATCCTCGGCGCGCGCACCGAGCTTGGCGCCGACGGTCCGTATCATTTGCGCCATGCCGGTATTCGCCAGACCATTGGCCATTGCAATACGGGCTTGCTCGCAGGCGGGCGTATTGGAACCGCTCGCAGGGTCCGCGACCAGCCGGAACAGCCGGGGATCGGCCTTGTTGTCGATCACCGGATCGCCCACACCCAGGAACGGGTACGGCGCGCGCGAGGGCTGGAACGCGCGCGCTTGGAGGAACGCCGATGGCGAAACCGTCAGCGTCACTGCGGTGTTGCGGCCAAGCCATGCCACATTCTCGTAAAGGTCGAGGTCATATCGGCCCATCCTGAACTGGGCCAGCCGCTCGTTGAAGCGCGTGACGCTCGCATCGTCGGTGACGAAGATCGCCGCCGGCAAGCTCACCAACGTTCCATCGGGGTCATAGATGAGATGGCGCGCATTCGCCATCAGGTCCTGCACGGGCGTGAAGAGCACGCGATACAAATTGCGTGCTGCGGCCACATCGAATCGCGGCACGTTGCCGGTCACATCGAACGGGCGGCGCACCGCTGCCGCTGCCTGATTCGCTTGAACCTGGGTCAATGGAAAAGAATAAATCCGCACCTGTTGGCTGGAGATCGCAATGCCGTAGCCAGCTTGGCCGAGAATAATGGTCTTGACGTATAATTCGCCGGGCCGCAGGGCCATCTGCATATCATCGAGCGCCGCCGCCGTGGCGAGAAGCTGGCCGTAACGTGGATTGGCTTGCAGCAATTGCTGTTGCAGCGCCTGAAGCTGATCGCTCAGTGCTTTCAATTCCGCCGTATCGGCTTCGCGGTTTTGCGCTGGATAGGCACCCGATTCCTGCTGCCGCTGGATTTCCGACGATTTGATCGCGATCTGACGCTGCGTGTCTTCGAGCGCACGCGCTGCGCCTGCGCCGCTGCCGCCCTGGCTGAAGCGCGCCGCCAACCGGGCAATCGTCTGGGCGCTTTCCTGGCTGACGATAGATTGAAGTGCGGAGAAGAACCGGGACTGAAACTCCCGCGCACGCGCCGGTTCGGCCGCAGACCTGGCAATAAGAAGATCGAAATAGGTCTTCGTGGCATCGGCGGAATCACCGACCGTTCCGCGCGATTGCCGGAACAATTCAAAGCCCGTCGCATAATCCACTAGAGCGGGTTCGATATTCTTTGCTTCCGCCTCGATCCGCCCGAGCGTCATGTAAAGGCCTGCTTCCGCGGGACTGGCCGCCAGATCGCGCCGAAGCTGAAAAATCCTCACCGCATCGACCAAACGGGCGCGGGCCTGATCGAGCCGGCCGGCGTTGAGATCAAGCTTGCTCAGCTCATCGTAAACCCGGGCGCGCAACCAGGCCGAGGCGCTCGCCAGACGCGGGTTGGTGAGCAATTTGTCCGCGCGTTCGAAATTCTCACGCGCGCCGTCGAGATCCTGGATGCCGAGATGCGCCGCTCCGATCACATAGAAGCCCTGTGCGTTCTGCATGAACATCCGCTCTGCGGGGGTCAGAATCGCGACCTGAAATCCGGTGGCATTTTCACGCCGGTTCAGGCTGGCTGACAGCGACGGCGTTATCTCTAGCCCGCGATTGCTAACGACAAGTCCCGGAGCGGCCGGACCCGATTCCGTGGAAGGATCGATTCGGGCCCGCAGTGCGATCGCTTGCTTGGCAGCATTTTCCGCTTCGGCGAACTTCCTCTGGTTGAGGAAATTCAGCGCATGATAATTCAATTGCAGGGCATCGAGCTGCGGATCGTTGACCATTCGTGCCGATAGCTCGGCTTCGGCAAAAATCCTGTCCGCGTCGGCAAAACGACCCTGGTTCGATACGTTCAAGGCCCAGTTCAACTGGGCATAGGTACGATCCGTCGCCGAGACATTGTCCGCCGTGGCCAGCAAACGGAAGTCCCGCTCCGCACCATCGAAATTCCATCCCTGGTTCTGCGCATAGGCGCGCTCTTGCAAATAGGCCGGCGAGCGCTGCACGGCTTCGGCGGCTGCGGCAAGATTGGCATCGGCATTTTCGGAAAGTTGCGCGCTGGTTTGGAGTTGCACGGCGGAAGCCGGAGCCGGCGCTGTTCCGCTCGCGACCTTGAGCGCCACCTCCAACAGGTCCGACAGCGCAGACATCCCTTCGGAAATGGCGATCACATTTCCGGTCGTCGCCTGATAGAGCGAATAAGGAACTTTGCCGGCGGCCGACTCGCACGCGGCGCGTGTTGCGCCGGGGAGTTCGGGCACATTGGCCGGTTGAGGATTGCCGCACGCGGCGCGGGCGCGCAACGCGTTCTGCCAGGGGCTGCCGGGGCCGATAACGGAGGGATCATTCGCCACGAAGGTATAGACATAGCCAAGAGGTACACCCGACCAGCCACGACAGGTGATCGTCCAGGCCTTGGCGTAGCGTATCTGAGCCGCGGGGTCGTCATAGGCACGAGCGGCCTGGCAAACCGCGCCCGATGCGCCGCTCTGACCCAAAGGAAACAGCTCCGGCGCGGTCGCAGCGCTGGCAGGCGGCATTCCTGGAAGAAGGGCCGCCAATGAGGCGATGACGAAACAAGCGCGATATCCGCGCAAAAGCGGTGAATTGCCTTTCATGGCAGGCCCCACAATTCGTCGTTTCCCGCACCGGTGATGGTCGGATCGTTTTGGTTGCCCTCATCCGCTGCCCTGACCGTGAAAGGATCGGTAATCCGCAGCGGCTCGATATTGCCGATATTGAACTGGATAATCGTGCAAAAGCCCGTCTGCCCGATGACGCAGCCATTGTCGCGATAATGATTGTTGCGGAAGGGTGGGCTGACTTTGACGCCCGCCGAGGTGGCGATGGCCGTGCTCGCGATCGAGACGCCATCCGCAACGAGCGTGCCGAACAGATTCACTACCAATGGCCGTCCTTCGATCAGGATTGCGGGCGCTTGTCCGAAATGGAACAGACGAATGCCATCAGGTTCGCTCGTCAGGCCGGTGTTTTCCTGCAGGATTGCGCCGCTTGTATTCACGGTCAGACTGTTGGCAATAATGAAAACATTCGCCGAATTTTTCCCTGGCATCGCGTCAATCTTGAGATCGGCCTGGCGCGGGTCCTTTTCGGTTTGGAATTGCGTGACGAATTCACTGGAGCCAATCAGAATATTGCCGCCCGCGGCCAGGCTCACATCCTTGCCCTGAAGCTTTGCTCCGCTGCCGTCGGCGCTGGTTATGGTCAAATTCCCCGCGGTCGTCGAAAGCGCGATATCGCCGGAGCCGGTGCCGGACGCGGCCAACGCGCCGGCGGTTATGATGCCTTGCACGTCCAGGGCTCGGGAATTTTTGAGTGCAAAACTGCCGGTGGCGGTCGAGAAATTCCCCAAGGTTTCAACGGCATTTCCTTGGCCGGCAAAATTCGCTGCGCCCTGAGACGAACCGGTCAGCGTTGCCGCCTTGATGGCCCCCCCGGATGCCGCGATGCCGCCGCCGGTGTCGTTCAGGGTCAGCGTCTGACCGGTGGCATCGACGGTGCCGGTGATCGTCAGCGGCGCGCTGTCTTTCAGCGTCAGTGCACCAGACGTGTTGGTGAAGCCGTTCAACGTTGCAATCACATTGCCGGGGTTCGAGAGATCGGTGACCCCGATCGATGATCCCGTCAACATAGCAGCTCTGATGGCACCACCGGCTGCAGCAATACCGCTGTCGGTGTCGTTGAGGGTCAGCGTCTTGCCGCCGGCATCGACGGTGCCGGTGATTGTCAGCGGCGCGCTGTCCTTCAGTGTTAGTGCACCGGCCGTGTTGGTGAAGCCGTTCAGCGTCGCAATGACGTTGCTAGGGTTGGAGAAATCGGCAGCTCCGACCGACGATCCCGTCAACGTCGCCGCTTTGATGGCGCCGCCGGACGCCGCGATGCCGCCGCCGGTATCGTTGAGGGTCAGCGTCTGACCGCTGGCATCGACGGTGCTGGTGATCGTCAGTGGCGCGCTGTCCTTTAGCGTCAGCGGTCCTGATGTGTTGGTGAAGCCGTTCAGCGTCGCAATCACATTGCCGGGATTGGAGAAATCGGCAGCTCCCGCCGACGATCCCGTCAACGTTGCCGCTTTGATAGCGGCGCCGGATGCCGCAATGCCACCGCCGGTGTCGTTCAGGGTCAGGGTCTGGCCGCTGGCATCGACGGTGCCGGTGATCGTCAGCGGCACGCTGTTCCTCAGCGTCAGTGGCCCGGCTGCATTGGTGAAGCCGTTCAGCGTCGCAATGACATTGCCGGGGTTGGAGAGATCGGCGGCCCCGGCCGACGAGCCCGTCAGTGTTGCCGCTTTGATGACACCTCCCGCCGCAGCGATGCCGC
>DATLVC010000305.1:0-2437 GCA_035577685.1 Micropepsaceae bacterium | reverse complement strand
GGATCGAAGATTTGCGCGCCATCCCCTGGGTATTCAGCTGGTCGCAGGCGCGCGCGATGTTGCCGGGGTGGTACGGCTTCGGCGCCGCCGCGGCGAAGATGAAAGAGATGGGACGCGGCGAAGAACTGACCGCGCTTTATGCGCAGTCGCGATTCTTCCGCACCGTGATCTCCAATCTTGAAATGGTGCTGGCCAAGACCGACCTCGATATCGCGCGGCACTATGCTGATATGGTCGAGGATCAGGATTTGGCGAATGCGGTCTTTGCCCGGATCGAGGTCGAATACAAAGCCACGCAGGACATCGTGCTGGCTTTGACGGGGCAGAAGACGCTGCTGGAGAACAATCCGGCGCTGGCCGAATCGATCCGGCTGCGGTTGCCCTATATCGATGCGCTGAACCTTCTTCAGCTCGACCTCTTGCGCCGCCGCCGCTCCGGCAAGGACGACCCCGAAACTATCGCCGCCATCCATATGTCGATCAACGGCGTCTCGGCGGGCCTGCGCAACAGTGGCTGACGGCGCGCGCAAAACGCGCTAACACATCGGTCGCGGAACGTCGTTTTCAAGGCATCCGATATGACCGAATATTGGTTTCGTCCGAAGCAGCGCGGCATCGGTGCCGGTGTGCCGCTCAATTGGAAGGGCTGGGCGCTGTTCGCGGCCTATCTCGGTACGATCCTGGCTGTGCCGTCGATCTACGAACTTTATCTCGGCTACCCCGGCACGCCGGTGCTGCGCGTTCTCGGCGTCGTCGCGATCTCGATCCCATTCCTGGTCATTGCCTGGAAGAAAACCGAAGGCGGCTGGCGCTGGCGCCGCGGCGATGAAGACGCCGACGACGGCACGCGCGCGTGATCGTCAAAGGAAATTATAAGCCTCGAACAGCTTGCAGAGATCGCCTTTCCATTCGCCGTGATAGAGCCCCAGCAATTCGTCCGCCCGCGTCTGGCCGCGATCGACCAATTCCTGCAAGGGTTGCAGGAAGCCCTCCTCCGTGCCGCCGCTGGAATCGAGCGCCCGGCGGGAGCGCAGGCCTGCCGTCGCGATTTCCAGCATGCGGCGGGCCAGCTCCAGCACATTGGTCTTGCGGAACGGAGTCCGGAAGGCGAGCTTCGGCACCGCGGCGCGCATGGTCTCGCGCTCCTCCGCCGTCCAATCCTTCACCAGATCCCACGCCGCATCGAGCGCCGTCTGATCATAGAGAATGCCGGTCCAGAGCGCGGGTAACCCGCAGATGCGCCGCCAGGTGCCGCCATCGGCGCCGCGCATCTCCAGATAGGATTTCAGCCGCGCCTCAGGGAAGATGGTCGTCAGATGATCGGCCCAATCCGACATCATGGGCGTGATGCCCCACAGCTCGGGGATGCGGCCGGCGAGAAAATCGCGGAACGACTTTCCTGCCACATCGATATAGCGCCCGTCGCGATAGACGAAATACATCGGCACATCGAGGGCATAATCGACATAGCGTTCGAACCCGAAGCCGTCTTCGAACACAAAGGGCAACATGCCGGCGCGGTCATTGTCGACATCGGTCCACACCTGGCTGCGCAGCGACAGGAACCCGTTGGGCTTGCCCTCGCGGAAGGGCGAATTGGCGAACAGCGCGGTGGCGACAGGCTGCAAAGCGAGCGCCACGCGGAACTTTTTCACCATGTCGGCTTCGGAGCCGAAATCGTAATTTCCCTGGACCGTACAGGTGCGGAACATCATTTCGAGGCCATAGCCGCCGACCTTGGGCATATAGCGACGCATGATGGCGTAACGCCCTTTGGGCATCACCGGCACTTCGTCGAGCCGCCAGGTCGGCGCATAGCCGACGCCGAGGCAACCGGCGCCGATTTCGGCGCAGACCTCGCGCACCTGCTTCAAATGGGTATTCACCTCGACGCAGGTCTCGTGCACCGATTTCAGGGGCGCACCGGAAAGCTCGAATTGTCCGCCGGGTTCCAGGCTTAGCGTCGCCCCGTTTTGCGACAGGCCGATGATGTTCTCGCCTTCCAGGATCGGCACCCAGCCAAAGCGCGCCATGCCCTCCAGCAGCGCCCGGATGCCGGGCCGGCCCTCATAGGGCAGCGGCTTATAGTCCTTCAGCCCATAGACGAATTTTTCGTGCTCGGTTCCGATCCGCCATTGCTCACGCGGCTTCGATCCCGCGGCAATATGGGCCACGAGATCGGCACGCGAAGAAATAGGCCCGCCGGCGGATTGCGGGATGGACATGCGGGTTTCCTCTGTCCCGCGATTAGAATTCGCGGTTGGTGGCGGGTTGTGGGGAACCTAGTGTCGCGCCTCGGGACTTACAAGCCGGGGCTGTACTTAACCCAATCGCCCGCGACGGCCTGCCATACCGCGAGCGCCGCAAGGGCTGCGGTATCGGCGCGCAGGATGCGCTGGCCCAACGTCACGGGAACGACGCAAGGGTGCTTGCGGAT
>DATLVC010000304.1:0-26385 GCA_035577685.1 Micropepsaceae bacterium | reverse complement strand
TCACTCGGCGGCTGGGGCGGGTTCGCGGACGTTTAAGGTGCGGCCGCGATGCTTGGTGAAGACCTCGATCAACTCTTCCGCGATGGGCGAGAAATTCGACATCTGCCGGCGGATATGGCTGACGAAGCCGTCGGAATACATATCCTTGCCCTTCTCGCGCGGCAACGCGATCACGCTGTTTTGCGCCGGATCCCGCAGTATCCCGAGGGGGTCCTCACCTCGTTCGATCTTCTCGACCTCGCGTTTCAGCATCTTGCGATAGAGAACCAGCCCACGGTCGGAGGCTCCAAGTTTTTCCTTGGTACGGTCGGCGATGGCGCCTTGCGTCACCCAGGCCATGATGTCCTGGGCGTGGATGTAATCGAGCAGATATTCGCCGTTCTCGTCCATCACCGGCGGCTCGTAGACCGGTACGCGGGCAAGTAGATGCGGCGGCACCTCCGCATCGGCCGGCGGGATATAGGCGTGATACCAGAAATGCATGGTGTGCATGTCGTCCATCGGCACGCGGATTTGGAAGATTTGCTGTGTCCACAACCCGCCACCCGACCCGCCCGCGAGCGTGTTCGGAAACAGCAGGGGATGACCGACGCGCCAATCGTCGGATTCCTCAGATTGGTTCTCCAGCAGCCGCCGCTTGATGATGCCGAAGGGGAATTCGTCGAAGGCGATTTTCGCGTGGTGCTTGGAGATAGCGACCTTGGTTCCTTTGCGAAATTCGTACAGCGCACCGTGCAGCCATTCGGTGTGAACCGGATCGACCGAGTTCTCCATGATCTGCAGCCAATTGCAGGGGATCATGCGCTTGCCGATATGTTTGATAGCTCGCGGCGCGACGTAACCGTCGAACCGTGGAAGCAGCGGGGCCGGTTGAGGCCCAAGATATGCGAAGAGGAGGCCTCCCAATTCCTGCACGGGATAGGCGGTGGTGACGATCTTGCCCCGAAGCGCGTGGGTTTCGCTTTCGTTGGGCTGTTCCAGGCAGCGGCCTTCGCCGTTCAGTTTCCAGCCGTGATAGGCGCAGCGGATGCCGTCCTCCGTCGGGATGCCATAGGCCAGCGAGGCCGCGCGGTGGGGACAGGCTTCGGCGATCAGACCGAACTGGCCGCCACGGGTTTTGAACAGCACCAGATCTTCACCGAATAGCCGGACCCTGAGCGTCCAGCGGCTCTCCATCTCGGAAAGCCCCCCCACGGGCTGCCAATAGCGGCGGAGCAAATTGCCCATGCGGGTTCCCGGCCCCACGCGGGTCAGCAATTCGTTTTCTTCGGCCGTCAGCATGGGTTTTCCGTAGGCGCGGCGTAACGGGCGATTATTATGTCAGTCGACGGCAATGGTCCAATGGAAGCGAATTTGGCGACAATTCGCATCGGAATCGCGGGGTTGGGAGCGGCGTCCCGGCTGGTGCTCCCCTGTATGGCCAAGGTCGAGGGCGTGCGGTTGACGGCCGCCGCTGACATCCGAGCCGAGGCGCGGGCCGATTTCACGCGCGACCACGGCCTGCCGGCGTTCGAATCGGTGGAGGCTTTGTGCGATTCGGGCGAAGTGGATGCGGTCTGGATCGAAACGCCGAACCATCTGCACTGCGCACACGTCCTGGCCGCGGCAGAGCGCGGGCTGCATGTCATCTGTGCCAAGCCCCTGGCAGCCAGTCTCGCCGAGTGCGATGCCATGGTCGTGGCATGCCGCGCGTCGGGCGTCCGGCTATTGCAGGGTCATTCCAAGATTTTTGATCCCCCGGTGCACGCCATGGCCGATATCGCGCGAAGCGGCCGGCTGGGACGCGTCATCGCCATCGACAGCTGGTGGTTCAACGATTGGCTGCGGCGGCCGCGGCTGGCGTCGGAGCTGGATCAGAATCTCGGCGCGGGATTCATCCTGCGCCAGGCGCCGCATCTCGTGGATATTGCCTGCCACATCGCTGGCTCGCGCGCGACGCGGGTCCGCGCCATGACCGGGCGCTGGGACGCGGATATGCCGACCGAAGGGAATTGTTCCGCGTTGATTCAGTTCGAGTCCGCCACGGTCGCGAATCTCAGCCTAAACGGTTACGGCTATTTTCGGACCAGCGAGCTGACCTGGGACATCGGCATCTTCGGGGAGCGCACGGCGTCCACGAAACCGGCAGCGAGAAAAGTGCCGCTCGACGCAAGCGAGAAATATCGTGAAAGTATGGCGCGCGAGACCAAGACGGGAGATGCGATGCCGTTCGTCGGTCTCACCATCGTCTCGTGCGAACGTGGCGTCATGCGGCAATCGCCAGACGGACTTTATCTCTATACGGATGATGGACGGGAGGAGATTCCCATTCCACCCTATCGAGGCCGCGCGGCCGAATTGATCGAACTGCGCGATGCGCTGACCGAAAACCGCGATGTCTTTCCGAACGGGGAATGGGCAAAAGCCAATCTCGAAATCTGTCTCGCCATTCTCGCCTCCGCCCGCGAAGGGCGCGACGTTAATCCTCGCCGGTCAGGCGACAATAGTAACGCCATTCGGTAACGACGGGTTCACCCGGTTCGCCCGGCCGCGGCCCGCGCGCGGCTAGGCGCTTGATCGCGGGCGCGAGCGCTGTAGCGTCGGAATGCGAAATCGGCTGCGGCGTGCCCAAAAGCCGCGCCTGATAATTCATCGTCGCCAACTCGTTCAGCGACAGTGCGATGATCGCTGCCTCCTCCACGGAATCGGCGGCCGTCGTGATACCGTGGCCACGCATCAAACAGGCGCGCTTGGTACCGATCGTCGCCGACAATTCGCGTCCCAATTCCGGCGTATTGATAAGCACGCTGCTTTCGAACACAGGCGGGTCTTCGAGGGCTATGCCGAGACCTTGCGGATCATAAGCGCCGTAAATCGGCAGCAAGGGCACGCCACACATTGTGAACAGTACGACGGTCGGCGGGTGCAAATGCAGCACCGCATTGATGTCTGGCCTGGCGCGGAAGATTTCGGTGTGGATGAACACTTCGCTCGGCGTGCGCAAGCCCTGCAGCATGCCGGCAACCGGCTTGCCGTTGATATCGATTTCGACAATTTCCGCTTCTGTCGTATAGCGCACGCCGGATTCCGCCGGGCCGCGCGCACGAATGAAGATGCGGTCCGTGCCGGGGATGCGCGCACTGATATGGCCACGCAACGCGCGGGTCAGCTCCATCTTGCCGAGCACGCGGCAGGCCCGGGCAATGCGCGGCGGGAGATCGCGGGCGTCGGCCATCAGTGGACCCGGTTGACGAAAATGTCTTTGTACATCTTCGTCCACTTGGCGTTCTCGTCCAGATATTTGCCGGCATCCATGAAAACGAGCTTCACGCCCGCTGGCAGGTGCTGGACTTTGGTGTTGGTGGGCACGACATTGTGCGCAGCGAGAATTGACTGGCCCTCCTCGGAAAGAAGAAAATCCACGAAAAGCGTTGCGGCATAGGGATGGGCCGCGCGCTTGAAGATACCCACCGCCGTCGGCATAGCAATAACCGGAGCGGCGAAAACCGTTTCGATCGGGGCGCCGGATTTCTTCAGCGCCGCAACCTCATCGAGATAGGAATCCAGCGCCATAGGTACCTCGCCCGACGACACGAGATTGGCGAGCAGCGAATGGCCTTTGCGCACGGAAATGCCATTTTTTTCGACAATATCACGAAACAGCTTCAGGCCTGTCTCGCCGCCCAGCGCATCCGACATGGCCATCAGCCAATTGTCGTCATCGGCTTCGATGCCGAGCTTGCCCTTCCACTTCGGATCGGCGAGATCGGAATAGGATTTAGGCGCATCGGCCTTGCGCACGGCATTGCTGTTGTAGGCGATGGTGAAGACCGACAGCCGCGATACGATCCAGGGGCGATTCTTCGCCACCGCCTCGGGCATCAAATTGGTCGTGGCGGGCGTCTCCACCGGCTGCAACAATTTTTCGCGGGCCACCGCTTCGATATTGGGTCCGGCGGTTTCCATCACGTCTGCGGCGACGCGGCCGCCGCGCGATTCGGTGATGGCGCGCTGCATCACCTCTTCCGAGCCGCCGCGCCATAGGCTGACTTTGACGTCATATTTCTTGGTGAAGGCATTGGTGACATCGGTCATCACCGCGATGGGCGCCGAGGAATAAAGGGTAAGCTCGCCTTCCCTCTTCGCGCCAGCGACCAGCCGTGCGGTACGATCCGGACCCGTCAGATGAGCAGGATCGACTGGTGTTTGCGCCGCGACGTGAGCGCCGACAAATAGAAGAGCGGCGAGAATCACGGCCCCTCCGGCCACCTTCCCCATCACGGAAGGAAGGGAAATCGTATCGGCGCGCGGCACGGCCATCTCGTTTCTCCCCCTTGGCACTATATCACGCGGCTTTGGGCGGCAGCGATCCCAGTTCCTTCTGATAGACCTCGTCCATGCGCGGCGTCAGCCCATGCTTGGCCAGCGCTTCGGCGAACAGCGCGCGCACGCGCGGGTCTTCGTCCGCATAATCGATCTGATTGCCGCCCAAACGCCGGCTGATCCAAGATAATGGCACGCCTTGCGCATTGCGCGGGCTGAAATGCTTGAAAGCGAGATAGCGCGCGGGCTTCGGCCCCGAATTGAAATGCTGATGGAACCAGCGGTTCGGGGGCACGATCAGCGTGCCCACCTGCCATTCATAGCGTCTGGGCTCTTCGCCTTCCGGCCACATCAGCGAATAGCCTTCGCCCGATAGCACGATCACATGCGCGCCCGGCCCATGCGCGTGCCCTTTCTTGTAGGTGCCAACGGCAAACTGCGAGATGTGGCTCGGGATCGAGCCCTTGGCCATGTTGAAGCGGATGTGGCCGCCGCCGGCGCCGCGTTCCTTGGCTTCGATCAGCGGCAGATTGACCGCATCGGGAATGAAATTGGTGTGCAGCAGGAAACCCACCTGCTCGCC
This sequence comes from Micropepsaceae bacterium, assembly GCA_035577685.1. GTDB lineage: Bacteria > Pseudomonadota > Alphaproteobacteria > Micropepsales > Micropepsaceae > CAIYRG01. Next base: position 21,500 of record DATLVC010000304.1, on the reverse strand, counting down.
ATGGGCGGTGAAATAATCCGGCTCACCATTGAAGCGGTTCTTGAAGTCGTAGGGAAAATTGAAGACGAACCCGGGATCGTCATAAAGGTTCATCACGGCCGGGCCGTTGGTCACGGCGACATAGCGCGCGGGCTCCTGCCCCGAACCATTGAAATGCTGGTGCCAGCAATTGAGCGGAATGGCGAACATTGCGCCGGCCTTCCATTCGAACATGATGCGCTGGCCGGCATCGTTCCAAATCGAGGTTGAGCCGCGCCCCTCGAGCACCAGCACCATTTCTTCGAACAGCTGGCGCTGCGGGCTTAGGCTCTTGCCCGGCGCGATCTCGCAGACATAGCAATCATTCGAGGTGCGCGAGGCCTCGTGGTTGATGTAGACGCCGCGTCCGCCGCGCCTGGGCCAAGGCTTCAGATCCACATGCCGCAAATTCGGCACGTAATGGGCGGGAATGATGTCGAGCCCTTCCTCTGTGACCCAGCGTACATAGGGCGTGTTTTTGTCCTTCTCCGTGCTGAACTTGACCGCCAGATCATCCGAAACGTTCGGTTCACCCGCCATGCTGCGCTCCAAATATTCTACACTAAATATACCGTTCTTTTTGCGCCAATTCAGGCGTACAATATTTGGTGAATTTAGCCTCGTATAGGCACGAGGCCCGGCAATCTCACGCGTGTGAATGGCGGGAAATCGCGCGAAGCCCTATATTCGTTGCTTCCTACAAGGTGAGAATCGATGCGTTCGATGGGATTTCTGTCGCGGGTGGCGCTTGCTGCCCTTCTGCTTGTGTCCCTCTCCGGGCCTGCCCGGCTTGCCAGTGCCGCCGATGCGCCTCCGCCCATTTGGCAGCAGAGCAAGAGTGATCTTCCGGCCGACCCGGATATCAGATTCGGCACACTGACGAACGGCATGCGCTACGCCATTCAAAAGAATACAACGCCGAAAGACGAAGTTTCCTTCCGCTTGCGCATCGGTGCCGGCTCTCTCATGGAAAGCGATGCCCAGCGCGGACTCGCCCATTTCCTGGAACACATGGCATTCCGCGGTTCGACCCATGTTCCCGAGGGCGACGTATTTCAGATTTTGCAACGCCTGGGCTTGCGCGTGGGCGCGGATGCCAATGCCAGCACGGGTCAGACCGAAACCATCTATCAGTTCGACGTTCCCAAATCCGATCCCCAGACGCTCGACACGGCGTTCATGCTGATGCGTGACATTACCACCGAGCTGAGCCTGAAACCTGACTCGGCGGAAGCGGAGCGCGGCCCGGTCTTGTCCGAGGAACGCCTGCGCGATGGCCCGGGCATGCGTGCTTTCGAAGCCCAAAACAAATTCCTGCTGAAGGGGCAGCTCGCACCGGAGCGTTCACCCATCGGCAAAGTGGACGTCATCAAGAATGCGCCGGTCTCACAGGTCGCCGATTTCTATCATGCCTATTACCGGCCCGAGCGCGCCACGCTTGTGATCGTGGGTGACATCGACCCCGATGCCATCGAGAAGGAGATCAGGACCCGCTTTTCCGATTGGAATCAGCCGGGACCTTCCCGCGGCGATCCGGACCTTGGGACACCCGTCAGCCGTGGCCAGGAAGCCATGGTCTTCATCGAAACAGGCGCGCCGCAAACCGTGTCCGTCGCCTGGGTCGCGCCCTATGACAACACGCCGGATTCGAAGGCCCGCCGTCATCGCAATCGCATCGAAGGGATCGGCTTTGCCATTCTCAACCAGCGGCTGGCCCAAGCCGCGCAGAACCCGGATGCACCCTTCCTTGCCGCCGGCGCTTCACGAGGGAATGTGTCGCGTTCGGCCAAAATCGCCTCGCTTCGGGTGAGCTATGCCGCCGACAAATGGCAGCGCGCGTTTGAGGAAGCCGAAAAAATCCGCCGTCAAATCGTGGCACAAGGAGTCACCCAGCAGGAGTTGGATCGCCAGATAGCGTCCGCATTGGCCGGTGCCCAGGCCGCCGTGGCGTCCACTTCCACGCGCGCCTCGCGCGGGATCGCCAACGGTATCGTCGGCACTGTCGACCGCGATTCGGTGTACACGAGCGACGCGACCGATCTTGCGCTTCTGCAAGACGATCTGAAGGGGCTGACCGTAGATCAGGTCAACGCTGCTCTGCGCACGGCCTTTACCGGCAATGGGCCGCTGTTATCGCTTTCCAGCCCGAAACCGGTCGAAGGCGGCGAAACGGCGCTGGCTTCGGTATTCAGCCACGCCGAAACGGCTCCCCTCGACAACGCCGCACCACTGCAACTGGCGGTCTGGCCCTATACCAGCTTCGGTTCGCCCGGACGTATCGTGGAGAGCCGCCATGTCGATGATCTCGATGCCACCTTCATCCGGTTCGAGAACGGCGTGCGCCTGACCGTGAAGCCAACCAAATATCGCGCCGACCAGATTCTCGTCAGCGTCAACATTGCCGGCGGCGATCTTGCCTTCCCAAAGGATCGGATCGTCATCGACACGGGTGCGTATCTGTCCGGCGGCCTGGAAGCGTTGAGCTATCTGGATTTGCGGCGCACGCTTTCGGGCAAGATTACCAGCGTCGGATTTGGCGTCGATGACGATGCGTTCGCTCTTTCCGGCGCAACCCGTCCGGCCGATCTCGACACCGAGATGCAGGTGCTTGCCGCCTATATCACGAAGCCGGGCTGGCGGCCCGAGCCGTTCGAACAAGGCCTGAGTTCGCTCAGCGACAGCCTGACCAAGCTCGACACCACGCCGATGTCCCTGTTCGGCGCCAAATTCGCCGAGCTTCTGCATCCGGGCGATGCGCGCTGGGCCTACCCCACCTTGCAGGACGTAAAGTCGGCGAAACTGGACCAGGTGAAAGCAATCATCGCCCCGGCGCTCGCCGACGGCCCTATCGAGGTGACCATGGTCGGCGATGTCACCGTGGAGCAAGCCACCAAAGCGGTCGCCGCCACATTCGGCGCGTTGCCACGGCGCTCAGGTCCGCCAATGACGCCACCTGCGCCCGGCGATCTGAAATTCCCCGCGCCGACGCCTGAACCCATCGTGCTGAACCATGCCGGCCGCGCAGATCAGGGTGTCGCTGCAATTGCCTGGCAGACGACGGATGTGTTCGCGGATTCGGAAAGCGCCGCACGTCGCGTTGTGACCGATATTCTGCAATTCCGGCTGATGGAGCAATTGCGCATCAAGTTCGGAGCGACCTATTCGCCGTCGGCGACGGCCAATGCATCCCGCATTTTCCCCGGATATGGCTACATCGCTGCCTATGCGGAAATCCCTCCCGACAAATCACAGCTTTTCTTCGACACGGTGAAGCAGGTGACGGCCGATTTGCGCGACCATGAGGCAAGCGCGGACGAATTCGAACGCGCACGCAAGCCCGAATTGGACACGCTCGAAAAGGCCGTGGAGACCAACAATTATTGGCTGAGCTCGCTTGGTGGTGCGCAGACCGACGAGCGGCGGCTGAAGCTGATCCGCGACGCCCGCCCCGGGCTGGAGACGGTCACGCCTGCCGATGTGCAGCGCGTGGCACGCAAATATTTGACTGACGAACGCGCATGGAAGCTGATAGTTGTTCCCAAGCCGTGACCGTCCATTGCGGAATTGAGAAAATATCATGCAGTTGAGGATAATCGCCGTTGCAGCGCTCTGGCTAAGCTTCGCCGGACCGGCGCTGGCGGGCGACATCAGTCCCGAGGCGAACCGCGAACTGGTTGCCACCAACGCCAAGAAGTCTGGCGTCATCGTGCTTGCCAGCGGGCTGCAATACAGGGTCATCAAGGCGGGCACGGGTCAGACACCGAGCCCCGACGACACCGTCACGGTCTCCTACAAAGGCACGCGGGTGGATGGTTATGTTTTCGATCAGACCAAGCCTGGCGAAACGCGCAATCTGCCGGTGCAGAAACTGATTCCGGGATGGAAAGAAGCGTTGTCCCTGATGAAGGAGGGCGACGAGTGGGAATTGCTCGTACCGGCCAAACTTGCTTATGGCGACGCGCGCAACGATAACAATCCGGATTTATGGGGCCAGGCGCTCTTGTTCGACATGCAACTGATTGCCGTCGTCCATCCGAGCAAATGAATATAAGAGGCGACAGTCGCACCTAATTGTCGGGCGGCTTGGCGGCATTCTCTGCTGCGCGCGCAAGCAGCTCGATCACTTCTTGATCCGTCGTCTGCTCGAAATTCCTGTAAAAAGCACCCACGGCATAGAACGGTTCGGGCGTCATGAGGCACACCGTCTCGTCCGCCAGCTTCGAAAGCGCCTGCAAGGAGTCAACCGCTGCAACGGGCACGGCGAGCACTACGCGCTTGGGTTTCGATTCGGGCAGCGCCTTTAAGACAGCCCGCATGGTGGCACCGGTTGCGATGCCATCATCCACCACGATAACCGTCCGGCCGGCGAGCTCGATTGCCGGCCGGCCTCGCGCATAGAGCGCCCGGCGCCGTTCGATCTCGGCGAGCTGGCGCTTTTCTTCGGTTTCAATATAGCGCCTGCCAGGATGGAGGAGCTCAACCAATTCCTCATTCAGCACGAGCCGCGGATGGGCGCCGTCAACCACGGCACCCAGGGCAAGTTCAGGCTGACCGGGCATGCCGATTTTGCGCACCAGCACGACATCGAGGGGGGCTTCAAGCGCCTTGGCCACTTCAAACCCAACCGGCACACCACCACGTGGCAAAGCGAGGATCACCGGACGTTCGGATTTCAGATGGGCCAAGGCGTGTGCAAGTTTCCGTCCGGCCTCCGCGCGATCCAAGAAATCTCCGCCGAGATGTGGGGATGCATCGCCGAAGGATTTGAAGACCTGCATTCGTTCAACCGTACACGGCGCTGCGTCTTATGAGCGGCCGAAAAAAGCCAACGCGCATAGCGGGGCACAGTTCCAGCGACTCGGGAACGGAGTCTATATAGGAAGCTGGAGCGTGACCATGGGAGGCTAACCCTCTTCGACCGCAACTTGCTCGCCCACGGGCTCTGCCGCCTGAAGCCGCGCCCCGCCGTTCCGCTTTTTGACAAAAGACCGCAGCTGTTCTTCGGCCGCCGCAAACGCTTCCACGATTGAGGTTCGCATGTCGGCATGCGCGCGGCGTTCCTTGACATGATGGGGTTCGCGGCTCACGACGAGAAAACCGCCGGGCACCTGCATCTCCACGTGCACCTCATAGATATTGCCCGTGCGGTGCTGTTTGGTGCGCGCTTCGATGGAGACCCGGCAGAAAATCAGGCGGCCGCAGAATTTTTCCAGCTTGGCAGTGCGCTTGAGAATATCGGCTCTGATCGCCTCGGACGGCTTCATATTATGAAAGGTTATTTCGGTCGCGATTTCCATGGCATTTCCTCAACGGATAGATCGTTTAAGGTAAACGCCGGCGCTGTGGGGCGGTTGCCCAGGATCCTCGCGCGGGAAACCTATTGGGAAGCCACTTGTTGAGGATCCCCCAGTGCGGATTCAACAAGGTCTTTTGCGCCGTCCCAGAGCTTTTGGACCGCCCCAAGACGTTCCGCCGTCCCGGCATTGCGGTCTTCGAGAGCGTCCCAGATAGCCGTCCCGAGCACCCGCTCGGTCTCCTCCTCAGAGCAGGACGCGACGAGAAGCTGCATCAGCGCCACGCCCGGGGAAGCTTCACCCTTGGCGCACTGATGAATGGCGTCTTCGACCGTCTCCGGCATGGTTAACCCGACCGGCGGCAGCTCCCAGCTATACTTCAAATGAAACATCCCAATCCCCCAAGAAAGCCCCTTTGGGCCATCGTTCCGCGCACAAACGCAAAAGACCCCGGGTTTGTTCCCTGGTTTGGCTTATCAAACGCGTTGAGCTGGAATTTGGTTAACGCGCGTCGGGTGATTCGGGATCGATTTCCAGCGCCTGCATCACCCGCGCATGCATGTTGTAGAAGCCTATCAGCACGGTGAGTTCTACGATTCCACGCTCGTCGAAATGGGGCTTCAACCCCGCGAAGACGGCATCGGGGACCTGGATGTCGTGCGTCATCGAATCCGCATAGCGGAGCGCCGCGCGATCGCGCGCGCCGAACAACGTCGAGGGCTCCCAGTTCTTCAGCGCCTCGCATTCCTCGAGCGTCAGGCCTTCCTGAAGCGCAAGATTGGGTACGTGCTGGCCCACGATGTAGGAAACCCGCGTCAGATAGGCGATTCGAATGATCACCAGCTCGCGCAGGCGGCCTTCGAGCATGGTCTTCCACCGCACGGCATTATTGTGCGCGAACCAGCTCTCCGCTAGAGCTGGACTGTGCAGCAGCAATTTGTAAACGTTGATCAGTCGGCCGCGCCGTGCGCCGCGAATTTGCCCGATAATATCCGCGAGCTCAGGATGAGTGTCTTCTTCGATTTTGGAAATACGGGCCATATGTGCCGTTACGTGGGGTGCGCTCGATAATGCGCATCCTAGTGGAGAGCGATCACTTTCTCAAAATTTTGCCGATAATCCTCGATCCCCGAGCGTCCGATGAACACGCGCGCGCCGTGGCGGATTTCTTTGCCCATGACGTGCCGGATTTTTCCGCCTGGTGCGAGAAATTTCGCCGCGAAGTACCCGGACTTTATCCGGCCGAGGTGGAATTCGCTGGCGATCAGGCGGAGCTGGAAGAGAAATTGCCGGGCGCCGATGCGGTCATCGTCGAAAGCGTGAGACTGGACCGAGACGCTGTGGCCAAACTGAAGCCGAGCGCAATCGTGCACAAATTCGGCGCGATCACCTCGAACATCGACATGGAGGCGTGTGAGCGGCGACGTATCACAGTCTTTAGCGTGCCGCGCCAGGGGAATATCGCAGTCGCCGAACAGGCGTTTGCGCTGATGATTGCGCTTGCCAAAGACATCGGGCGTTACAACGGCGTGGTGACGGCAGAGAGCCTCGCCGCGAAAGGCCATCCGATTCGGTCTTATGACCGCCGCTATACGGGCGGATCGAATTATGCGCGCATTCCTTCGCTGCGCTCGCTGCACGGTGCGACGCTCGGCATTGTCGGGCTTGGCGAAGTGGGGCGCGAAGTGGCGAGGCGCGCCGCCTCCTTCGGCATGATCCTTCTCTATCATCAGCGCACCCGGCTGCCGCCGGCGGACGAACTCAATCTGGGCGCGCGCTTCGCAGCGTTGGAAGAGCTGATGAGCCAATCCGATTACATCCTGGTGCAGCTGCCGTTGAACGATTCGACTCGCGGGATCATCGGCAAGGCGGCGTTGCAGGCGGTCAAGCCCGGCGCGATGCTGATCAATCCCGCGCGCGCAGATTTGGTGGATCGGGAGGCTTTGCTGGCCGCACTCGATTCAGGGCGACTTGCAGGTGTTGGCATGGATGTCGGTTATGCCGAGCCCTGGGCGCCGAACGATCCGCTGCTGCGATACAAGGATGGCCGGGTCATTGCGATGCCCCACACCGCCGTGGGCAACCGGATCGTGGGGCTGGGCGATCTTGCCCAGATGTGCCGCAACATCTGGCGTGTGCTCGACAATCGCCGCACCGGCCGCAGACGGTAGTGCCAATTCAATTATCGCTGGCGCGCTGCGTCGATTCGTTCAATCAATTCATCGATGATCGGGCTTTTGGCAAAGGGCCGAAACCGTAGCAGCGGGCAGAATGTCACCTCGTTTCCGAAGCCGCTCTCGCGGCGAAGCGAAAGCGTCACGCGCGGCGGATTCACCAGGATCGAGTAACTGACGTTCCTGATGTCCGATAGCACGATCCGTTCTTCACTGTTCCGGTTTCGTACGATGAGCGCACCGCCAGCATCCCAGACCTCATCGACCAGATCGAAAACGAGGGTCTTCATCATGAAATAGGCAAACACCGCCATGCCCGCCGGCACGATGAAGAGGGGTGCGGGCGGAAATTGCTTCGAAACGCGGCCGGCCAGCAGCATAGTCGCGGTTACGAACAGGATTATTCCGAAGAAAAGAATCGGAAAGACCCGCTTGTAATAGACCGTCATCCGGGACGAAAGGCGGCGCATCGCGGGCGGGTCGGATTCCATCTCCCGATAGCTATCGCGGTTCCCGGTTCAGGCCAAGCCAACAAAGATGTAACGAAGCGGTTGGGGTGGGCTCATATCTGCGTGTCACGGTTCCAAGCCATCCCTTTGGAAAATCTCCCCATGCGCGTATTTGCAGGCGTTGTTGCCGTTCTTGCCGTGCTGTCCACCCCGGCGTTGGCGCAGAGTTGGATAGAATATGATTATCCCGATGCAGGATTCGCCATCCATTTCCCCGCGGCCCCAAATGTGGCGACCGGCCTATATGAGACCGGGGCGGGCGCTTTCGTAAACGCCCAGATCTACTCGCTTCAGGCAGAGGGCAATCTCTACTCGGTGACGGTGGCCGACCTCTCAGGTGCGAGCACCGATCCACAGAACACCTTGGCGCAAGCCGTCGAAGCCGCACGCTCGCAAGGCGATATCCAGGTGGATATCCCCGCGCGCGTGAACGGCCAGCGTGGGCGCCAGCTCAGCATTGTCGGCAAGGACGGCAGCCATTCCAATCTGGCGATATTCATCGCCAAGGATCATCTGTTCGAGATTAAAGGCACCGTGCTGGCCTCCAACCCCGATCGGCAGTCGGGCGATGCCATTCGCTTCCAGCAATCCCTGCGCTTCACGGGCGATTATGCGGGGCGCCGATTCGCGCAAGGAGCAGGCCTGGGGCCGGGCGGTTTTCGAGGCAACCGGGCCCAGTTCGGTCAGCGTTTCCGGCGCGATGGTCGCGGCCCGAATGGGGCGCCACCCGCGGCGATGCCCGATCCGATGCCGGCCCAAGACCCGCCGCCCGCCCAAACCCCTTAACCAGATTTTACCGCGGCCGGGTATTTCCCAAGAAGTAAATGTTGTTTAACGGGCGCAGCCGATTATCTTATCGGAACTTGCGAATCCGGCCGAAAGCTTCATCGAAATTGAAATCGTCCTCTTCAACCGCTTTCGCGGACAACTCCCTTCACGCGACGGCGTTCACGATCCTGTTCGCCATCAGCTTCTGCCATTTGCTCAACGATATGATGCAATCGCTGCTGGCTGCGCTCTATCCCAGCCTGAAAGCGCGCCTTGAGCTGAATTTCGCGCAAGTGGGACTGATCACGGCGACCTATCAATTTACTGCGTCGCTGTTGCAGCCTGTGGTCGGGATGTACAGCGACAAACGCGCCATCCCGTTCTCGCTGCCGGTTGGCATGATGTTCACGCTGGTGGGATTGCTGGTGCTCTCCATCAGCGGCACCTATGCACTGCTTCTCGGCGCATCATTGCTGGTGGGACTTGGCTCAGCGATTTTCCACCCCGAGTCGGCGCGAGTCGCGCGCATGGCATCGGGCGGACGCTATGGTCTCGCGCAATCGCTGTTCCAGGTGGGCGGAAATTTTGGCCAGGCGCTCGGTCCTTTAGCGGCCGCAGCCGTGGTGCTGAATTTCGGACAGGCATCGGTTGCGTGGTTCGCCCTGATGGCGCTCGCCTCGGTCATCATCCTTTACAATGTGGGTGTCTGGTACAAGCACCACGGCATCGCGCGCATCAAGGCCAGCGCGAAACTGCACAAGGCACCCGATCTGTCCCGGGCTCAGGTCACCGGCGCGATTCTGGTGCTGCTCGCTCTCATATTCTCGAAGCAGATCTATTTCTCGGCCATTGCGTCCTATTATACGTTTTATCTGATCCACCATTTCGGCGTATCGCTGCGGGCGGCACAGCTTTACCTGTTCCTGTTTCTGGCCCCAGTCGCGGTTGGAACGCTGCTCGGCGGTATGATCGGAGACAGGATCGGCCGCAAATATGTGATCTGGTTTTCGGTTCTGGGTGCGCTGCCCTTCTCGCTGCTGCTTCCCTATATGAATCTGTTCTGGACCGGCTTTCTTTCCGTGTTCATCGGGTTCACGCTGTCGTCGGCATTCCCCGCCATCGTGGTTTATGCGCAGGAACTCGTTCCTGGAAAGATCGGGACCATCTCCGGTCTGTTTTTCGGTTTCGCCTTCGGGCTTTCGGGGCTGGGCGCAGCGGCCCTCGGTTGGATCGCCGACCGCACGAGCGTCGAATTCATCTATCTGCTCTGTTCCTATCTTCCGGCACTTGGTCTGCTGGCCGCATTGCTGCCCGACCTCAATACTGCGCCCCGCGCGCCGTTGGTTCCCGTTACGGTCAAAGAGTGAGCGTTGCCGCGCCTTAAGTGCCGGGCTATCGTCTTGCCGCTTGGGGACATCACAAAGGCCGGCCTTCGATGAAAGCAGGAACATGCGAGGCCCTGTTCCGTAAACGGATGAAATTCGCCCTTCTGGCTGGAGCGATGGCGGTATTCGCGGCATTCCCCGCACCGGCGGCACCATCGGGTGCCATCGAAGTCGATCTCAAGCTTGTCATCGCCACGGACGTTTCGCTCAGCATAAAAGGCGAAGAGGCTGTGCTTCAGCGCAAGGGAACCGCGGATGTCTTCCTCGACCCCGATGTCGTCAAGGCGATCCAAAGCGGCGCGTTCGGGCGCATCGCGGTAGCCCTGCTCGATTGGTCGAGTCCCCGCCTGGACCGGGTGGTGCTCGACTGGACCATCGTACAGGACAAAGCCAGCGCGGCCGCCCTGGCCGAAAAAATCCGCGCCATTCCGCGCACGCCGGGCACACGCACCTCCATCAGCGGTGCCCTCGAACGCGCTTTCGCCATGCTTTCAGAGAGCGACAAAGACATCGTCGCAACGCGCAAAGTCGTCGACGTCTCGGGTGACGGCCCGAACAATGACGGGTTTTCCTTGCAGAAGACGCACGATACCACCGCCACTAATGGCGTCACCGTCAACGGTCTTCCGATCATGGATGAAAGTTCGGAGGGCTATTATCCCGATCTCGACAAATATTACGCCGCCTGCGTGGTGGCCGGAAAAAATGCAGTTGTCGTGGTGGTGCGCAAATACAAGGATTTTGGTCTTGCCATGCGGCACAAGCTAGTTCTGGAAGTTTCACAGAATGAAAGTCAGATCAAACAGACGCTGGAGGAATTGCGGGCAAACCCGCTTCTGAAGTTGGCAACAGCAGCCGACAGTGGCCCCGCGATCCTGCGCCCGGCAAAGACCTATCCCGGCGGCTGCGACAAATATGGCGGCTATGGCGGATAGTGAGTACGTTCACTTAGGGTCATTGCGCGCCCTTCCGAAGCGCACGACACAGTGCACGCCGGGTGACCCAGTCACCTGCAATGTTCCCCCGAGCTGACGCGCGAGTCCGCTGACCAGCCCGAGGCCGGATGCCCGCTTTCCCGTTTCCTTGAGTTCGAATCCAGGACCATCATCGGAAACGCTCAGCACCCACTCGCCGTTTTCCTGCACCAAACTTAGGTTCACGGCTACGCGGCTGCGGCCGGCCCGGCCGTGGGTCACCGCATTGCTGATGAGTTCGTTCACGATGAGCGCGAGCGGCACGGCGGCATCGTTGGACAGCACGCCGGATGCGCATTCGATGGCGATATCCGCGTGAGCGCCGAAAGCCCGATTGGCATTGCCGCCCAGCGATTCCATGAAGGGCTGCACGTCGAAATGCAGCGGGCTCGCGGAATACATGCCCTGTTGTGCTGCGGCCATGGCCCCGACACGTCTCACCGCATCCCCCAGCACTTTGCGGGCTTCGGGATTCGATGCTTCCCGCTCCGCCGCCCCCAGCAGCGATTGCATCATCTGCATGTTGTTCTTCACACGATGATGTAGCTCTTTCATCAAAGCGTGGACTTTCGTCTCGGCTTCATTGCGGTCACTGATGTCGACCAGCATGTTCACCGCGCCGATGAGTTTGCCCGACGAGTCCCGAATAGGCGTAGGGAAAGGAAGGAATGGCACGCGCGTCCCGTCAGGCCGCTCGGCGATCGCCTCGACGCCGCGGATGGGTCGATTCTCGCGAAGGGCAATCGCCATCGGACACTCATCATGCCGCATGGGTGTCCCGTCCGGGGAATAAAGGCGCCAGCTCACGCACCATTCGTCGGACCCGAGTTTGGGCTCGCGTCCGGCGAGTTCTATGGCTGCCTTATTGTAGAACGTGATGCGTCCCTGCGCATCGGTGGTGTAGATGGCGGCCGGCAAGGCCTCCAGCACGTCCCGGAAATATCCGTCGGCGCCGAAAAGCGCAATCTGTTCGGCCAAATGCCCGGGAAGATCGATCGCGCGTGGTGCGCCCGCCTTCGATTCCGGTGGAAGCGCGACCCGGCTCATCTACTCCTCACGTACAAACGCAGTGTGCGGAGTATAGGCCGTCAGTTTGCCCAAGGGGAGGGCCGGACGTTTGAATTCACACGATTTTACGGTCAATCGCCGACCAGCAGCGTGGTCTTGGCTACGGGCACGGCGGAATCTCGGCCCGTCACATAATCATGGATGTTTTCCGCACAGACATCCTCGATGAAGAGGCCCTTGGCGCGGTTGTACACGACGGCCCCCGACCACGGCATGGTAAAGGTGCCGGGGTCGTCGACCGTGAAATCGACGCGCAGAACCTTACCCTTGTAGCCGCGGTCGACGGCATCATCGTTGACGCCCTGGAAGCCACCGTTACGAACCGGCTCGGCGCTCACGCGCGATTGCTCGACCATGCTGAAGCGTTCGACGACGTGCAGCGCCTCGGTGTGCGGGGTGCCGTAGCGGTCCACGGTGGAAAGCGGCGCCACCGCAATTCCCACCGTATCGACGATGAGCGTGTCGCCTTCATAGTGGCCAATGGAATCACCGTACCAAGACGGCGTCAGCGTCGCGGGATGGCTTCCGTTCAGGCGCACACGGCGGACCTGCGAGCTGTGCGAATACATCAGCGTGACCTGATCTTTTTGCTGCAACACCTGCAATTGCTGATTGCCGAGAATGTAGGGCGGCGGTTCGGGCCAGCATTGATTGTGCGCGGTCGGAAACGCGTCGCCGGTCTTGGCGATTTCGCCATTGCGTTTGACGATCTCCGCCGCCCAGGGTTTCAGCATCGGGTCCTTATAGTCCCCCACCATCACGTTGCGACTGCCCGAAATGTTCTGGATCGGACCTTTGCCGGTTGCTGGCGCGCTGTAATCGATGGTGTTACGGCCCCATACGCCGGCAAAATCAGGAACGGTCTCAGCGCCGTCCGCAGCCAGGGCGGCGGCCAGAGTGAAAGCCGATGCGGCAACGAGGCGTGCCATCAGAATCGCTTTCGACATCGTTTTCCTCCCGCTTTCCTAGAAATCCGGTTTGTCGGCGTGCGGTACCGTTGTCGTGGCGCCTGGGTAATATGCGCTGGTGTTCTCGGCGCAGGCAATCTCGCCCCACTCGCTTCCCGAACGACGGTACGTCACCGCACTGGACCACGGCGTGGTGAAGGTGCCCTCGTCGTGGACCGTGAATCGGACTTGAAGTCCTTTGCCCTTATAGTCGAAATCGACATAGACGGGCTCGGTGGTGGGGCGGCCATATTCGCGTTCGCTGCGCTCCACCGCTTCTTTGGCGGCTTCGCCATCGATCAAACGATAGCGCTCGACCACATGCAGGGCCGCACTGTGCGGCGTGCCGTACATGTCGATCATGGAACCCGGCCTAGTCTTGATTCCGATCGTGTCGATCACCAACGTATCGCCGTCATAGTGACCGACGGAATCGCCCTGCCAACTCGGCGTCACATGCGCGGGGTGGGATGTGTTCAGGCGCACCTGCCGGAACTGATGATCCTGAATGTAAAGGATGGTGACGCGGTCCTTTTCCTGCAGCATCTGCATTTGGGCGATTCTGAGCACGTAAGGCGGCGGCAACGGCCGGCACTCATTGGAGAGATCCGGATAGGAGCGGCTGGCGAGCGAAACCTCGCCATGCTGCCGCACCACTTCGGCCGCACCCGGTTTGAGGATGGGATTGTGGTAATCGCCCACCAACTTGAAAGCGTCGCTGGTGCCGTTGGACCGGCGGGCAAGATTCCGCAGCGGACCAGGGCCGGAAGCCGCAAGATCGTAGCCGAATGTCGTGCGCGCCCAGAGGCCGGAAAAATCCGGTATCGACGGGGCGGCTTGCGCACTTCCGCCCACAGCGGCGATCATCGCCGTGAAGATCAATCCCGCTATCGGAAAGCGCGTTTTGACGTGATCATTTCTGTTCACGCTGGCTTCGTCCTTGTTCAAAAATCGGGCTTGTCCGCGTGCGGGATTGCGGTGTCGCGGCCGGCGTAATATTCGCGGGGATTTTCGGCGCAGACGCTTTCCGCCCAATCAAGCAGAGGCCTGCGATAGGTGACGGTGCCAGACCATGACCCGTTCAACATGCCAGGGTCCTCGACCGTCACCGTAAGCTGCAAGCCCTTGTCTTGATGCTCGGTGTCGATCTCAACCCCATCCCCGTTCAGACCCGCGACCACCCCGTTTTCGGCTTCGCCGCGCTCGGCAAATTTCTTCGCCGTCGCGGCATCGACGAGAGCAAAACGCTCCACCACATGAAGCTGTTTGCTGAAAGGGGTGCCCATCATATCTGTCATCGGAAAAGGCCCGGGCTTTATGCCGACCGTATCGATGACCAGAGCGCCGGCCTCATAATGCCCGATGGAATCGCCATACCAAGACGGCGTCAATTTCGCGGGGTGTTGGGCGTTCAGCCGCACATACCGTATCTGATGGTCGAACATGTTGAGGATGAGCACGCGATCTTTCAGCTGTATCAGCTGAATTTCTTGATTGTTCGATGCGATGTAAGGCGGCGGATAGGGTAGGCATTGATTCGACGGCTGCGGAAAGGCTTCGTCCCTGCGGCCCCATTCCGCGAGTCGTCTCACCACTTCGGCCGCCTGGGGCTTGAGGATCGGGTCTTTGTCATCGCCCGCAAGCAGGCTGAGATTCGAAGCGCCGTTCGCACGATGATTGAGATTGGCAAGCGGGCCGTGGCCGGTCGCGGGGTTCTCGAAACCCAACGAGGTGCGCGCCCAAAAGCCGGAGAAATCCGGTATGGCGGCGGCGGTTTGCGCGGCTTTGGCGGGCAGAGTCATCCAGACCACCCCCGCGATTACGCCGCAGACTGATCTCCTCAGAATAGCGCGTGCCACGAAGTCTCCTTGGCCAAGTATTGCTGGGTTGGAATATATCGCAGGTTTCGCCCGGCCGCTAAGGTTTTGGCCTTCTTTTTGGTGAGCGCTGTTAGCGCTTCAGCAATTCCAACAGGCGTTGCGGGGTGACAGGCAGTTCCGTCACCGCGCCGGGAATCCCGATGGCGTCATCAATGGCCGAGGCAATGGCTGCGCCCACAGCCGTGACTCCCGCTTCGCCTGCGCCTTTGAGGCCGAGCGCGTTCAGCGGACTTGGCGCATCTTCGGTGACGAGCACATCCACGTGCGAGACTTCACACGCGGTCGGCATCAGGTAGTCGGCGAAGGTCACCGACAGAGGCTGGCCTTCAGCGCCGTAACGGAATTCCTCATACAGCGCGCCACCCAGTCCTTGCGCATAGCCGCCCGCGATCTGACCTTCGATCATCATCGGATTGACGGCGCGGCCGATGTCATAAGCGACGAGGAAACGCTCGACGGTGACTCCGCCGGTTTCGCGATCCACACGCACTTGCGCAACATGCACCCCATAAGGGTACGTCATATGATCGGTTCGGTGCCAACCTTCGCATGAGAGCACGCCGTTTCCGCGCTGCCGCACGACATCACCGATTGCAATCGAAGGACCGGATTCATTACCTCGCCAGACGACAACCCCATCCACGATATCGAGCACCGAGACCGGCGCTTGCAGCAGCTCGGCCGCGATGTCCAAAATTATGTTGCGCATATTCAGCGCTGCGTCATAGGTGGCGCTTCCGGTCATCACGGTCGCCCGCGAAGCATGCGCACCAACGCCGTCGGCAATGCGGTCGGTCTGACCGTGCACGACGGTCACGCGACGGTAATCAACGCCCAAGCCATCGGCGCAAATCTGCGCCATCACAGTCTCGAAACCCTGACCCAAAGACGCGCCGCCCGTGACCAGTTCCATATCGCCCGATGCATCGACGCTGATATGCACGCCGTCCTTGGGTCCAAGGCCGGTTTTTTCGACAAAGCAGGCAAGCCCCAACCCGACCGCTTCCCCCGCGGCACGCCGCACGCCGCATTCTTTTTGCAGGGCATCCCAACCTATCTCAGCCAACGCCTTGTCGAGCAAGAGGGGATAATCACCGGAATCCAGCACCACATCGGTGCCAAGCGCCGAGAGGCCACGCGCGAAGGGCATCGCCTCTGCCGGAATAAGATTGCGACGCCGTAACTCGATGCGATCAAGGCCCAGTTTCGCGGCTACCGCATCCATTAGGCGCTCGCGCACAAACGTGCCTTCGTAGCGGCCCGGGGCGCGATAGGTCGCGGCGGGTGTCTTATTGACGAGACGAAAATGCGCGGTGCTGCGAAAGGCCGGCATATGATACGGCCCCGATAGCATGCCGCTGGTCAGGTCGGGGACCCGCGCGCCGTGGGTGCGCACATAGGCGCCTTGCGCGTGAAAGAACTCATCCTGCATGCCGAGCACCCGGCCCTCCGCGTCCACGGCTGCTCGCAAGATATGACGTTGCTCGCGCGAATGATTGGCGGCGATCAGATGCTCGCGGCGATCCTCGATCCATTTCACCGGCCGGCCGAAACGGAGCGCCGCGGCGGCGACCAGCACGTCCTCTGGATAGAGTTCGCCCCGGATGCCAAACCCGCCGCCAACATGGCCCTCCTTGAGATGGACCGATTCCGGCGCACGTCCGAGAACACGCGCGAGATTGTCCCGCGTGCGGTGCGGCACCTTGGCAGCGCCGTAAAGTTCCAGCACATCGCGGGCAGAATCGTAGCGAGCGATTGCGCCCCGTGTCTCAAGCGGTACCCCCGAATGCCGGCCGATGGAGAGATCCAGCTCTATGACATGGGCCGCCGCCGCAAACGCCGCATCGAGATCGCCATAGGCGTTCTCGATGGTGATCGGCTCGGTCGAAAGGCCTGGGGCGAATTCGCCCGGGGTCGCACTCGCATCCATCAGCGGTGCGATTTCTGCGATTTCCACCGCGACCAAGGTCGCCGCGTCTTCCGCAACATATGGGTCTTCGGCGAACACCGCCGCCACCGGATCGCCGACATAGCGGACACGGTCCCGCGCCAGCGCATATTGCCGATAGGGTTTCAACACCTCCGCCGCGGGATCGCGGAAATCGATCGGGCCGAGATTGGCGATATCGCCCGCGGTCCACGCCGCAACCACACCTTTCAACGCAAGCGCCGCATCCGCGTCGATCGTCACGATGCGGCCATGTGCGATTTGCGAGCGCACAATCCGCATATGGAGCTGCCCGGCAAATGTGATGTCGTCGGCAAAGCGCCCTTGCCCCCGCAGTAGAGGCTCGTCCTCAAGCCTGGGGAGCGGGCGGCCGATTACTCGACCGCACCGTTCAGCATCATGAAAACGTTTTGCCATCCGGCCTTCGCGTAAGGGCGTTTTGTGCAGGTGGAGCTTGCACATGGAGTGAGGATTTAGGATAGTCTCCGTACCAAAATCAATCTTAATACAAATTTTGGCACAATCAGGAGGCGTTATTGAGTGAAGCTGGCCTGAAACTCGTCCAAAGCGGCTATGGCGGCCTGCGGGGCTGGATCGACCGCGTCGAACAAATGGGCGAGCTGGTGCGTGTCAACGGCGCCAGCTGGGACGCCGAGATGGGCGCCATCACCCACATGCTGACCGAGCACAGCCACGGCACCGCGCCGGCGCTGCTGTTCGATGAGATTCCCGGCTATCCGAAGGGCCATCGCACGCTCTACGGCCATTTCTCCTCGGTGAAGCGGGTGGCGCTGACATTGGGGCTGCCGCTTGAGCGCGAGCGCAAGGTCGATATCGTCAAGCAATATTACAATCGCATCCAGACGATGAAGCACATCCCGCCGCGCACCATGAAGGATGGCCCGATCCTTCAGAACGTGCTGGAAGGCGATGCCATCGACGTCCTGAAATTTCCCGTGCCGCGGCACCACGAGTTGGACAAGGCACGTTATATCGGCACGGCCAATTGTGTGATTACGCAAGACCCCGACGCGGGCTGGTTCAATCTCGGCTGCTATCGCAATCAGGTTTATGACGGCAAGACCATCGGCTGCCAGATCACCGAGGGCAAACATGGCCGCATCCATCGCGACAAATATTTCGAGCGCGGCCAGAGCATGAAGGTGGTGGTGCTGGTTGGCCAGGACCCGCTGCTGTTCATGCTGGCAGCCAGTCCCTTACCAGAAGGAATCAGCGAACTCGATTTTGCAGGCGGCCTCAGAGGCGAGCCCATCGACGTGATCCGAGGGCCTTATACGGGGTTCCCGATTCCCGCCGATGCCGAAATCGCCATCGAAGCCGAAGCCGTGCCGGGAATGGTTCGCGAGGAAGGCCCGTTCGGCGAATGGATGGGCTACTATTCCGACGATACGGTTCCACGCCCCTATCTCAACATCAAGACTATCCTGCATCGCAACGATCCCATCCTGACCTGCGCACCGCAGCACAAGCCGGTGGACGAAACCGGTCTGTTGAAGGGCATCGCCGGTGCGGCACAGGTATGGCGCGCGCTGGAAGCCTGCGGCCTGCCCGATATTCTGGGCGTGTGGAATCACGAAGCAGGCCCCGCGACGCGCTTTACCGCGATTCAGATCAAGCAGCGTTATCCCGGGCATGCGCGCAACGTGCTGCATGTGGCATGCTCCTGCCAGGGTGGCGCCTACGCGGGGAAGTGGACGGTCGTCGTCGATGAAGACATCGATGCCGGCGATCTGGATCAGGTGCTCTGGGCAATGTCGACGCGGTTCGACCCGATGACGGATATCGATCTGGTGCAGAAGGCGTGGGCGTCCAAGCGCGACCCGCTTTATCTGCCCGGCAATTTCAACAACCGCATCCTGATCGATGCCTGCATCCCCTATGACAAATTGCTGAAAGGCACGTTTCCGCCGGTGGTGGACGTCAGCCCCAAGCTACGCAGTGATCTGAAAGCAAAATTCCCTCATCTTTTCGGGTAGGTTCGCGACTCATGTTGTGCCGTGCCGCTCGCCCTGCCCTTGGAATCGCGCTTGCGGCAGCTGCGTTGGGCATTGCACCCGTGCACGCCGCCACGCCGGCGGAGTTCTATAAAGGCCGCACCATATCGGTGATCATCGGCTATTCGGCGGGCGGTGGTTACGATCTCTATGCGCGCGTGTTGTCGCAGCATCTCGGCCGGCACATTCCGGGCAATCCTACGGTCATTCCGCAGAACATGCCCGGAGCTGGAAGCATCAAAGCCGCAAATTATGTGTTTTCGGTCGCGCCGAAAGACGGCACCGTCATTGGAACCTTCGCCCGCGGCATGGCGAGTGCTGCACTTATCGGCCAAACGAATATCGACGCGCGGAAATTCACCTGGCTCGGCAGCATGACCAAGGACGTGACGGTCTGCATCAGCTGGAACACGTCCCCGATCAAGACTTGGAACGACGCCATGACCAAGCAATTCACCGCCGGCGGTGAAGGGGCGGCAGGCGATCCCGATATTTTCGCGAAGCTCTACAAAAACGTGTTCGGCGCCAAAATCCGTCTCGCCACCGGATTTCCCGGTACCACCGACATCACGCTTGCCATGCAGCGCCATGAAGTAGACGGGCTGTGCGGAATTTCCTGGAGCACGGTGAAAGCGCGCTACGAAAACTGGATCAAGGAGAAGAAGATCAATGTCCTGATCCAGGCGGCGCCGGCAAAAGATCCCGATCTGCCGAATGTGCCGCTTGCGAGCGAATTCGCCAAAACGACGGAACAACGTCAGATACTGGATTTCGCTGTGGCAAATGAAGTCCTGGCGCGCCCCTTCGTCGCCCCGCCGGGCATTCCCGCAGAGCGCAAAGCCGTGTTGGTTGCGGCCTTTGCCGACACGCTGAAAGACCCGGCCTTTCTCGCCGACGCTAAGAAGACGATGATCGACATCAATCCCGTCAGTGCATCGGAAGCCGAAGCGGTGGTGGCGTCTCTCTACGCACTTCCCAAGGACGTGGTCGCAAAGGCCGCGCGCGCCATCTATTGAGCATGGAAAGCGACGATGGACGTGATGGCCGAGTCGGCTCGCGCTTTCGCCGATTGGAAGACGGCCCGCTCCTCACCGGTCAGGGACGGTTTGTCGACGACATCCGCATTCCGGGGTTGCTCCACGTCGCCTTTGTGCGCAGCCCGCATGCACATGCTGCCATTCGCGGCATCGACACAAAAGCGGCCCGCGCGTTGCCGGGCGTTCACGCAGTTCTGACATTGGACGATCTGACGCCGGTGCTCGCCAAGCGCCGCATGGTGCGTGAGCCAGGCCAAGGCGGGCGGGCGCGCGAGAATCTGTGGCCCCATCCGCTCGCCTGTGGCGAGGTTGCCTTCGTCGGCGAACCCGTCGCGCTGATCGCAGCGGTGAGCCGCTACGTGGCGGAGGATGCCGCCGCGCTCGTGGACGTGGATTACGATCTGCTAACGCCGGTTACGGATGCTCGCGCGGCGGCGCTTCCGGGTGCCGCACCCGCGCGGCGCGAACTCACATCCAATGTCATAAGCACCTATCGCGTTGCCTATGGTGATACCGATGCCGCCTTTCGCAGCGCCGCCCATGTTTTCCGGGAGGAATATTTTCAGCATCGCGGCGGCGCGCATTCACTGGAGGGCCGTGGCTGCGTTGCCGAATATCAACCGAGCTCCGATGGGATCACCCTGTGGGCTTCGACCCAGAAAGCGCATGATCTGCACCAAAATCTCGCAGCCTTCGTGCGCATCGACGAGAATCATCTGCGTGTCATCGCGCCCGATATCGGCGGCGGCTTCGGCCCCAAGCTCTGTGTTTATCCCGAAGATGTGGCCGTGGTCGCGGCATCGAAATTGTTGAAGCGATCGTTGAAATGGGCCGAAGACCGGCGCGAGCATTTCATCGCCGCGGTGCAAGAGCGCGATCAATATTGGACCCTCGAACTCGCGCTCGATGCCGATGCGCGTATCCTGGGCATGCGCGGAAAACTCGTCCACGATCAAGGCGCCTATGCGCTGCAGGATGTGAACCTGCCGTACAACTCGGCGTCGGCGGTGACAGGTCCCTATATGGTACCTGCCCTTGCCATGGACGTGGTGGTCGCGCACACCAACAAGGTACCGGTGTCATCGGTTCGCGGCGCGGGCTATCCGCAAGCCGCTTTCGCGATGGAGAGGCTGATGGATCGCGCGGCGGGCGAATTGAATTTGGATCGCGGCGAATTGCGGCGGCGCAATCTGATTCCGCCGGAGAAGATGCCGTATGAGAGTCCGCTGAAGGCGCGCTCTGGCGCCCCCATTCTGTACGACAGCGGCGACTATCTCGCGACCCAGGCCGAGATTTTGCAACGCGCCGATTGGGAGGATTTCCCGCGCCGTCAGACGCAAGCGCGCAAATCTGGGCGCTTTATCGGGATCGGAATCGCCCATGGGCTGAAAGGCACCGGCCGGGGGCCGTTCGAGATGGCGCGTGTGCGCGTCAGCGGTACGGGGCGGGTGTCGGTGCTGACAGGAGCGTCTGCTATGGGGCA